>CAJWHS010000066.1 GCA_913041415.1 uncultured Acidimicrobiaceae bacterium | reverse complement strand
CGGGTGATCCCGAAGGGTCGTGCCGATGACCGTCTGGATCGGTCAGTCGGCTTCCGCGCAGATGTCCCACGGATGTCGCTCCGCGTCGGCGACGATCGCCGTGATCTCGCTTTCGTCGTGGTCGATCTGCACACCGAAGTGATGGAAGTCGTCTTCGAGTTCGCCGACCACGGTGGTCGACCCCGTGCGGCGCACGGTGATTCGCCGCCGGTAGATGCCGTCGCCCCAGGGCCGGTCGCCCGCCCGCTGGGTCTCGATCCGCCGGTCGAACCGGGCACGGCGATCCTGGGGCGGGGGACTCGGCGACACGCCGGGGACGCTATCGGGGACGATCGGCCGGAACGAGATGTCGGCCACGTTCCGTCGGAGTTCAGGCTTGGCCCGACTGCCGTCCTAGCATCGTCACCGTGAAACTCGGACTCGGCCTGGAGCTCTACCGGGCGAAGCACCTCGACGTGCCGCTTGATCTCGTCACGGCCGCCGATCGTCTCGGCTTCCACTCCGTATGGACCGCAGAGGCCTACGGCGCTGATGCGTTGAGCCCCCTCGCCTTCTTTGCCGCGCACACCTCCCGGATCAAGCTGGCCACGGGTGTCGTCCAGGTGTCGGCCCGCACACCGGCGGCGACGGCGATGCATGCGCTGACGATCGACCAGCTCGCCGGCGGCGATCGCGTGATCATCGGCCTCGGGGTGAGCGGTCCACAGATCGTCGAGGGGTGGTACGGCCAGCCGTGGGGGAGTCCCAATCGGCGCCTGCGTGACTATGTCTCGATCATGCGGCAGGTCGTCGATCGGGAGGCGCCGGTCGAACACCGGGGGGCCGAACTCTCGTTGCCGTTCGATGGCCCGCGCGCGATCGGTGAGGGCAAGGCGCTGAAGTCGATCCTGCACCCGGCCGGCCGGGTCGACATCTGGATCGCGTCGGGCGGGCCGATGAACACCGCCCTTGCTGCCGAGGTCGCCGACGGGTGGTTGCCGATGGGGTACGGCTCCGATGGTTGGTCCATCCACGGCGCCAACCTCGAACAGGGTTGGGCTCGGCGTGGCGGCCGGCCCGACAACTTCGAGATCATGGGCAACCTCACCATCGAGGTCACCGACGACGTCCAGGCAGCGATCGACGCGAAGAAGCCCCTCACCGGCATGTATGTGGGGGGCATGGGCAGCGAGGACAACAACTTCCACCGTGATGCGATGGCCCAGCGCGGGTGGCCCGAGGCCGCAGCTCGAATTCAGGAACTCTGGCTCGCGGGCCGCAAAGACGAGGCGATCGCCGCCGTGCCCGACGACTACATCGATGCCGGTGCCCTCTTCGGTCCGGCGTCGAGGATCGCCCAACGTTGGGACGAGGTCCTGCCCGACGGGTTGACCGGGGTGATCCTTCGCACCGAGGATCTCGAGGCGCTGGAGATCGCTGCGTCGATCACCGGAGCGTCCGAGCTCGCCGAGGAAGTCTGAGATGACGGAACTGATCACGATCACCGACGCCGCCGACGGGGTGCGGTACGTCACGCTCAACCGGCCCGAGAAGAAGAACGCGATCTCGACCGCGATGCGGGCCGAGCTGTTCGCCACCCTCCAAGCCCAGGATCACGACGACGCCGTCCGGGTTTCGGTGATCCGTGGTGCCGGCGATTGCTTCTCGTCGGGGTACGACCTCTCGTCGGGGTTGATGGACGATCCGCCGTACCACTCGGCGCCGGGCGACGGCGCGTGGAGTCGTCAAGCCACCGACGGCTGGTTCTCGATCTGGGATCTCGCCAAGCCGGTCATCGCACAGGTGCACGGCTATGCGATGGCAGGTGCGACCGAGCTCGCGTCGGCCTGCGACCTCGTCTATGTCGCCGAGGATGCGCAGATCTCCTATCCGGTGGTCCGTGTCGCCTCGCCGCCCGACTGGCAGTACCACGAGCCATTGCTCGGGATGCGCCACGCCATGGAGGCCCTGCTCACCGGCGATGCCGTCGACGGGATCGAAGCGGCTCGTATCGGGTGGGCGAACCGGGCCTACCCGGCCGACCGGTTGGCCGACGAAGTGCTCGCCGTCGCGGTTCGTATCGCCGGTGTCGCCACCGATCTCACACAGATCAAGAAGCGCTTGGTGCACCGCCAATTCGATGTGCGCGGCGGACGGGCCGCAATCCGGGCGGGACAGGAGTTCCAGGCCCTCGCCGGCCATCAGGCCTCGGTCCAGGCCTTCCGAGCCGACCCTCTCGGCGCCATGAAGCGCGAGAACGTCGCCGGCACCGATCGGTCCGAGTAGCGCCGAACGTTTCACCGTTCGAGCCCCGGGCGGCCGATGAGGCCCTGGCGTGGGGCATGATGCCGACATGGCCAGCGCGCAGTCCTATCCCCGCCGCAATGCCGTCACGAGACGCTTCACCCTCGGCGCTCCCCGCGACATCGTCGTCGGGGCCGATGGTGCTCGGGTCGCGTTCCTTCGCTCGTCCGGGCCGGAGGATCCGGTCAACGGCCTCTGGGTGTTCGACGTCAACTCCGCAGCGGAGCGTCGTGTTGTCGAACCGGCGGCGCTCGGCGCCGACGACGCCGACCTGCCGCCGGAAGAACAGACTCGCCGCGAACGGGCACGGGAGAGCGGAGGCGGCATCGTTGCGTTCGACGCCGACCGTGATCTGACCACCGCCTGCTTCGCGCTCGGTGGTCAGATCGGACGTGCTGACCTCGTCGCCGGCACGGCCGAGCTTCTCGCCACTGTGCCGGGAGGCTTCGACCCTCGCCTGGCGCCCGACGGGTCGGCGGTTGCGTATGTCGCCGACGACGGTCTTCGGGTGATCGATGCCCAGGGGGACCGCAGCGTGATCCACGAGGACGGCGACACGATTTCGTGGGGGGCGGCAGAGTTCATCGCCGGCGAGGAGATGGGCCGTACCCGCGGCTTCTGGTGGGCGCCCGACTCGCAGCGACTACTCGTCGAACGGGTCGATGTCGCACCGATCGACACTTGGTGGATTGCCGCACCCATCACGCCGGCCAAGGCTCCCCGCCCGATCCGGTATCCCGGTGCCGGCACACCCAATGCCGAGGTCGCGCTCGCCATCATCGGACTCGACGGCGAGCGACGTCATGTTGAGTGGAATCCGTCGGGACAGTGGGAGTACCTCGCCGACGCCTCGTGGTCGAGCGAGGGTCTCATCCTCACCGTGCAGACCCGCAACCAGCGCACGCTCGCCATCCTCGATGCCGATCCCGACACCGGTGTGTGCGCCGAGCGCCATCGGGTGACCGACGAGCACTGGGTCGAACTCATCCCCGGCACGCCTCGCCTGCACGGCGGCAAGCTCATCACCGTCGAAGACCGTGGTGCGGCCCGTCGCCTCTGTGTCGATGGCGAAGCCATTACCGGCGACGACCTACAGCTCCGCAAGGTGATCGACGTGAGCGATCACGGGGTGCTCCTCGCCGCCTCGCACGACCCGACCGAGATGACGTTGGTACACGTCGACTGGGATGGCACCGAGCACGAGCTAAGCCCGGCCCTCGAGTTCCACGGGGCTGTCGTCGGTGGCTCGACCATGGTGCGCTCCGTGCGTTCGATGAACCCCACTGAGCGTCGTAGCACGGTCGTGTCGAACAACGAGCCGATCGGCGATCTCGTCGACCTCAGCGAGATCCCGGCGATGGATCTCAACGTCACGTTCCATGCGGTCGGCGAGCGAGACCTCGCGACGGCACTCGTCCGTCCGAGCGGTCACGACGGGGTCACCCCGCTTCCCGTACTCATGGAGCCGTATGGCGGCCCCCACGCCCAGCGGGTGCAACGAGTGGCCGGCCTCTTCTCTGCGTCGCAGTGGTTCGCCGATCAGGGTTTCGCCGTGATCGTGACCGACGGCCGCGGCACCCCCGGCCGTAGTCCGGCGTTCGAACGCGCGGTCCGGGGCGATCTCGCAGCACCGGTGCTCAACGATCAGGTCGATGCGCTCCATGCGATGGCAGCCGAGCATCCGTTTCTCGATCTGTCTCGAGTGGCGATCAAGGGCTGGTCGTTCGGCGGCTATCTGGCGGCCCTTGCCGTGTTGCGGCGTCCCGACGTCTTCCACGCAGCGATCGCCGGTGCGCCGGTCACCGACTGGCGGCTCTACGACACGCACTACACCGAGCGCTACCTCGGGAACCCAAACGAAGAGCCGGCCAACTATGAGCGCACCGACCTCTGCGCCGATGCGGCTGCGCTCGGAGACCGGGAACTGCCGCCGTTGATGTTGATCCACGGCCTCGCTGACGACAACGTCGTCGCCGCCCACACGCTGCAGTTGAGCCGGGCGCTGCTCGAGGCGGGCAAGCCCCACACGGTGCTCCCACTCTCCGGAGTCACCCACATGACGCCGAAGGAGGAGGTCGCCGAGAACCTCTTGTTGGTGCAGTCGGCGTTCCTCAGCGAGGCTCTGGGCATCGACACCTGAGACAGCGATCGGTGCCGGAGCACGAGGGGGAGATGATGAGCGGTGACTCGGCACGCCGCGCCCGGCTGATGAGCGGTGAGGCGTGGGACGATTTCTGTGACTAGTTGAAGGCTGCGGGCCGGATTGTGGCCCGTGAGACCGCTGTAGGCGACCCGCAGGATGCGGTCGAGGGCTACTGCTATCTCGCCCGAATGCTCATGATGGGCAACTTCCGTGTGATCGAGCGCCGCACCCCGGGCACCAAGCCCCGCTTCACCGGGTTGATTCCTCCTCCGCTCAAGGGCGGCATCGGGGTGCAGTCGCCCAACCAGGACCACATTGTTCAACCGGTCGACGCTCGCTATCGCTACCGCATCACCGGCACGTCCGGCGACGTCTACACCCACCTGTCCGCGTGGAGCCCGCCGATTCCCGACGAGGTCGGTGCCGTTCCCGTCGGCCTCGACGCCGAGGATCATCTCGCGACGTTCAACCCGAACATCGCGCTCACGCCGCACACGCTCGTGCTCGGCGACATCGCTAACGCCGATGGCACGGTCGACTTCATCTTGTCGGTCGACCCGCCCGGCGACAGTTCTGCCTGGATGTCGATGGCGTCGACCACCCGAGAGCTTATGGGCCGAGTCGTCTGGGATGACCGCAACGAACAGACGCCGCCGCGTCTGGTGATCGAGTGCCTCGACGAACATGAGCAGCCGGAGACGGCATCGCCCGAGGACATGGCCGAACGGCTTGCCATCGCCGGCCAGCTGAGCCGTGGCCAGAAGGCCGACTACGAGGGCTGGACCAACGATCTGCTCACTCGAGAGAACGACTGCCATTTCACCCGTGAGTGGTACGAACGCATCGGTGGCTCACCTGACGACCGCCACTTCGAGTTCGGTTACTGGCGAGTGCCCGAGGGCATGGCGCTCGTCGTCGAGTTCGAGGAGATGCCGACACAGCACTGGAACTTCCAGCTGTGCAATCACTGGATGGAGAACCTTGCGAACTACTCGACCGGTGAGGCTACATCGACAAGAAGAACGCAGTGCGTGATGGCTCGCAGCTACGCATCGTCGTCGCCCACGAAGATCCGGGCGTGCTGAATTGGATCCGGCCCGACACCCACGATCACGGAGGCATGGGGATCCGGTTCGTGCGACCCAGCCGCGAGCCCCAGGTCTCGTGCCGACTGATTCCGGTCTCGGATCTCACCTCCTGAGACGATCCGTCCGGTTTTGTGCACGAACTGTCCCAACCCCTTGACGTCCGAGGTGTGACGGGCGCAACATGGCGACCGCTTCGCCACTGCGGGAATCCGAGTGGCGACGACGGAGCCCGTTCGGCTCCGAATTGCGGGGCGATGGCGCGCACCCTTTGGGGGAGGAGGTGCGTTCCATCGCCGCCGCGATGGGCCGCCCGACCTCGGGGCGCAATCAGGTGGCGGTCCAGCCACCACTGACCTGGAGCACGTGACCGGTCACGAAGCTCGAGGCGTCGCTCGCGAGATACAGCATGGCCCCGTCGAGTTCGCCCTCGATGCCAGGTCGACCCATCGCTGCGCCCGCTTCCATGTACGCCTGGCCACCACCGTCGCTGAACATGGCCTCGTTCATTTCGGTCTCGAACCAGCCCGGTGCGATTGCGTTCACGCGCACTCCCTTGCGGCCCCACTGCGACGCCAGTTCGCGTGTGAGGTTGTGCAGACCGCCTTTGGCTGCGGCGTAGCCCGGCACCCGGAGCTTGCCGCCTCCGACCTCGCCGAGGATCGAGCCGATGTTGATGATCGACGCCGGGCGACCATTGGTGATCGCGTCGCGGGCGACGTCGCGGGCAAGTGCAAAGGGAGCGACAAGGTCGACCTCGATCTCGTGGCGGAAGTTCTCGGTGCTGAAGTCGAGTGCCGGTGCCACTTGAGAGATCGCGGCGTTGTTGATGAGGACATCGATGCGGCCGGCGACCTCGATCGATTGGGCGATGCACTCCTCTGGCCCTCCGGGCGCAGTGAGATCAACCTCGACGGCAAGGGCGTCATCGAGTTCGTCAACGAGCTCGGCGAGCCGGTCGGCCCGTCGTGCGGCCACCACGACCGTCGCGCCGGCGGCCGAGGCGACCCGGGCGAACCGGGCACCGAGTCCGCTGCTCGCGCCGGTGATCAGGACGACCTTGTTGTCGAGACGGAAGGCGGCGGTGGGGTCGGTGCTGGTCATCTAGGTCGCAGTCTGGCGCACGACGCCGTCCCGGATCGAGACGATGACATCGGCGTCGCCGGCATCGGCCGGATCGTGGGTGACCCAGACGATGCGGCGGGTGTCGAGCGACCGGAGAAGTGCGCCGACCTCGCTGCGGCCGGCTTCGTCGATCGCGGCGAGCGGTTCGTCGAGCAGCAGTGTTGGGGCGTCGACGGCGAGGGCGCGGGCGAGCGCAACCCGTTGGGCCTGTCCGCCCGAGAGCCGAGCGGGCCGCAGCTCGGCGAGGGCGCCGGCCCCGACCCGGTCGAGTTGGATACGCGCCTCGTCGAGAGGGCGGCCGGCGCGTCGGAGGGGATAGGCGACATTGTCGATCACCCGTAGGTGGGCGAAGAGACGCGGTTCCTGGAACGACATCGCGATCGGTCGCTCGTACGGTGGAACGAAGATCTCGGGGTGGTGATCGAGGGGCATGCCGTCGAGGGTCAGGTGGCCGTCGTCGAGCGCTTCGAGTCCGGCGATCAGGCGCAGAAGACTCGATTTGCCGCTGCCGTTCGGGCCGACGACGGCGATGCGGCCGGTGGGGAGCTTAAGGTCGAGCTCAAAATCGACGTCGCCGCGTCGGAAGCGACCGCAAATGAACAGCTGCTCAGCCACGAGAGACCCACCGTCCCCGCAGGACGATCAATACGGCGAAGCTGATCGAGAGGAGGAGCACGCTCACGGCGATAGCCGACTCAGGGTCCGATTCGAGCGCCAAGAAGATCTCAAGCGGCAGCGTGCGAGTACGGCCGGCGAGGTTGCCGGCGAAGGTGATGGTTGCGCCGAACTCGCCGAGGGCTCGGGCCCATGCCAACGCGAGACCGGCGAGGATCGCATCGCGTGAGGCGGGCACGGTCACGGTGACGAAGGCGGTGAGTGGGCCGGCTCCGGTGACGGCCGCTGCTTCCTCGAGGTCGGTGCCGGCCTGCCGAAGTGATGCCTCGACCGTCGTGACGAAGAACGGCAGCGCGACGAAGCTGGCAGCGACGACCGCTCCGGCGGTGGTGAACGGCAGCGAGATGCCGAACCAGGAGTCGAGCCACTGTCCGACGAGGCCGCGTCGCCCGAGCGCGAACAACAAGGCGGTGCCGCCAACGACCGGCGGTAACACCATCGGCACCAGTACGGCCGCCCGGACGATCGTCGCCAACCGGCTGTCGTGACGGGCGAGCAGCCAGGCGAGCGGCAAGCCGAGCCCGGCAGCGACGATCGCGGCGGTGACGCTGACCGTGACCGAGACCTGGATTGCGTCGAGCACGGTGTCGCTCGTGAGACGGTCGAGCAGCGACGACCACGGCGCCCTTTGCAGCAGGCCGATCACCGGCACGGCCACGAGCAGGAGGCCGGCCCCGGCAGGGATCAGCAGGAGTGCTGACGGACGTGCGGTCGGCGGCTTCATGTCGTCACGTCGAGGAAGCCGGCCTCGAGGAGCACGGCATGTGCTGCGCCGCTGCGGAACGACGCAAGCACTCCGGCACCGTCTGGGTTCGCGCTGCCCCGGTAGGCGGTGGTCGTCTGGCGGAGCGTGTCGTCGGCGATGGTCTCCAGACCTGCGGCTCGGGCATCGGTGCGGTACACGAGCCCGACATCGAGCTCGCCCGCTGCGAGCTTCGTGGTCAACGCCCGGACGTTCGTCTCTTCGGTGTCGGCGTCGATCGCCACTCGGCTGTTTGTCGCTGCCATGGCCAGGCGGCCGCATGGGACCTCGGGGGCGCAGACGCCGACGAGCAGGTCGCTGCGGCCCAGATCGTTGAGCGATGAGATGCCTCCGGGGTTTCCAGGTGCCACCGCCAGGACGAGGCGGTTGGTGACGAGGTTGCGGCCGTCGTCCCAGGTCACACCGGCGGCGTTCGCCCGGGCGAAGGTGGCGGCATCGGCGGTGATCAACACGTCGGCCGGTGCGCCGTCGATCAGTTGGGTGACGAGCGATTGGCTCCCGGCGAACACCCACTCGACCGGGCCGATGCCAGATTCGATCAACGCTGTGTCGAGGTCGGCTTCGAATGGGGCGAGCGACGATGGCGCGAACACGAGTGGCGTATCGGCGTCACCCCTTGCGCCGAGTACGGCGAGCGCGATGACGATCGCTGCAACGGCGCCGATCAGCGCCACGATCCGTCCGCTCACGTGGCCCGTTCGATGACGACGTTCGTCGATTTGATCGAGGCGACCGCAGGGACTCCTGGTTCGAGCCCGAGCGCGTCGACCGCTTCGGCCGAGATGAGCGATACCACCCGGTGGGGCCCGGCCTGGATCTCGACTTGTGCCATCACCGTGTCGCGGATTACCCGGGTGACGAGTCCGGGAAAGCGATTGCGCGCCGACACCGAGTCGGCGTCATCGAGTGGTCGGTCGCCGAGCTCGAGTGCAAGGCGGGCCAGTTCGGGCCCTTCGATCTCGCGCTGGCCACCGTCGGTGCGCACGGTTGCGACGCGTCCCTGATCGGCCCAGCGCCGGACCGTGTCAGGGCTGACACCCAGCAGCTGCGCTGCTTTTCCGATACGAAACTGGTGCATACAAAGAAAAGCTATCAAAAAGCTTGCATATGCAGCAAGATTGCTTATCCACCAGACTTTCGGCGCCGCCGCATACCGTCGCGGTCATGACAAGCGTGTTGGGCCAGGAAGCGACCGATCCGTTGACCGATGTGTGCGGTCTCGAACCTACGTTCACCTGTAAGCGGGTCTTCGAGTGGACCGGCAGTGAGTTCTGGGCGGTCGCCGCTGAGTGGATACTCGACCGACCGATCCGCATCGCCCTCATCCTGCTGGCGGCTTGGGCCGTCACGCGGCTGTTGCAGCGGACCGTCGTCCGCTTCACCCAAGCGATCGCGAATCCGTCCGAGAACAACGCACTCAGCCAGTTGCGCGAACGCGGTCCCGGTCGACTCCTGATCGAAGAGACCGCCCGAAAGCGTGCCGATGCCCGCGCCGAGACCATCGGTCTTGTTCTCCGCAGCATCGTCGGCGCAGCAGTCTGGGGGGTCGCCGCCCTGCTGGTGCTCGGCCAGCTCAACATCGATCTCGCGCCGCTGATCGCCGGTGCCGGTATCGGTGGTCTGGCGCTCGGCTTCGGCGCCCAGTCGGTCGTGAAGGACTTCCTCTCCGGGCTGTTCATGTTGATCGAGGATCAGTACGGCGTGGGCGACGTCATCGATATCGGGCCCGCCACCGGCACCGTTGAAGTGGTGTCGTTGCGCTCCACGACCCTGCGTGATGTCCACGGCACCGTGTGGCACATCCCCAACGGTGAGATCGGTCGGGTGGGCAACTACAGCCAGCTGTGGTCCCGAGCCGTGATCGATGTTGAGGTGGCCTACGACGTCGATCTCCGCTACGCCCAAGGCATCATCCAGCGGGTCGCCGACGGCCTGTGGGAAGACCCCGAATGGGGCGGCGACGAGCTGATGGAACGCCCCGAGGTGTGGGGTATCCAGAACCTCGGCGCGAGCGGCATCGCGATCCGGCTTGCCGTGAAGACCGAGCCTTCGATGCAGTGGTCGGTCGAGCGTGAGATTCGTTTGCGGGTTAAGGAAGCGCTGGATGAGGCGGGTATCGAGATCCCGTTCCCCCAGCAGACCGTGTGGTTCCGGCACCAGGGCGATCATACGCTCGAGCCGGCGCCTGCTCCGGCCACCATCGAGACCCACGAACCGGCACCGGTCACCGACGACCAGGCGAGCGACTGACCGCCTGCTGCGAGGCGACTGCCGCCGATCTAGGAGGTCGTGCCGCTGTCGCTGCGCTCGATCGCCCGAACGTCGGTGCCCAGGTAGCTGGCCACCACGGCCGGGTTGTTGCGAACCTCGGCCGGTTCGCCCGACGCGATCACCGCGCCCGACTCGAGGCAGTACACCCGGTCCGAGATGCTCATGATCAGCGGCATGTCGTGCTCGATGATCAACATCGACGCTCCGAGTTCGCGTCGAATCTCCTGGATCAACGGGCCGAACGCCTCGGTTTCTCGCTGGGCGACGCCTGCCGTTGGTTCGTCGAGACACAGGACCTTGGCGTCGACCGCCAACAGGCCGGCGAGTTCGACGATGCGGCGAGTACCGGTCGACAGATCACTGATGAACGAGTCGGCGTAGCGGCCCAGGCCCAGGAACGAGATTAACTCGTCGGCCCCGGCTCGTTGACGCCGCTCGGCTCGGCCGTCGAGGAACAGTGCCGACAGCACGAACGACGATCGTTTGCGGGCCTCCAGGGCGACCTGGATCGTCTCGCGCACGGTCAGCTCCGGGAACAGGGTTGCCGCCTGGAACGTGCGGCCGAGCCCGAGCGGAGCTCGCTGTGATGGGCTCTTGGAACTGATGTCTCTGCCGAGGAGTTCGACCGTGCCGGTCGACGAGACGTAGCCACCGATGGCGTTCATCAAGGTCGACTTTCCGGCACCGTTGGTGCCGATCAGGCCGACGATCTCGTCGCGACGCACCTCGAGGTTCACGCCGGCCACCGCCACGTTGCCGCCGAACGTAACCTTGACATCCTCGACCTTGAGAGTGACGTCGGGGAGTGGCTCGTCGCTGCTGCGGCGGCTGATCGACGCCGGTGCGACCGTGCTCGATACCGGGTCCGGCTCAAGGCCCATGCGGCGTTCGGCGAACGACACGATGCCGTTGCGGGCACTGTTGGCGATCTGGATGAACCCGCCCGGGAAGTACATCAACATGATGAGCAGGCCGACCGACGAGGTGAACTGCGGGACGAGTTCGTTGTCGGGGAAGAACGCCGGCAGACCGATCACCCACAGCGCACCGAGGATGGCGCCGGTGATCGAACCGAGTCCGCCGATCACGGCGATGCCGACGACCTCGAGCGATTCGCCGATCAGGAAATGGGCGTCGCCGTAGCGGACGGCGGGCAGCAGGTTGGCGAAGAGGCCACCGGCGAGGCCGGCGACCCACCCGGCGAGACCGAACGCCAGCAGCTTCGTGCGGGTGGGGCTGACCGTGTAGGCGGCGGCAGTGTCGGGGTTGTCGCGAACGGCGCAGATCCGGCGGCCGATCGCCGAGCCGCGCAGATGGTTGAGGATCAGCAGAACGATTAGCGCACTGCCTGTCGTGAAGTAGAAGAAGTTGCGCTGGTCGAACATGTCGACGCCGAAGAAGGTGCCGCGTTCGACCGACGGCGTGCGCTGGCCACCGTTGAAGAACGGACGGGTGTAGAGGTAGCCGAGCGCGGCGTTCGCGAACGCGAACGTGACGACGGCCAGCATCAGGCCCCGAACTCGCAGCGCGGTGAGGCCCGTGAGCACGGCGATGCCGGCGGTGACAAAGGCGGCGACGATGATCGCCCAGCCCTGGGTGACGCCGACCAGTTCGAATTTCAACAGTCGGGTCGAGCCGAACCCGACATCCATCGAGAAGCCATCGTGGAGGTGGACGGCCAATAGGCCGCCGATGCCGGCGTACGCCATCTGGGCGAGCGACAACTGGCCCGACCATCCGGTGATGACGGTGACCGACGATGCGACGAGGGCGAAGACGATGATCGTCGAGTAGAGGAAGAAGCGTGACGGTGGGAAGTCCACGTACAGCAGCCGCTCGTGGTACCAGGTCAGGACGAACGCAATCAGCAACAGGGCGCCGACCGTGAGTTTCGCCATGTTGCGGATCCACCAGATCTCGCGCAGGTGGGCAGGGATCGGCCGGACCTTCGGGGTGAAGGCCGAACTTTCATTGCCGCCCGGTCGGCGCTGCCAATAGATGGCGATCAGGACGGCGACGAAGAAGATGAAGCTGTTGAGGCCGACCTCGCGGGAGTAGTACCACTGCAAGATGTTGGTGAGGATGCCGATCACGACACCGCCGACCATCGCCCGAGTGAACGAGCGCATCCCGCCGAGCACGGCTGCGATGAGCGCCAGGTTGAGTGTCGTGATGCCGAGGTTACTGACACCGGTGCTGGGTCCGCCGCTGCTCAGCAGGATCATCGAGAACGTGGCGAGGAAGCCGCCGACCGTCCACACGATGGTGGAGATGGTGCGGGGGCTGATACCGGCAAGGCGGGACAGGCTCGGGTTGTCGGCTGATGCGGTGACGGCCTTGCCGAAGGTCGTGCGGTTGAGCCAGTAGGCGAGAGCGAGGGCGACCGCCGGCACGGCGATCAGGATCTGGACTTGGTTGCCGGTGGGGGTGAGTCCGACGATGTCGCCCCACGACCGACCGATCGCGGCGGGGAAGCGGATCTGGGCGACGTCGGTGTCGACGTCGGGCAGGGCGAGGTTGGCGCCCAGCATGAGCTGGCTGAGGCCGACGGTGGCGACCAGCAACATGACGCGCGGGCGGTCGAAGAGTCGCCAGATGACCGTGGCATCGATGACGGTGCCGATCAGTGCCCCTATGAGCAGGCAGGTGATGAGGGCGAGCCAGAACGGCCATCCCCAGTTGATGACCAGGAGTGCGAAGAGGGTGGCGCCGGGCAGACCCATGTTGCCGACGGCGAAGTTGATGACCTTGGTCGATCGGTAGATGAGGATGACCCCCATTGCCAGCAGGCCGATAACGAGGCCGAAGACGACACCGTCGAACCAGACATTGCGGGTCGGGGCCGGCCCTTCGAAGAGCCCGAGGACGGCGAGCAGGTGGTTCGACATCAGCCGCCCTCCTTTCCGAGGAACACGGCTCGCGCAAGGTCGTCACGATCGGCGAGTTCCTGGGCGTCGCCCTCGAACCGGACCTGGCCCTTCTCGAGGAAGACGGCCCGGTCGGCGATTGCGAGCGCGACGTTGAGTGACTGCTCGACGATGATCATCGTCTGTCCCGCTGCGCGCAGGGTGTCGATGTGGCTCAGCAGATCCTGGACGACGGTTGGTGCGAGCCCGAGGCTGAGTTCATCGATGATCATCACGTCGGGTTCGTGCAGCATCACCCGGGCGAGGGCGAGCATCTGCTGCTGCCCGCCCGACAGGTCACCGGCCCGCCTGGTGAGATGGTCGTTGAGCGACGGGTACAGCTCCTTGACCCGGGCGATGCGACGCTTCACGTCGGCCGGGTCGCGTCGGTACCGGAAGGCGCCCATCTCGAGGTTGTCGGCGACGGTCATGGCCTGCCACGTGCCCTGACCGCCGGGGAGCATTTCGATGCCGAGCCCACCGCGGATCTCTGGGGTGGCGAACGTGATGGTTTGTCCGTTGAGCCGAACGACGCCCCGTTCAGGCGTGCCGAGTCCGGTGATGACCTTCAGGATGGTCGATTTGCCGGCGCCGTTGG
>CAJWHS010000065.1 GCA_913041415.1 uncultured Acidimicrobiaceae bacterium | reverse complement strand
CGCCGACATTGCCGCCGAGATGCGGAGCCGCTGGCCCGACCTCGGACGCGTGGTGCTGATTCACCGGATCGGCCCGGTCGACATCGGCGAATCGTCAGTCATCGTCGTTGCGTCCGCCCCCCACCGGCCGGCTGCCTTCGAGGCGGCCCGGTTCGGTATTGACACCCTCAAGGCGACCGTGCCGATCTGGAAGCGTGAGCGCTGGTCCGCAGGCGAGTCGTGGGGCCTCGAATCCCAGCACATCACCGACATTGCACCGGAGGGAGAGTCGTGAGCGACGCCGTCGTCTTCCTCGTCTTGCCGTTCCTCGCCGCAACGCTCGGTTCCGTGCTGTTGTGGTTGTGGTCTCGTCGCCGTCGTCCTGTCGAATCCGGCTTCCAGGAACAGCTCCGGGCGCTCGCACCGGACGATCGATCGCGACCTCACCCTCAGCCGAGCGGTATCGTTCGGTTCGACGACTCATCAGTTGAGGAGACCTGACCCTGGCACGCGACCTCGCGATCGATCTCGGCACAGCCAACACTTTGGTGTACGCCCGAGGTGAGGGCATCGTCTTGAACGAGCCTTCTGTGATCGCGCTTAACAGTCGGTCCGGCGAGGTCCTAGCAATGGGCCATGAGGCGTGGCAGATGATCGGCCGCACCCCGTCCTACATCGTGGCCGTGAGGCCGCTGCGCAAGGGGGCGATTACCGACTTTGAGGTCACCCAGCGCATGATCCGGCTGCTGTTGCAGCGGGTCGGTGTGAGCCGGCTCAACCGGCCGCGCGTCGTGATCTGTGTGCCGTCGGCGATCACTGCCGTTGAACGTCGAGCCGTCACCGAAGCCGCGCGGCGCGCAGGCGCCGCCGATGCTCGACTCATCGAGCAGCCCGTTGCCGCTGCGATCGGTGCTGACCTGCCGATCAACGAACCAATCGGCAACATGGTGATCGACATCGGGGGCGGCACCACCGAGAGCGCCCTCATGTCCCTTGGCGGCGTCGTCGCGCTTGAGGCGGTCCGGGTCGGCTCGTTCGACATTGACAACGCCATTCAAAGGTATTTCCGCCGCGAGTACGGCATCGCAGTCGGTGAGCGCACCGCCGAGGAGATCAAGATCGTGCTGGGGTCGGCGTACCCGACCAACGGCGAAGTCAGCGCCGAGGTGCGCGGCCGTGAGCTCATGAGTGGCCTGCCCAAGACGGTGGTGCTCACGCCCAACGAGATCCGGGTTGCCATCGAGGAACCTCTCGCGGCGATGGTGGATTCGGTCGTGAGCTGTCTCGCTCAGGCCCCGCCAGAGCTCGCTCAGGATCTCATCGTGCAGGGCGTGCACCTAGTCGGTGGCGGCGGGATGCTGAAGGGCATGGATCTGCGCCTCACCGCCGAGTCCGAGGTGCCCGTGCGTCGGGTCGATTCGCCGCTCGAGTCGGTGGTGCTCGGTGCCGGCAAGGTCATTGAGCACTATGAATCGGTGCAGGCGATGTTCATGGACGACGGGGGCGGCCGCCGCGGGCGTCGCTGAGTTCACGCTACGTCGGCCGGGCCCAACAACTCGTCGACGGCGTCGCGTACTTGCCGGTCGCGGTCGGTACGTGCTCGTTCCCAGGCCGCGTCGACCTCGGGGCCATCGAAGGCCGCGAGGGCAAGCACGGCGCGACGTCGCACTGCGGGTTTGTCGGTGGTTGCCTCCAGCACGGCGGGCAGCCCGAGTTCGTCGCCGATCGCACCGATCGCCGCGACGGCCGCCTCCCGTACGAGCGGGTCGTCGTGCCCGGTTGCGAGTTGGGCGAGTCGGGATGTGGGGGACCGAGGACCACTGTCGCGCTCGCCGCATGCCCACGCGGCCATCTCCACGACCGCAGGCTCGGGGTCGTCGAGCAGCCCGACGATGTCTGGGTCGTGCCGGTGGGCAGCGACATCGAGCGCAGCGATGCGCACCGCAGGCTCTGGGTCGGCGAGCAGGGTGACAAGTCGGTCGGGATCGAGTGCGTCGAGCCGGTCGGCACTGCGAAGGCCGGCGATGCGGACGGACGCATCGGGGTCGTCGAGGGCGGCAAGTGCCGTGCCCGGATCGTCGAGGAAACCCGCTTGGGCGGCGGCTCGGCGTCGGGCCATGACTTCATCGTGCATTGTCTGACCCTAACGGGACCGGCTCTCGCCGCCGGTTAGCTGATCGCCCGCTCGAGCAGGAATCCCAGCCCGAGCACGGTGATACCGACGACAGCGGCCAGCGCGATGCCCAGACCGACCACCAACGCGGCGAGCACGATGATTGCTCGAATCCGTTCCCACCAGCGCACGTACGCCTTTCGGCCGACGACGGGCCGATCGATGCGGTGCCGGACGAGGCCTATCGCTCGCAGGCTGTCCATGATGATGCTCGTGTCGTCCTCGTCGTCGACGGGCACGACGCCAAGCATCGACGGTCCCATCCGGCGCCGTAGGTGCTCGCTGCTGTTTGCCGCCCGCAACGTGGCAGGCTGCATCGATGTGGGTGGCCGAAGGCCGGTGCCCAGGATTCCCGCCACAAGGACGAGCACGAGGATCATGACGGTGGAGGACACGACGGGGGTGATGTTACCGCCACCCCCGGGATCCCCGGTGGCGGCTGTCGCGCCACGCGCCTGGTACCGCGATCGGTTCAGCGTTGTAGTGCTCGTGCTGGTCTCCTTGCTGCTCGCAGGCGTGGCGAGCGTTTACACCGTGCCTGCTCAGTGGGTCGGCCGAATCCTTCCCGGGAACTCGGTCGTCGACGACGGCGCTGTGGCCCTAAAGCCGGGTTCAGCTCGGCCCACTGACGACCGTGTCCAGGCGTCTGAAATCGAGATTTTTGAGCCCGAAGGCGAGATCTTGTTCACGACGGTGGCGGTCGATGATCAGGTCACCATCGCCGATTGGGTCCGCGCGAACTCAGACGATGCCGTCGAACTGCGCACCCGTGAACAAGTCTTCGGTACCCGCACCTCGGCAGAGCAGCGCGAGCGCAATCTCGAGCTGATGGCGGTGTCGAAAGAGTCTGCGGTTGTCGCTGCGCTCGAATATCTCGGCGTCGAGGCGGTCGTCGAGAGCGGGGTCGGGTTCAACGGTGTGGTCGAGGGGGGTCCGGTCGATGGGTTGCTAGAGGTCGGCGAGATCATCGTGGCGATCGACGACGACATCATCACCGGCCTCGAATCTCTACTCGAGTCGCTGACGGCGGCCGACCCGGGAACCGAGGTCCAGATCACGCTCGAGGATGTCGACACTGGTGAGCTCCGAACCCAACCGGTCACGCTCGGCGTCCATCCGGAGGACCGCGAAGGCGGCTTCATCGGGATCATGGACGTCACCGTGCGGGCCGTCGACGCCGATCTGCCGTTCGAACTCGACATCGATTCCGGCTCGATCGGTGGTCCGTCGGCCGGGTTGGCGTTCACCCTCACGATCATCGACATGCTGACCGAAGGTGAACTCACCGGGGGTGGCAAGGTTGCCGTGACCGGCACGATCTCCGCCGGCGGTACGGTTGGCGATGTCGGTGGTGTCGCCCAGAAGGCGCGTGCCGCCGAGGTTGCCGGTGCCGAGGTTTTCATCGTGCCGGTCGACTCCATCGCCGATGCCGAGTCGACCACGGAACGCCTCCGGATCGAAGGGGTCACCACCCTCGACGAGGCGATCGAGGTGCTTGCTGGGCTCGGTGGCGACGTCAGCGAACTGGCGCTCCAGATCGACGGTGTCATGGCGGACTGACCCGCTTGCGTTGGGGGATACCGCAACGCTCTGCGACGCGCTTCTACGATCATGGCCATGACCGATGGTGTATCCCTCGATCCCGGCGAGCTCGACCAGGCATCGTTCGAGCTGGTTCGACGCGGATTCGACCCGCTGCCGGTGCAGCGGACGCTGCAGCACGCTGCGGCGGTCATCAGAGAAGTTCGTCGCGAGCGTGATGTGCTGGCGGCCCGGGTCGTCGAGGTCGAAGCCGTGCTCGCGGAGCCGCTGGAGGCTCATCGGGTTGCCGAAGCACTCGGTGCCGAGGCGACCCAGGTGCTCGAGGCGGCTCATGCCGCCGCTGCCGAACGCGCCGAACGCGCCGAACGAGAAGCCGAGGCAATCCGGGCCGAGGCGCTCGCTGCCGCCGACACGAACCGAACGGAGGCCATCGCGGCGCGTGAGGAGACCCTCGCTGCGGCGGAGCGTGACGCTGAGGAGGTCGCCGAGGACGGCCGCCAGCGAGGTCGAGACATGGTCAATGAGGCGCAGGCCGTGCGTGAGCGGATGCTGAGTGACCTGGCTCGAAAGCGGCAGACGGGCCGAGCCCAAGTGGAGCAGCTCCGTGCGGGCCGTGACCGGTTGCTCGAGTCGTTGACGATCGCTCAGCAGTCTCTTGACGCAGCGATGAAGGATCTCGTCGATGCGGTCCCCGAGGCACGCGCTTCAGCGGAGCGCGCCGGCTTGCGAATCGCAAACGAGCTCACGCCGACAGTGGAGACCATGGAGGCCGAGATCGAGGCGGCCCGATTGGTCGGACATCCGCTGGTCGACGGGATCGCTGCTCCTGGTTCCGCCGGCGATCTCGACGATGAGCCCGATCCGGCGTTCGTTACGGCCGAGATGGAAGCGCTGACCCACGTCGACGAGGCGCTCGAACCCAGCAACGAGGCCGAACCCCCTTCCGGCGAAGGCGCCGATGCCGATGACGATGAACGTGTCGACGACGAGCATGATGCATCTTCGGGTACTGACGACCCGCCGCCTGCCGAGGCGACCGGGTCCGAATCCTCCGAACCTGAGGCCGACGCCCCCGAGTCCGGCGAACCCGAGACGACCGTGGACGCGGTCGATGACCTGTTCGCCCGCCTGCGTGGCGACCGCAACGACGAACCGGAACCTGAGTCTGAGGAAGAGGCCCAGCCCGACGCTGAGTCCGAGTCGGAGCCCGAGCAGGAAGCCGTCGTTTTGACCGACCCGAACCAGGCGCTGCGAGCACGAGCCGAGAGTGTCGCGACGCGGGCCCTCAAGAAGATCCTGGTCGAAGAGCAGAGCTCCCTTCTCGACGGCATCCGGCGGAGCGGCTCTGACGCCATCACCATCGTCGTGGCTGACGCCGACGCCCACGCTGCCCCGTACGAGTCGGCGATCGACGCAGCGTTCGACGAGATCATCGAGGCGTTGGGTGGTGATGCCACCGCCCGACAGGAGGGCTACGAACAGGTGCGTTCCGTTGCGCTCGACCCGGTGCGCAGCCGGTTGCTTGAGGTCGCTGAACGCACTGACGATGCCGATGAGCTTTCCGACACGGTGCGAGGGCTCTACCGCGAGTCCCGATCGCGTCGTTTGCCGATGGCGGCCGCTGCGGCGGTGTCAGCGGTGATCGGTCCGGCCGGTGAGTAAACAGCGAACGACCCGGAGCGATGGGTTGTCGAGTCGCGGATCCGTGTGGACCCGATTGCGTCGATCGATGACCTGAGCGCCGACAAGGCCTCGTTCTGGGCAACCGGTAGAGTCATCTGACCATGCGAAATGTAGAAGAGATGCCGCAGCGAGGTCGTTCCTCTCGGTTTGGTGGGCGAGGCCGAGTCGTCTTGGCCGTGCTCGCCGCCGCGTTCATCGTCATCGCCTTGTCTCTGCGAGGAATTGCGGGGTTCTACACCGACTTCCTCTGGTTTGATTCGCTCGACCGAACTGATGTGTGGGGCACGGTGTTGGGCGCCAAGATCGTCTTGACCCTCATCTTCTTCGGGGTGTTCTTCGCTCTGCTGTGGATCAACCTCTTCCTCGCCGACCGCTCGGCGCCGCAGACTCGGGTACCCGGTCCTGAGGAGGAACTCCTCGCCCGCTACCACGATCTCGTCGCCGGCCGTTCCCGGCTGGTGCGTGCTGTGGTGTCGTTCTTGTTCGCTCTGCTCGCCGCCGCTGGTGTGCAGTCGCAGTGGGAAGAGTGGCTGCTGTTCGTCAACCGTCAGGACTTCGGGATTACCGACCCTCAGTTCGGCACCGATATCGGCTTCTATCTTTTCCAGTTGCCGTTCTTGACCTATGTGGTCGATTGGGCGTTCGCCGCGTCCATCATCATCTTCATCCTCACGGTCATCGCGCACTACCTGAATGGTGGCATCCGCATGGCGGTGGCCTCCGGCGAGCGCACAACGGCCAGCGTCAAGGTGCACCTCTCGGCGATTCTCGCCGTCCTTGCCGTGATTCGAGCCGCCGACTACTGGTTGCAGCGTTACGAAATCACCGTTTCGCGGCGAGGTGTGGTCGATGGTGCGCTCTACACCGATGTCAATGCGCAGCTGCCTGCGCTCTACCTCCTGATCGCCATTTCGCTGTCGGCGGTCGTATTGCTCGTTTTCAACCTGCGGCAGCGGGGCTGGACCTTGCCGATCATCGCCGTGGGCCTGTGGGCGTTCGTCGCCATCGTCATGGGCGGCATTTACCCGGCGTTCGTGCAGCGCTTCCAGGTCGAGCCCAACGAGACGAGTCGCGAGGTCGAGTTCACCCAGCGCAATATCAATGCGACCCGTGAAGCGTTCGGGCTTGAGCCCGTTGCCGACGTCATCGAGACGGCGTTCGCCTACACGACGGATGTCACGGCCGGCGAACTTCGCGAGAACGTCACGACCGTTCGCAACACCCGCGTGCTCGACCCGGTCGTCACCCATCCGACCTTCGATCGGTTCGAGGCGCTGCGCGACTTCTACCGTTTCGAGGGCGCCGTGGTCGACGTCGGCGCAACCTTTGCGCCGTCGCTCGACACCGACCGCTACCAAATCAATGGCGAACTGACGCAGGTCGTGCTTGGCACCCGCGAACTCAACCTCGCCGATCTCAGCTGGGAGCGAGAGCACGTTCGTCTCACGCACGGCTACGGCCTCGCCCTTGCCGGCGCAAACGCCACCACGCCCGAGGGCAGCCCGAGCTTCCTTGCCGGCGGTCTGCCGGTCGAGACCGATCCGACACTCGACCTTCAGCTCGACCAGCCGCAGATCTACCACGGTGAAGGCCTTGGCGGGTACGCCCTCGTGGGCACCACGGTCGACGAAATCGACTATGTCGACAGCGCGACCAATCAGGACGTTCCGGTTCGCTACGACGGCGAGTCAGGCGTCGGCATGGCGTCGTTCATCCGACGGGCTGCGTTCGCAATGCGGTTCGGTCAGATCGAGCCGTTGATCTCGAACTTTGTGTCCGACGAAACCCGCGTGATCTATGTCCGCGACGTGCACGACCGTGTCGAGGCGCTTGCGCCGTTCCTGCGGTTCGACGCCGATGCCTACCCGGTCGTCTTCGATGGTCGAATCCACTACGTGATCGATGCCTACACCACGAGCGATCGCTACCCTTACAGCCAGCGCTCGGAGAACGGACGCCTGTTCGACGGTGGTCTGGCTGGCGGGTCGTTCAACTATGTCCGCAACTCGGTCAAGGCCGTGGTCGACGCCTACAATGGCGACGTCGCCTTCTACCGCATGCCGGTCGAGGACCCAATTGCCGAAGCCTGGATGTCGGCCTTCCCGGATCTGTTCACTGCGTTCGACGACATGCCTGAGGCGCTCCGCGACCATCTTCGCTACCCGCAGGACCTGTTCCGCGTGCAGACCAACATGTGGGCCCGCTACCAGGTCTCGGATCCCGAAAGTCTCATCATCGGCACCGAGCGGTGGGACGTCGCCCAGAACCCGGGCCGTCAGGTCCGAGTCGCCGCCGGCACCGAGACGACGGTCGATGAGGATGGCCTGCTCGTCACCCGAGAGGAGCGGGTCAACCCGTATTACGCCCTGATGGAGTTGCCGGGCGAGGACGAGCCGAGCTTCGTGACGTTGCGGAGTTTCGTGCCCTTTGATGAAAACGACGACCGTCGCGAACTCGAGGCCTTCATGGTTGGCGAGACGAGACCCGACGGCACGTCTCGTTTGGTTTCCTACGAGATCACCTCACCCGACGCACCCGGTCCCGTCCTCGTAGCCTCGGCGATCGCGCAGGACGAGGCGATATCGAGCGAACTCTCTCTGCTCAACCGTGATGGTTCGACCGTCGAGTTCGGTGATCTGCTGATGTTGCCGATCGGTGATTCGATCCTGTGGGTCCGCCCGCTCTATGTGGCGGCCGAGGGAGATGCGTCGGTGCCCACCCTGCAGCGAGTGATTGCGACCATCGGTGAGGGTGAGCGCATCACGATCGCCAGCAATCTCACCGAGGCGCTGAACGGTCTCTTCGACGGTGAGGACTTCTCCGATCTGCTAGGACCTGTCGTCGTCGATCCCGACCCTGAACCTGCCCCCGAGCCGGACGGCGAGCCTGAGCCCGACGATGACGAGAAGCCGCCGGCGCCTTCGAACCCTGAAGAGGTGCTCACCGAAGTCGCATCGCTCTACGACCAGCGTCAGGAGGCCCTGACTTCGTCGCCGCCGGATGAGATTCGCGCTGCCGAGTTGTTGGCCCGGATCGGTGAGCTGTTGGCGACGGTTGAGGAACTCGACGTCGAGCCGGAACCTGCGCCGGAGTCGACCGACCCGGATGAGGTCGACGCCTAAGACACGGTGTACTGCTGGTGCATGCCCTGACCCGACGAGGACTACTACCTTTAGGTCACCCCCTGACCTGCTTCGTGGAGGACTTGTGATGCCCCGCTCCTTGCTCACTCTGCTGATGTCGTTCGCCCTGCTCGCCACTGCGTGCGGCGGCAGCGACGACTCAGCTGATGACGACCACGCCTCCGTCGGATCGGGCGACATGTCTGGTAGCACGGCCGACGCCGAGCCCGAGGAGACGGTGCCACCGACCACCGACACGATTCCACCCGAGGCGGTGAAACTTCCTGATTTGCAGATGGTGTTCGTCGAGTTTGGCGACGACGGCTATGTCGAGATCGCTAATGTCGGAGATACCGATGCCGACGTTGGTGGTGTCCAGATTTGTCAGTCCGCGACCTGCGTTGACATAGGCCCAATCGCTTCGGGCACGATCCCGGTGGGGACATCGGTCCTCGTCACGGCATCAGTGCTCGGCGGTCTTTCAGCCGACGGTGGTGAGGCGGCGCTGCACTCCGGCAGCGACGTAACCGACCCCGACACGATTTTCGGCTTTGTGCAGTGGGGCTCGGGTGGCGTTCGCGCCGACGTGGCCGCCGGAGTAGGCATCTGGCCGGACGGTGCATCGGTCGAACCGGATCCGGCGTTCAACTCGATCGAACTGTTCGGTGACCCTGCCGACCCAGAGAGCTGGAGCTGATCGGAACATCTCGATGGCAGGCGGTGCCACTGGCATCGCTTCCGATACTGCAGGGGCAGATGACGGGGTGTCTGCATTAGCCCAAACGCTGGGTATGCCAGACCTCAAGCGTTTCACCGCGGGCGAGTTGATCGTCGTCGCGCCGAAAGCCAATCCCACGCAGGAACGGGCCGCTGGCAGCGCTGTCGGGATGCACGAGGGCGTGGATCTGGCCGCCCGAAATGCGCCCCCAGGAGTCGTAAACGATGGCGTTGGCTGCCTCAGTAGCGATGCCCGTCCGCCAGTTCCGACGCCCAATGATCACACTGAATTCGACGTCGGCCTCCTGGAGTTCGGGGATGCGCTGAAGCCCGCCTTGGCCGATGAACGCCCCGGACGTGGCATCTCGGATCGCCCAGATTCCCCAGCCGTTGTTCTTCCAGCAGCGTTCGTTGGCTTTGAGCAGACGCGAGGTGGTGGAGCGATCTCGCGTCCCACCGTCGATGTGGACCATCACGCGGGGGTCGGCGAACAGCGCGGCGGCCTCGTCGAGGTCGGCGCTGCTGAGTGGCAAAAGCACGAGGCGCTTGGTGCGCAGAGAAGGTGCGTCCACCCCCTGATCGTGCCACTCTGGAGCGGTCGACGCTCAGCGAACGGGGGAGGTGATGGTAATCGAGGTCCGACCGATCACCGCAACACTGGGCGCCGAGATCTCCGGCGTCGATATGGCCGATGTCTCGGGGGAGACCCTCGAGCAGCTGCGCAAGGCGTGGCTCGACCACAAGGTGCTGGTCCTGCGCGACCAACACATCTTGGTCGAGGAACACGTCGCCTTCGGTCGCCGGTTCGGCGATCTCGAGGTTCATCCGTTCGCTGTTGGCAAGAAGGGCTATCCCGAGATCGTCAAGATTAAGTCCACCGCCGAGCACCAGTACGCGGCAAACAACTGGCACAGCGATGTCACCTGGCGGGCCGAACCCTCGATGGGCTCGATCCTGCGAGGTGTCGTGATCCCGCCAGCGGGCGGCGACACCTGCTTTGCTGACGCCGGTGCCGCCTACCAGCGCCTCAGTCAGGAGTGGAAGGATCGGGTCGACCCGCTGTTCGCCATTCACGACTTCTCGATGACCTTCGGGCAGCGTCTCACCGAGGAGGAGCGGGCCGAGAAGCAGGCGCTCTATCCGCCGGCCCGGCATCCCGTCATCCGAACCCATCCCGAGACCGGCCAACGCACGATCTACACCAACCGCTCGTTCGTCCGCGAGCTCGAAGGTTGCACACCCGAGGAGTCAGCGGAGATCGTCGGTCATCTCGAGCACCAGATCATGAACCCGTCGGTGCAGTGCCGTATCCGTTGGAGTACCGACACGTTCGTGATGTGGGACAACCGAGCCGTCCAGCATTTTGCGACCGACGACTTCTGGCCCGAGACCCGCCACGTTGAGCGCGTCACCGTCGTCGGTGACGCCCCGTTCTAGGAAGACACCATGGCCATCGGTATCCACCCGCTCACCGCCTCGATCGGCGCCGAGATCACCGGCGTCGACGTGGCCGACATCTCGACCGAGACGGCTGAGGAGCTCCGCAAGGCGTGGCTCGACCACAAGGTGCTGGTGCTGCGCGATCAGCACATCTCCCAGGAGGACCACATCGCCTTCGGTCGACTGTTCGGTGACCTCGAGGTGCATCCGTTCACCGAAAACGACGACGGGCATCCCGAGATCGTGGTTTTGGAGGCCGGCGGCGACACAGGCAGGACCTTCGTGGCAGCGGGATGGCACAGCGATGTGACCTGGCGGGCCGAACCTTCCATGGGGTCGATCCTTCGTGGGGTAATTGTCCCGCCCTTTGGCGGTGACACCTGCTTCGCCAACGCCTGCGCGGCATATCAGCGTTTGTCCGACGAGCGGAAGGAGCGGGTCGACGATCTCGTTGCGGTGCACGACTACATGCGGGTGTTTTCCGATCGAGTTGCGCCGGCCGAGCGTGAGGCCATGCGGGCGAAGTACCCCGCGCAGCACCATCCCGTGATTCGTACCCATCCCGAGACGGGTGAGCGCGGGATCTACACCAACATCGGGTTCACCTCGCACATCCTCGATGTCGAGCCGGAGGAGTCCACGGAGATCCTGCGCCATCTCGAACGCCAGATCATGAGCCCGTCGGTGCAGGGCCGGGTCCGTTGGCAGCCCGACACGTTCGTGATGTGGGACAACCGGTCGGTGCAGCACGCCGCCACCAACGACTTCTTGCCGATGCATCGGCGCATGGAGCGTGTCACCGTTGTCGGTGATCGTCCGTTCTGAGCGCGATGTGAACACCGAGGAATTCGGGCCGATCGTTTCGGTCGAGTGGCTCACGGCCCATCTTGACGATCCCGACCTTGCGATCGTCGACGTGCGCTGGTCGCTCGCCGCCGGACCGAAGCGTGCCGATTTCGAGGGTGGGCACATCGCCTCGGCGGTGTTCGCTGATCTCGACGTCGACCTCTCCTCGCCCGCCTCGACCGACGCCGGCCGGCACCCGCTTCCCGCCGCCGCGTCGTTCGCCGAAGCCATGGGCCGCCTCGGCATCAGCGACCACACCAAGGTTGTCGCCTACGACGATGCTGGTGGCCTTATTGCCTCACGGCTGTGGTGGATGCTTGACGCGGTTGGGCGTCCCGCTGCTGTTCTCGACGGCGGGTTCGCCGCCTGGGAAGGGCCAACGGCCGAGGGACCCACCAGCCCAGCGCCAGCGGTGTTCTCGCCGGTCGAGTGGCCAGCCGACTGCGTCATCACCAAGCAGGCTCTCGCTGAGTCGCTCGGTGGTGCGCTGACGATCCTCGATGCCCGTGCTCCCGACCGCTTCGCCAATGGGAGTCCGGTCGATCCGAGGCCCGGGCACGTGCCGGGTGCTCGGAACGCGCCGGCGGGTGCGAACTCCGCGGCCGGTCACCTCCGCTCCGACGCCGAGCTCGCCGAGCACTACGGCGAGCTCGGGGCCGACGGCAACAACGTGGTGGTGTACTGCGGCTCTGGTGTCACCGCATGCGCCAATCTGCTCGCTCGCCGCAAGGCGGGCCTCCCCGATGCAAGGCTGTATGTCGGGTCGTGGTCGCAGTGGGGAGCCGACGACACGCTGCCGGCCGAAACCACGCCTCCGACCCCGCGCTGCTCGAAATAGCCGACGCCGCCGGGCCGAACCCGCACAGCCAGCGATCTACGCTCGGGCGATGGAGCACATTGTCCCCGAGTCCCAGCGGCCATTGTTCGACGCATGGCACTTCGCGCCCGCGGTTGTGCATGACGGCATTGCCTTTCTGAGCGGGGTCACCGGCATGGGCTCTGCTGGTCGGTGCGCTGCGGATGCCGAGGAACAGTTCACCCAGCTGTTCGACTCGATCACGCTGGTGCTGACCGAGGCGAGCCTGACCTGGAGCGACGTGATCGAGATGACCAGCTGGCACACCGACATGGCGGAGCTGTCGATCTTTAAGGAGGTTCGTGACCGCTATGTCGTCGAGCCCTGGCCGGCGTGGACAGCGGTCGGCACGACCGGGCTGGCGTTGCCAGATGCCCGTGCCGAGGTGCGGATGGTGGCTCGGCGCCCCTAGGCGGGCTGAGGCAGCACGTATGTGCCTTGGGCGACGGAGATCGGCTTGTCTTCGCGCTCGTCGACCCAGATCTTCACCGTCCCGATGATCATCAGCCGTCCCGCCTTGTCGAGGTCGGCTCGGGCGTAGAGCATCTGGCCCTGTCCCGGGCGCAGGAACCGGATCGAGAGGTCGGAGGTGAGTGCCATCGGCTCGATGCGGTTGATCGCTGCGGAGGTGAGATACCAGAGGACGAGATCGGCGAGGCTGAACTGCACCGGTCCCGGCACGAAGCCACCCGGGCGGAGGCCGTTCTGGTCGACCTTCTGCTCGGCCAGAACATGGGTGGGTGAGACCTCGAGGCAACGGAAGATCGAACTCGTGAAGACTGTCGACATCGAGTCATTCAGCTTCTTGGGGGTGAGAGAGAAGTCGCTCACCGTCTGACCGTCGCCTTGGCGTTGGGGCAGCCCGCTATTCGCTCCATGCCTTGATCATCTCGATCTGCTTGAGCGGGTCCGGGCCGATCGGGCTCACGTTGAGATGGGTCACGCCCACCTCCTTAAACACTTGGATGCGTTCGCGCACGAACCCTTCGTCGCCGATCAACGCCGACAAGTCGATGTACTCCTCGGGCACCGCAGCGAACGCCTCCATTCGCTTCCCGGACAGGAAGAGATCCTGGATCTCCTCGGCCTCTTCTTCCCAGCCGTACCGCTTGAAGAGGTCGTTGTAGAAGTTTTTCGTTTTGGCGCCCATGCCGCCCACGTAGAAGCCGATCAGGCCGCGGGCGGCGTCACGGGCTTCTTGGATGTGATCGCCCTTGCCGATCGCGACGAACTGTCCGGCGATGATCTCGAGCGGCTTCTTTTCCGGATCGCGCTTGGCGAGACCTGTCTTGAGCGCCTCGCCCCACACCTGCTCGAAGCGGTCGGGCACGAAGTGGATCGTCTGCCAGATGTCGGCCACTTCGGCGGTGAGTTCGACGTTTTTCGGGCCGATCGATGCGATCGAGATTGGGATGTCTCGGACGGGCGGCCGGTTCATGAACTTGAGGGGCTTGCCGAGTCCGGTGCCGCCGTCGTAGGGCAGCGAGTACGCCTTGCCATCG
>CAJWHS010000064.1 GCA_913041415.1 uncultured Acidimicrobiaceae bacterium | reverse complement strand
TCGAGCTGATAATCCGGGCTGCGCTTACTGGCCGGCTTCGTGGATCGCCCGCCAGACCCGCATCGGCTTGACGGGGATATCGACGTTGCGCACACCAAGGTGCTTCAGGGCATCGACGACAGCGTTCTGCACCGCAGGGGTGGAGCCGATCGTTCCCGCCTCGCCGATGCCCTTCACCCCGAGTGGGTTCCGGTCAGTGGGCGTCTCCATGGCGATGCGGTCGAAGCTCGGGAATTCGGATGCCGCCGGGATGGCGTAGTCCATGAAATTGCCGGTCTGCGGGTTGCCCCATTCGTCGTAGACGAATTCCTCCATCAAGGCCTGACCGACCCCGCCGCCCACGCCACCGTGGACCTGACCGTCGACGATGGTGGGGTTGACGATGATGCCGGCATCGTCGCACGCCGCGTGACGCACAAGCGTGACCTGGCCGGTGTCGCGATCGACCTCGACCACGGAAAGATGCACACCGAACGGGAACGTTGCCGCTGGCGGTTGGAAGTCGTTCTCTGCGAAGAGAGGTTCGTCCGCTTCGGCAGCCTTCGCTGCGACCTGCATCCAGCCGATGCTCACACTCGGCGACCCTGTCACGGCAAAGGTCCCTGTGTCGGTATCGAGGACGATGTCCCCAGGGTTGGCCTCGAGGACGTCGGCGGCGAGATCCTTCGCCCTCTCGACCACGGTCTTCGTCGCTTCCCAGATAGCGGTGCCGCCGACCTGCAGCGAGCGTGAGCCACCCGTGCCGCCACCACGTTTGACCTCATCGGTATCGCCGTGACGCACCTCGATCTTGTCGACCGGAATGCCCGTCAGCTCGCTCGCGAGCTGGGCGAAGGTCGTGTAATGGCCCTGGCCGTGCGCCGACGAGCCGGTGAGGAGGAGGGCGGTGCCGTCGGACCGAATCTCACAGCTGCCGAACTCCGACGCACTTTGCGGGTTGGTGATCTCTACATACGCCGCCCAGCCGATCCCCAACAGTGGCCTTGTCGGATCGTCGATCCGGGCGAGTTGCTCAGACCGCAGGGCATCGACATCGACGACGTCGAGCACCTTGTCGAGGGCTGCCTCGTAGTCGCCGGTGTCCATGTCGGCGCCGGTCTGGGTGACATACGGGAAGTCGTCCTTCCTGAGGAAGTTCTTTCGGCGAAGCTCAGCCGGGTCCATACCAACCTCGGTGGCGTAGACGTCGATGATGCGTTCGAGCGCGAGCGTGGCCTCGGGGCGGCCGGCTCCGCGGTAGGCGCCGACGGGTGTCGTGTTGGTCACGACCGACTCGCCCGATGCGTCAACGCGATCGAGAGCGTAGTTGCCGCTCGCCATGATCCGACCGAACACCGGGAGGACCGAGCCGATCGCCGGGTAGGCGCCGGCGTCCTGCATGATGTGCACCCGGTAAGCCTGAAGGTCACCGTCGCGTGTGCCTCCGAGCGCGACTCGGTAATCCAGGCTGCGGCCGTGCGACAGGTTGGTCATGGACTCCGACCGGGTCTCAACCCAACGAACGGGTCGACTGATCGCGCGAGCTGCAGCGCCGACGACAAAGTCCTCCACATAGTTGGCGTTCTTCCCGCCAAATCCCCCGCCGACATCGGGCGTGATGACTCGACATTGCTCGGGTTCGATACCCATTGCGGTAACGAACCCGTCGCGGGTTCGATGCGGGAACTGGGTGCATGCCCACACCGTCAGGTGATCGTTCTCCCACGCAGCGACGGTTGCCCGAGGCTCGATCGGGGCGACCGCCAAGCGCGGGTTCGTGAACTCGAGCTCGACGACCACCTCGCAGCCGTCGGTCACATCACCATCGACGCGCGACGGCATCTGGAACGAGCGGTTCGTGCCGAGTTCCGGGAAGAGCAACACGTCTTCGGCCATCGCGTCAGGGATCGTCACGACGGCATCGAGGAGTTCGATGTCCGCCCAGATCATTTCCGCAGCGTCGACGCCTTGGGCAACTGTCTCGGCGAGCACGACGGCATAGGGCTCACCGACATAGCGGACACGATCGGTGGCCAGCCAGATGCGGGTCATGCCTTGGTTGAGCAGCGGATTAGCCGGTGGTTCAGGCGAAAGCCCGAGATCAGCAGCGGTGTAGACGGCAGCCACGCCGGGCATCGCTCTTGCCTCGTCGGTGTCGATCGACTCGATCACGCCGTGGGCCATGACGGAGCGAACGAAAACCGCGTGAAGCGCATCGGTCGGACCAACGTCGGCCACGTACCTCCCGCCTTCGGTGAGAAGAGCAGGATCTTCCTTGCGGACGACACGGGTGCCGATCATCGACATGCGAGCTCCTTGCGGGCCGGGACGAGCTGAGTGTACGCATAGCTCCTTGCACGTGTTGGGGTCCGTTACGGACGCCTTCGCTAGGGTCGCCACTGCGCGGCTTGTGCTCGTATTCAAACCCAACCCATCGGTCGACATGACCGGAGTCGTGAAGGAGGCCTGATGAACGTCGATCGCTATTCGGAGGAGTTCGAAACCCTCACGTTCTCAAACCCGGCCGACGGAGTCCTGCAGATCACGATGGAAGGTCCCGGGCTCAATTCGGTTGAACCTCGCAAGCATCGGCAGCTGGCCGACGTGTGGTCCGCAATCGACCGTGATCCCGACGTGCGGGTGGCCTTGCTTACCGGTGCGGGCAAGGGCTTCTCATCAGGCGGGAGCTTCGAACTGCTCGACACCATGACCAAGGACTACGGCAACGCGCTGCAGGTCCTTCGCGAGGCGAGGGACCTCGTCAACAACGTGATCAATTGTTCGAAGCCAATCGTGTCGGCGATGTGGGGTCCAGCGGTTGGCGCTGGGCTCGTTGCTGGCCTACTCGCCGACGTCTCGGTCGCCGGCAAGACAGCGCGGATCGTCGACGGACACACGCGGCTCGGGGTGGCGGCTGGCGACCACGCCGCGATCTGCTGGCCACTTCTTTGCGGGATGGCGAAAGCGAAGTACTACCTGCTCACCTGCCGTGATCTTTCCGGGGAGGAGGCCGAGCGCATCGGTCTGGTGTCGATCTGTGTCGACGACAAGGAGGGCCCTAAGGCGATCCTTGACGAGGCGCTCACCGTTGCGACCGAGCTTTCAGAAGGGGCCCAGCAGGCCATCCGATGGACGAAGCACACGCTCAATTACGCCTACCGCCAACTCGCGCCGGCATTCGAAGCATCGCTGGCCTACGAATTCCTGGGCTTCCAGGGCCCCGATGCGCTCGAGGGAATCGCGGCCGTACGCGAGAAGCGGCCCGCCGACTTCCGCGGTGGCCCTACCAGCGAATGAGCTTGCACGGCGCGCTGCCACTCTCCCGACAGGCCTCATGATGTCGGCGACGGACACCACGCAGGCGCGGTTGCGCACGAAGCGCTCCGCACAGGTGGTCCTTGCGTCCTTCCTCGCCGGTGTCCCTGCAATGTGGTGGGGGTACGGCACCGACATCGATACGGCGAACGTCCTGCGAGCCGGGCGGTCCATATTCGACGGCGACTACCAACTGTCCCGTCCGCCGGGCAATTTCCCCTACGAAATCACCACCTATGTACTTGATTCGATCGGGGGCGCGCCCCTTATCGTGTTCGCGTCAATGGTGTCGGCGGCCGTTGCGCTGCTTTTGCTAGCCGGACTTGTCCGGCGTGAGGGCCACGATCCACTTCCCGTTCTGGCTGTGGTCGCCTTGTCTCCGTGGTGGTGGGTCGCATCGACTTCCACCGGCGACTACCTCGTGGCTGTCGCGCTCGTCCTGGGCGGCGCGCATGCCCGACTCGTCGATCGCTCCGTCATTGCCGGTGTCTGCTTCGGGCTCGCCATTGGAATCCGGGCCTCAACCGTCGGTTTGGTTGCAGCCTGGTTGCTCGCTGAGCTCTGGCGCAATCGCGGCCAGCTGCCTGCGCTCGTTCGCGTGAGCGGTGTGACTGTCGCCGTCGGAGTCCTCTGCTTCGTTCCGGCCTGGCTTTCCGCGGACCAGTCGTTTGCGTTCGTCACCACCGAAACCCAAGTCACCAGCCTCACGACACTCGTCGGTCGGTGGGGCGTCAAGAACCTCGCCTTCTGGGGCCCGTTCACCCTGCTCGCTCTCGCGGCCTGGTTCTTCCGATGGATCCCGTCCTTGCGGTCCGCGTGGGTCGATTCTCTCCTTACGCGCTTTGCGTTGATCGGTCTCGTGTGGGTGGAGTTGGTATACTTGCGCTTTCCGTGGAAGCCGCTCCACCTTCTGCCGGCACTCGTTTTCGTGGCATTGCTCGTCGGCCGAAGTGAACGCCGCACCGCCTATGTCGTCGCTGGCGGCTTGGCGCTCAATGCCGTCGTGACGCTCACGATCGCTGCGCCGGATGTTCCCCATCGGGCTACCACCGGCGATCTTGATATTCAGTTGCGGCGGGGCGTTCTGATCACCGATATCGACTGCCGACTCGAAGATAGTGCGCTGGGCGAGTGGCCTGCGATCGGCAGTGACGAGGCCTACGACCGGTCGGTCGGCATCTTTGACTGCCAAACCCAGCTCTGGCGTTCCGGACCCCGAATGCCGATCGATCAGGGCGACGCAGGTGCTCGGATGTTCAGCACGTTGGGCACCCACGAGGCAGAATGACGTCGATGACGAGACGAGCGCTGTACCTCCAGGATGCCCACCCGATTCGCGACGCGATCGCGTACACCCAGTACGCCGAGGCGAAGGGCTTCGAAGCAGTGTGGCAAGCCGACTCGCGCCTCGTGCGGGAGGCAGGCGTGCCGATGGCGGCGTTCGGGGCGACAACCGACACGATCAAGATCGGTTCCGGCGTCGTTGATGTCTGGACCCGCAACCCCGCCCGCCTTGCCTCCATGTTCTCCACGCTCGACGACTTGGCGCCGGGCCGCATCATCTGTGGCCTGGGAGCCTGGTGGGATCCGTTGGCGGCAAAGGTCGGTGTCGATCGCAGCAAGCCGATCCGGGTGATGCGTGAGGTCGTCGAGGCTGTTCGTGCCTTGCTCAACAACGAGACGGTGACGATGGACGGCTACTTCGTGCATCTCGATGGAGTCGAACTCGACTATGTCCATCAGGAGCGGCGCCCCAAAGACGTGCCGATCTACATCGGCGCCACAGGCATGCAGATGATGCAGCTCACCGGCGAGATCGCCGATGGGGCGGTGCTGAATTATCTCGTCTCGCCTGAGTACAACCGTCAAGCAGTCAAGAACCTGGAGATCGGTGCTGCGAAGGCGGGACGCCCACTCGAAGACATCGATCGCCCACAGCTCGTCGTGTGCTCAGTGGATCATGATCGCCAGGCGGCGCTCGACAGCGCCCGCCTCCTCGTCACGCAGTACCTGGGTCAGCAGCCGCACATCATGAAGGCCAGTGGGGTGCCGCAGGAACTCCTCGACGATGTCGCCGAGGTGCTCACCTGGCCAGCAACCCACGAGCAGGTGGTCGAGGCGGCAAAGCGGGTGCCGGATGAGGTCGTGCAGATGATCACTGCTTCGGGCACCCCTGACGAGGTGCGCGCCAAGGTCGCGGAGTACGAAGCGGCTGGCTGTACGTGCCCAATCCTCTACCCGTTGGGTGACGTTGCGCTGATGATCGACACGTTTGCCGTCTGAGTCGCCTGCGTCAGTCGGTGGTGGGAGCGGTCGTACCACCAACAGGCATCGCCGGCATCCCGAGCTTCGTGTGATCCCACGAGCGCACTCGCCCCACGTTGAGCCGCACCGCCACCCGTTTGTTGAGCATCACTTCGACGAAGGGCTTGATCTCTTCGCTATAGGGGCCGTTGTAGCGCTCCCAAACGTTGACACCGAGTGCCCAGAGGGCATCGGGATCCTCGACCACTACTGCGGTGCCTTCGAGCGCGACACCGCGCAGGGTGTCATAGGTGAGGCCGTCCTCGACCATCACGGTCATGCGGTTGTCGCGGCGGAGGTTGACGACCTTTTGCGACTTGGCCTTCGTCTCGAACCACACCTCGCCGTCGATGAGCCCGAACCACATCGCAACGAGATGCGGCATTCCATCAGGTCCGACCGTCGCCATCGTTGCGGTGCGGCTTTGCTCGAGGAACTCCTGGACCTCACCGTCGGACATCTCGATCTGCGAACGCTGCTTCTCACCCATACGGCGACGGTAGTGCCGACCTGCCGCCGTATCGAACTCCCCTGGGCTGGGAAGATGCGACTGGCGATAACGATCGATCGACCCACGGTCGTTGTCCTGCTACAACCCCGAGGTGAGCGATCTTCTTCACCTCCCGGCGAACACGACGCCCGACGCCATCTGCAACGCAATCGACGAGTACGGCGGGGTGGTCGTCGACGAGCTGCTCGACGCGGAGACGCTCACGTCTCTTGAGGCGGAGTTGCGCCCGTACCTCGAGGCGTGCGCCAGCGGCGCCAATACGTTCGCCGGCTTCAGGACAAAACATATTGGTGCACTGATCGCTCGTTCCCCGACGAGCCGGCGGCTCGCCGCACATCCGCTGGTGACCTCGGCCTCGTCGCAGTACCTTGCGCCCTACTGCGATCACCACCAGCTCCATTTCAGTCAGGCGGTGGCGATCGGCCAGGGCGAGGGTGCCCAAATGCTTCATCGAGATCGCGGCGTCTGGGGGCCGACACTCACGCGAGCGGTCGAAACCCAGTTCAGCACGATCTGGGCACTCACCGATTTCAAACACGAGAACGGCGCCACGCAGATCGTCCCTGGTTCGCATCGGTGGGAGAAGGACCGTCGGCCCACCGACGACGAGATCGTCTCGGCCGAGATGCGCGCTGGTTCAGCCCTGCTTTACAACGACACCATCCTCCATGGTGGAGGTGAGAACACGACGCCCCACGAATGCGTCGGTGTCCTGCTCCACTACACCCTCAACTGGCTCCGGCAGGAGGAGAACCAGTACCTCTCGTGTCCACCCGAGATCGCCAAGGAACTCAAGGCAGAGCTACGGGCCCTGAAGGGCTACACCCTCGGTGGTCCGGTGCTCGGCTTCTACGCGACGCCCGGTGCGCCCGGTGAAGGGGTCGAGCTCGCACCTCCGGAGCGGCTGTTCGAGAACGCAACAGCGAACGCCACCGAGCCCGACACGATCTGATCTGCCGAATAGGGTTCGCTGGATGCGCTTGCCCGACTTCCGGCTCGAGACCTACTTCGCAAGGTGGGAGTTCACGGCCGAGCATCATCTGACGGCGTCGGATGCCGAGGCGATGTCGATTCGGGATCTTCTCTCCCTCGGAACTGCGGCTCAGCGCGGCGCGTTCGAGGACCTGTGGCTCGGTTACACGGAGACCTGGGGCGCGCCGGACCTGCGGGAGACGATTGCGGCGACGTACGAAACGATCTCGGCCAACCACGTTCTCGCGTTTGCCGGAGCGAGCGAGGGCATCTTCGCGGCGAACAATGTGCTCCTCAACGCCGAAAGCCACGCCGTGGTGGTGACACCCAACTATCAAAGTCATGAGGCACTGCCATCGGCCATCTGCGAGGCGACTGGCGTTCCGCTCGATCCCGACGACGGCTGGTCGCTCGACGTTGACCGCATCGAGGCTGCGGTCCGGCCGAACACCAAACTCGTCACAATCAATTTCCCGCACAACCCGACGGGCGCGATCCTCGAACGGGAGCGCTATGACGCCCTGATCGAGCTGTGCCGACACCACGGGCTGCACCTTCTTCACGACGAGATCTTCCACGGACTCGGCCCGACCGGCACGGAGCATCTCCCCTTCGTCGCTGACGTCTACGAGAAGGGGTTGTCCCTCAACGTGATGTCAAAGGCCTACGGGCTGCCAGGCCTGCGACTTGGGTGGATTGCATCGCATGACACGGAGGTGCTGTCGCTGATGGAGCGCATGAAGCACTACCTCTCGATCTGCAACTCGGCGCCGAGCGAACGACTTTCGATCATTGCGCTCGAGAATCGGGAAGCGATCATTGCGCGCAACAACGCGATCATCGATGAGAACCTTCCGAAGTGGGATGCCTTTTTCGATCGCTTCGATGGGTTGTTCGAGTGGCAGCGTCCTGATGGTTCCTGCATGGGGTTCCCCCGCTATCTCGGGGCGGAGGGCGTCGACGAGTTCTGTCGGCGCCTCGTCGAGGAAGCTGGGGTGTTATTGCTGCCTTCGACGATCTACCGGTCCGAGGTCGGACCGTCATTCCCCGACCGCTTTCGGCTCGGTTACGGCCGGCGCGGGCTTGACGAGGGGCTTGCGGCCATGGCGGACCACATCGATCGGAGCGTGAGTCTCGGCTCGTGATCACTGCTCAGGTCCACGACTCCGCTGGGCAGTGACCGCAGCGCCCTAATACCCGTACGTCGATCTCGTCGGGGGCGAAGTCAGTGGCGACCTGGATGGCTCGCCGCAGGCGCGGAACAAGCTCGGTGTCATGGTGAATGACACGGCTGCATTCGGAGCACACAAGGTGAATGGCGGCGTCGTCATGGAACGGCTCCCACGTCGACGCATCCTCGTACCGGGATTCTCGTACAAGTCCGAGTTCGGCAAAGAGTGTGAGAGCCCGGTACACCGAGGCGCCATTGATCGACGGATCAACGACGTGCACACGGCTCGTGATCGCCGGCGCCGTGAGATGTTCGCCGGTCGCAGAAAGGACATCCCAGACCACTCGGCGAGCGGTAGTGACCCGGTGCCCATGGCTGCGCAGCTCGAACTCGAAATCCACGGCGACAGCGTAGGCACGAGGGGCCATCGGCACGCTATTGCGAACAAGTTGCAGTAGGCCGATCGGCGGGCATACGTTGCTTCCAGCCGGTGTGCGCGCAGGAGGTGGCATCGTTGATCGTAGGGATGCATGCCCCCGATGGGTTCCTGGATCCGTCCGTCACTGCGACCATGGCGATTGTTGCGGCGGTCGTGCTGGGCAAGGCACTGCGTGCTAGTGAGGTCGAGTTGGGCGAGCGCTGCGTTCCGCTCGCTGGTGTGTGCGCAGCGTTCGTCTTCGCAGCCCAGATGGTGAACTTCCCGGTGGCGTCGGGCACGACCGGCCACCTGCTCGGTGGTGCTCTTGCGGCGATCCTGCTCGGGCCCTGGGTCGGCTCGCTGGTGGTGGCGATCGTCGTCGTCGTTCAAGCGCTCGTCTTTGCCGACGGCGGCCTCACCGCGCTTGGATACAACACGGTCAACATGGCGATCGTTCCCGCCTTCGCCGGCTGGGCACTTTTTCGGGTGTTCCGCCGCCTCTTCCCCTGCAACACCAGCGGTGTCGTCAGTGCCAGCGCCTTGGCGGCGGGCGTCTCCGTCGTGCTGTCCGCCATGGCCTTCTCGCTGCAATGGCTGTTCGGAGCCACGGCTCCGGTCGCCTTCGACACGGTCTTCGGGGCGATGGTCGGTGTACATATGCTGATCGGTGTCGGCGAGGCGGTCATCACCGGCCTCGTCGTCGCTGCAGTCATGGCGTCACGCCCCGATCTCGTCATTGGAGCCGCCGACCTCTCCCCGATCCAACTCGCCGAGGAACCTCGAATCGCCAACCGCACGTTTGCGATCGGTGCTGTGCTCGTTGCGCTCGTTCTTGCCATGGTCGTAAGCCAGTTCGCCGCAAGCGATCCGGACGGACTTGAGCGGATTGCCGAGGACACGGGCTTCGCGACCACGGCTGATAACCAACTCTTCGCTGACGGTCTCTTCGCCGACTATGCAACCCGAGGCCTCGACAACGCGGGGCTGAGCCTCGCCGTTGCCGGATCGACCGGGGTCCTTCTCACACTCACTGTCGGCTGGGGGATGGCCTCGGCGCAACGCCGGCTCCGACCAGCACCCTCAATCCAACCATGACGAGCCCAACGGCGTTCGGTCACCAGCATCTCCATGTCCACGGCACCAGCCCGATTCACCGCCTGGCGCCCGAAGCAAAACTCCTCGGGCTGCTCGGCTTCGTCATCACCGTTGCAGTCACGCCCCGTCAGTGGTTGATCACCTTCGCCATTGATGCGACCGTGCTCCTCGGCGTGTTCGTCGTCGCCCGCCTCAAAGCGCGACTTGTGCTGGGGCGACTTGCGGCGATTCTGCCCTTCGTGGCTTTCGCCTTCCTCTTCCCGTTCGTTGGCGACGGCGAGACGACCTCCGTGCTCGGCTTCAGTCTCTCGACCGATGGCCTGTGGGCGAGTTGGAATGTGCTCGCGAAGGCGACGCTCGGTGCGGCGGCGAGCATCCTGGTGACCGCAACGACGCCCATCCCTGAACTTTTGGCGGGACTGAGCCGCCTGCGGGTTCCGGCGGCAGTCGTTGCCATCATCGGCTTCATGTTTCGCTACCTCGATCTGATGGTCGACGAGTTCGGCCGGATGCGACGGGCGATGGCTGCACGGGCCTACAACCCGCGTTGGCTTTGGCAAAGCCGCCCGGTGGCCTCGTCAGCGGGGGCACTATTCGTCCGAACGTATGAACGAGGCGAGCGAGTTCACGACGCCATGGCAGCCCGGGGCTTCGCCGGCGCGATGCCGACCCTGAGCGAAGCGAGCGCGACGCGAAGCGATTGGTTGCTCGCTGCGGTCCCATCGCTGGCAGCAGTGGCGGGCCTCACGATCGTGGGGCTGACATGAGCGCTGCGATCGCAGTCGAAGACCTTGCCTTCACGTACCCGGGCGAACACCACCCGGTCTTCGATGGCCTCAATGTCACGATTGAAGGCGGAGAGCGGGTTGCGCTGCTCGGCCCCAACGGCTCAGGAAAGACGACGCTGGCGCTGCACCTCAACGGGCTGCTCCGTGCTCAGCGGGGCAGGATCGTGGCCAGTGGACTCATCTTGAGCGACGATACCCTCGCCGAGATCCGACGGCGGGTGGGTCTCGTCTTCCAGGACCCGAATGACCAGCTCTTCATGCACCGGGTCCGCGACGACGTCGCCTTCGGCCCGGCCAACCTGGGTCTTGACGATACAGAGATCGCTCGACGGGTCGACCAAGCCCTCGATAACGTCGGCGCCGCCCAGCTTGCGGATCAGGCACCTCACCACCTGAGCGGCGGTGAGCGACGCCGAGCTGCCGTGGCATCAGTGCTGTCGATGAACCCGGAGATTCTGGTGCTCGACGAGCCCACATCGGGGATCGATCCGCTCGGGCGTCACGAGTTGGCGGATCTTCTCACATCGCTTCCTCAGACCCAGTTGGTCGTCACCCATGACCTTCCGTTCGCGCTGGCCACGTGTGCTCGTGCACTCGTCCTCGACGAGGGCAAGATCGTCGTCGACCTCAAGACCGAGGCACTCTTGGATGATTCCGACCTGCTCGCACGCCACCGACTTGCGCTGCCGTTCGGGTATCACTCCTGACGATCAACATTCGGTCGTTCCAACTTGAGCGACGCATACGACGGTGTGGCGAGGGCGATGCCGGGCGTACGCTCATGAGCATTCATCTGCCTCCGGAACCCCGGCCGAGAGAGGACTTCCACGATGCAAGAGTTCGACGTTGCCGATGTTGGCCGGTTCCCGACCGTCCGCATGCGGCGCAACCGTCGCCATCGCTGGACTCGAGAGATGGTGGCCGAACAGCACCTGACGGCGAAGGACTTCATCTGGCCCGTGTTCGTCCACGGTGGACCCGAGCGCGAAGTGCCGGTCCCCTCAATGCCCGGGGTGGTCCGCTACTCGCTCGATGCGGTAGTCGATGCCGTTGGGCAGGCGGTCGAACTCGGCATTCCTGCGATCGCAATCTTCCCGGCGACCGACCCCACCAAGAAGACGCCGCTGGCCGAAGAGGCCGTGAACCCGGACAACCTCGTATGCCAAGTCCTCCGGAGCCTGAAGCAGGCGTTCGGGCACGACGTGGGGCTGCTGGCCGATGTCGCGCTCGATCCCTATTCGAGCCACGGACAAGATGGCGTGGTTCGCGACGGCTACGTTGTCAATGACGAGACACTTGAGATCTTGTGCCGCCAGGCGGTTGTGCAGGCCGAGGCAGGCTGCGATATCGCCGCTCCCTCCGACATGATGGATGGGCGGATTGGGGCTATCCGAGCGGCGCTCGATGCCGAAGGTCGAGATGACGTCATGATCATGGCCTACGCCGCAAAGTACGCCTCGGCCTTCTATGGCCCCTTCCGGGATGCGGTCGGTTCGTCGACAAACCTGGGCCAGGGCGACAAGAAGACGTATCAGATGAACCCTGCCAATGGCGATGAGGCGCTCCGAGAGGTGGCGCTTGATCTGCAAGAGGGGGCGGACATGGTGATGGTGAAGCCCGGTATGCCTTACCTCGACGTCGTGCTGCGGGTGAGCAGCATGTTCCAGGTCCCCACGTTCGCCTACCAGGTGAGCGGTGAGTACTCGATGCTCGCCGGCGCGGCCGATAACGGATGGCTTACGCGAGAGGATGTCGTGCTCGAGAGCCTGATGTCGTTCAAGCGGGCGGGCGCCACCGGCATCTTGACGTATTTCGCCGTCGAGGCGGCCGCCGCGCTGCGTTGACTTACCTCAGACTCGCTTCGACCACGATCGGTGGAAGGCGAGCATGTCGGCAGTGAACAACGCCGGCTGCTCACCGATACCCCCTATCGCTGCACCGAGGCGACCGTGGCCGCCGTTGATCGCAGCGAGAAACGCATCGCGATCAGTAATCGTCGGGTCGGGCGCTCCGACGGTCGGCAGGATCATGGCGCCGTCGTCGTCGAGCATCAAGGTCGGGGCGCTGGGCGCAACGCTGGCCTCATCGATCGTGTGGGGCTCCTCGAGTCGGTCGAAGCTGTGATGAGCGTTGGCGACGATACGGATCGTCGCGTCACTGCCTCGCTGCCAAAGTGCGTTGACCTGCGCTTGGACTTCCTGCACCGAACACCACTCGTCCTTTTCGCCGATGATCGCCCGGTAGACGGTGGATCCGAGATCCGAATCGACGAACTGCTGCCCGCACCAGGGGTACACCGCATAGACGGCAGCCAACCCGATGTCGGCACCGACAATCGCATCCGCAAACCGGCGATTTGCCGCGATCGTTGCGGCGGACCCGCCACGACTGTGGCCCTGCCCGGCAATGCGGGCGGGGTCGAGATCGTGACGTTCGCACAGGACCCGGAGCGCAGCGAGCACATCAAATGCCGACGCTGCGAAGCTGTAATGGGTCTGCTTGGCGACCGTTGATTCGACCGAACGGGCTCCGAACGGGTCAAGCAGGCACGCCGCAAACCCCGCAGCGACCAGCGTCTCGGTGTGCTGCTCGTGGTTGGGCCCCACACCAAGGCTGCCGGGCACGACGATCACCGTCGGCGGGCAGTCGACGCCAGGCGGCACGAACAGTTGAGCATCGATATCGATCGGCTCACACCCGGTGGGGTCGTTGATCGCCTGGTGATGGTTGATGGGGTTGGCGCTGGGAATGGTAAGCAGCTCGCCCTGCACGCCAGCGTAGGTGATCGAGCGGTCACGGAAGCGTTTGGTCTGCACGGCGACGGAACCTAGTTCACCGGGGTGCGTCAGGTGGTCGGGCGACGGTGGAGCCGACTCAGGGCGAGGCTTCTCGACGGGCTCGCCGCAACTCGCCAAAAAATTCCTTGAGCGCTGTGGAGCACTCGTCGCGCAAGACGTTGTGCACGACCTCAAAGTTGTGGCGCAGTCGAGGGTCGGCCGCGAAGTTGTAGACCGAACCGAGCGCGCCTGCCTCAAGATCGGGAGCTCCGAAGACGACCCGGCTGATCCGTGCATTCACGAGCGCACCAGCGCACATGACGCAGGGCTCGAGCGTCACGATGAGTTCGGCGTTGTCGAGGCGCCATGTGCCGAGTTCTTCGCAAGCGTCTCGCATGGCGAGGACCTCGGCGTGGGCGGTTGGGTCGGTGGTGAGCTGTCGCTCGTTGTGGCGCGAAGCAATGATCTCGCCGGCGACGACGACGATCGCCCCGACCGGGACGTCGCCGTGCGGTACGGCCAATTTCGCCTCGGTGAGCGCCATGCGCATCAGCGTTTCGTAATCCACACGGTGAAGCTAGTGGCCACCCAGCACCGATCACGCATGCTGTACCCAGCTCTCGGTCGCACCGGGGGTTAGTGGTGGTGTCGGAGGTGGGATTTGATCTTATGCCCGCCCGGTGACTGCCAGTGCCCGTGAGTCCGATTCCGGGCCCAAACACCGGACAATCGGGACAACAGCACGTTGTGCGAAGTCCTGAAATGTCGGGCAGTGCTCCATCGTGTCGGCTGCTTCTGTGACCACGGCGTGACCACGAGAATTCCCACACGAGTGCATCAAGAAAGCCTCACTCGA
>CAJWHS010000063.1 GCA_913041415.1 uncultured Acidimicrobiaceae bacterium | reverse complement strand
TCGGCCCGGGTCGACATCGCTTTTCCTGGACGATCGGAGCCGCCCGATGAGCAAGCCCGCCAAATGGTCTGACCCAGACCACAAGCTCTTTCCGTATTAGGTCGGTTTCACCGGGCCGCCGAGATGGAGGCACTCGTGGAGACGGCGATCCTGGTAGCCGACTGCATGCTCTACTGGGCGATCTGCCGCACCCTCGGCATCGGACCGGTCCGGCTCGGGCAACGGCAGCCTGCTCGACTCACTGCGAACCCTGGGGGACGAGCTCGCCTGATCTGCTGGCAGACGTCGTCGGCTCGTTGCGCTCGCCGAGAGGATCAGGGGTCAACCCAGCCGTTGGCGATGCAGCCACCTAGCCCCTTGGTCTGTTGCATCATCACAGGCGCTCGCCGACCGACGTCCGGGCACGTCGCGTGGCCGGCGCCCAGGATGTAGTGCCCGATCTCGTGATTGATCACGTACCGCCGATAGGTCTCGAGGTCGGCCGGCCACGAGTTGGTGGCGCCCAACCATCGGTCGCTATTGATCGCAACCCACCCGTTGCGGGCGCAAGAGAAGCGCCCATTCGTCTGCAATGGCCAACACAGCTGATCGGTGCGGGTAGGAGTGGCCACGATGATCGTGAACAGCCCGCCGTCGTCGACGAGTCGGAACCCTGCGCCCCGACCGATCCATGAGCGTTCGTCGCTGAGGGTCTCGACCACGAACGCGACGAGCTCGGCTTGGCTGAACTGGTCGGTGAGGGCATCGTCCACCTCGACGGAGAACTCGATCAGCGGCGATCCATCGATGTCGAGCGTGCTCGGCAGCGTGGTGGTAGTCGTCGAGGCACTCGCGGTCGTTGACGTCGTGGTCGTGCTGGTAGCCGGCACCGTCGTAGCTGGTGCCTCCGTAACGGTGGTCGGCGCTGTCGCCGCCTCGGTCGTGACCGGAACGGCGACGTCGTCGCTCGTCGACCCACATCCCGAGGCGGCAACGAACCCTAGGATGGCGAGAGCCTGGGCGATCGACCGGGTTGTGACAGGCACCTCTGGCAGCTACGAACGGCTGTCGACCTTGATCACCATAGCGTCGCCCTGACCGCCACCACCGCAGAGGGCGGCGATGCCGATGCCGCCACCGCGTCGCTTGAGTTCGTAGGCGAGATGGATGGCGATGCGGGCGCCCGACATGCCGATCGGGTGACCGAGCGCGATGGCGCCGCCGTTGACGTTGACGATGTCGTCGGGGATGCCGAGGTCGGCCATCGACGCAACGGCGACTGCGGCAAATGCCTCGTTGAATTCGAAGAGGTCGACATCGGAGAGCGAGAGTCCGGCCCGCTCGAGCGCGACCATCGTGGCCCGGCTGGGCTGTGTGAGCAGGGACGTGTCGGGGCCGGCGACCTCGCCGTAGCTGATGATTTTGGCGAGCGGTTCCACGCCGAGGGCCTCGGCCTTGGCCCTCGTGGTGACGACGGTGGCGGCACCCCCATCGGAGATCTGCGACGCGTTGCCGGCGGTGACGTTGCCGGCACCGCCGAACGCCCCGCGCAGACCGCCGAGCGACTCGGCGGTGGTACCGACCCGGATGCCTTCGTCGTCGACGACGATCAGGTCGTCGCCCTTGCGCTGCTTGATGGCGACGGGGACGATCTCCTCGGCCAGCAGGCCGTCCTTCTGCGCGATCGCGGCGCGCTCATGCGACATCGCTGCGTATTCGTCCATCGGCTTGCGGCCCATGCCATCGGCAGCGGCGTAGCGCTCGGTGCCAGCACCCATGAGTTCGTGCTCGATCGAGCAGTAGAGGCCGTCGAGGGTGAGCGAGTCGTGCATGGTGGCATCGCCGTAGCGGTAGCCGCCACGGCCCTGCTGCAGGATGTAGGGCGCCTGGGTCATCGACTCCATCCCGCCAGCCACGCACAGTTCGGCCTCACCGACCGCGATCTGACGATGGGAGAGCGCGATGGCGTTGAGGCCCGATGGGCAGGCCTTGTTGATCGCCGTCGACGGCACGGTGAGCGGAATGCCGCCCTTGAGTGCGGCCTGTCGGGCGGGCACCTGTCCGGCGCCGCCCTGGACAACCTGACCCATGTAGGCAAAGTCGACCTCCTCGCCAGCCACGCCAGCACGTCTCAGCGCCTCTTCGATTGCGAAGCCACCGAGGTCGGTGCCACTGAACGATGCGAGCGCGCCGGACATCTTGCCGATCGGGGTGCGAGCGCCGGAGAGAATCACGGTTTCCGTCATGGGAGAAAACGTATCGCCCCTGGCGACCGGGGCCGAAGGTCAGGCCGACGGTAGCGGAACGAGTCTGGCGCAGACCCGCTCCCAGTCGGCGATGCCGCAGCCGTTGGTGCGGCTGATCTTGTAGTCGACCTCGATGCCGTCGAGGAGTCCGCCGACGGTGGCGGTTTCGGGACCGCCGCAGATCTCCGTGTGGGAGCGGATGCCAACCTCGTCGTTTCGGAGTGCGCAGGCGTCGTCGGTCGCGAGTAGCAGGCATGCGTTGGCGACGTCGATGCTGTCAGGGGGGTCGCCGGTGAACGTTGCAGTGTGTCGCCAAGGCACACAAGTCGGCAGTTGGCGCTGGTGCCGTCACCGTCGGAGCAGTCGATCGTGATGGCGGCGATCGGGTACGGCCTGGTGTCTGGTTCCTTGATCAGCTCTACCTTCGACTTGCGGAATGCCGAGGCGCTGGAGCATGTCACCCCGATGATTGTTGCCGCTAGCGAACGTCTTTTCGAGAGATGCCCCCTTCGCCCCCCCCAACACTTCGGGGAGGGACTAGCTATCGGGAGACCGCCGGCAATCGGACGATGAAACGCGCGCCACCGATCGGCGCATCCTCCACATCGATGCGACCACCCAGAGACCGAACCGACTCCGCCACCACGGCCAGGCCGAGGCCAGCACCCCCGCGATCGCGGCTGCGGGCATCGTCAAGCCGGGTGAACCGCTCGAAGATTCGCGCTCGGTCACCAAGCGGAACACCGGGACCATCATCATCAACCCATAGCCGAACACCCTCGGCATCGGCCGTGACCCCGACCTCCACGCGCCCGGTACCGTGCCGGGCCGCGTTGTCGAGCAGGTGGGTCAAAATGCGACCAACCAGCTCCGGCGTGCCGAGAATCCGGCCTGCCGACACCGCACTGGTGTCGACCGGCACGTTCCGCCGCCGGCCTGCCTCAGCCAGCACGATGTCGTCGACGTCGACCTCAGCCCACTGCGAGCCCGCCTGCCGTTCTTCGCCACGGGCAAGGATGAGGAGGTCTTCCACAATTTGCTGCAGGCGGGTGCTCTCGGCCAGCACGTCATCAGCGAGCGACTCCACTGATGTTCGCTCCGGCGCGCGTCTCGCCACCTCTGCCTCACTGCGCAACACGGCGACCGGCGATCGGAGCTCATGGCTCGCATCCGACACGAACTGGCGCAGACGACGGTCATCAACCTCAAGTCGGTCGAGCATGGCGTTCATCGTCGCGGCGAGTTCGGCGATCTCGTCACCCGTCCCCGGCTCCGGAACCCGTTCGTGAAGGTTGCCGCTGGAGATCGCCCCGACCCGGACGGTGATCCCCTGCACCGGTCGGAGCGCACGGCCGGTCAACAGCCAGGCAATCAGGCCACCGGCAACCACGAGGACCGGCACACTCGTCCATACGATGGTCCGAATTCGATCAATGCCGCGATCGATGCCTGAAATATCGGCGAAGACGACGTAGTCGACCCCGTCGAACGATCTGGTGTCGAAGATCAGCCCGTCTGGATCTACCGGAGCACGGTCCTTCGCGTCGACAGCTTCTCGCTCGATCCCAGCGAACTCATCGTCCTTCTCGAACTCGTCCTCAATGTTGAAGACGTCCTCGAGTTCGAAGTCGACGGTGAGGAAGACGAGTTCGTCAACCACTGACTGGGGAATCACCGACCGTCCGTCATTGTCCAGTGGTGTAGGGCCGTCGAGCGTGAGCCGAAGGGGATCGAACTCCATGATCTGACCGAAATAGGTCAGGAGCGGGACCGCCTCGCCTGTCTCATACGACGTAGCCTCGAGCAGCACAACAAGTGCACCGCTGTCGAGCAGCTCCGCCAGAGCGAACGAGAGACTCTCGAGTTCGAGCTGCACACTGAAGTCGTCGACAAATCCCGTCTCCTCCGCATCGAACGTGAGGAGTTCGACTACCGAGACGAGCTGATCCGATCCTGAATCGTCGAGCTCATCGGCGACCAGCTGATCCCCAACGGCATCGACCCCGGCCGTAGCGGCGATCACCCCGAGGAGCAGCGCAACCAGGGCGACCAGCACCGTCAGCCGCGCCCGCACCGACACGGTCACGAGGCCACCACCTGGTATCCCACACCGCGCACCGTCCGGACCGTGGCCACCCCGAAGGGCTTGTCGACCTTGCGGCGCAGGTACCCGACGTACACCTCGACAATGTTGGGGTCGCCATCGAAGTCGATACCCCACACGTCGTCGATCAGCTCCTGCTTCGGAATCACCTGGGGGTGACGGCGCATGAGCGTCTCAAGAACGGCGTGCTCGCGCGGTGTCAACTCGACCACAACCTCCCCCCGAGTGCATCGGCGGGTAGCCGGATCGAGACGGAGATCACCGACCTCGTGCACCATTGCAGGGGCTGAGGCAGTGCGACGAACCAATGCTCGCAGACGAGCGGTCAACACCATGTGCGAAAACGGCTTCCGAAGATAGTCATCGGCACCGAGCTCGAGCCCCTCGGCCTCGTCGTACTCGCCGTCCTTCGCCGTGAGCAGAAGGATCGGAGTCCAGTTGTCCTCGTCGCGCAGCGTTCGACAGACCTCGTAGCCGTTCATCCCCGGGAGCATGATGTCGAGCACGATTGCGGCGTATTGACCCTCACGAGCCCGCCACAGGCCATCGATCCCGTCGTGCACGACATCGACGGCAAAGCCGTCCGCTTCCAGACCGCGAGCGATCGAGTTCGCCAGTCGTTCTTCGTCGTCCACTACCAGGATGCGCACCCCCGCAGTGTGCCAGCTCGCACCTGAGGAGTTGCTGAGCGTTCTCTCAGGTGTTCTCAGACTCGTCTCAGGCAGACTCGGGCACGATTGCGATCGTCACCCACGACCCCTAACAGAAAGCGACGACCATGTCTCTCGGGACCAACGACACCGAATCCCCCAACCATTCCCCCGAACCACCGAGCCGCCGGCGTGCCGGCATGCTCACCGGGGCACTCCTCGGCGCCATGGCCCTGACCGCTGCGGTGGTCGGGATCAGCGCCGTTGCCGGCGCTCAGGACAGCTCGACAGACGACCGCAAGGCCACGGTCGAGATGGCGAAGACGACCAGCACCAAACTCGACGACACAACCGTGATACTCGAAGACGACGAAGCATGGGCCGCATTCGATCAGTGCCTCAGTGATGCGCTCGGCCCCATCGACGAGGACGGGATCAAGGACACCGAACTCACCGAAGACGAGTGGGAAGCCCTCGAAGTCCAGTTTGAGACGGCCGAAGCGTCGTGTGAGGAATTTCTCCCCGACGACGTCAAGGCTGAAATTGCCGCCTTCCAGCCCTTCGACGACTGCATCGACGCCCAACTGGGCGAGAAGATCATCGAGGACGACACCGAACTCACCGAAGACGAGTGGGAAGCTCTCGAAGCCCAGTGGATCGCCGCCGGGGACGCCTGCTTCGACCTGCTGCCCAAGGAAGCTAAGGCTGAGGCCTTCAAGGCCTACGACGACTGTCTGGCTGACGCCGGACCCGGCGACGACATGGGTGCCGCCATCTATTTGGAGGACGGTGAAACCGGCCAATCGATTCAGTTCGGCGAGGACGGCGGCACCGTCACCATCACCGGCGATGCCACCGGGGTCAGTGTGACCACCGACGGCGATGTCTCGGTGCTCGACGGTACGGCATTCGAGGCTGCGTTCGAGGCCTGTGACGAACTCCTCCCCGAAGACATGTCCGACGTTTACGAGTTCGATGACTTCGACGGAGACGACGAGAGCGGCGACTGACGCTTGCGCCCTCTTCACTCCCTACCGTGGCGGGCGTCCTCTGCGACGAGAATAGAAAACTCAAGTAAATGTCGCTTGGTGTTGACGGGTTACGAACCTGTCGTTCCAGCGTTCGGATCTTCCGGAGCCCCCTCACCCTGGTCACCACTTATAGGTGATGGAACTTCCCAGCCCGCATCTTCGAGGCCATCAAGGACGAGTTGCGTCACTGTGTCGGCTAGCTGCCCTACGTCTGGGTCGACGGGAATAAGGTTCGTAGATAGGGCTATGGATACATCTAGATCAGGGAAGTACCTGGCGTGGGACCGGAATCCGGGAACTCCCCCACCGTGTTCAAAGGTGCGGTAGCCGACCCGTTCACTGAGTTGGATTCCTAGCGCATATGATGTGTCGAGAGCTGTTTCAGAGAAAAGTTCTACGGTTTCTTCCTGGAGAACAGTCCCATCAAACATCGCCTTGAAGAAGCGGGCTAGAGCATCCATTTGCGCTTCGATTCCGCCGCCAGTCCACGGAGCTGAGGTCAGAACCTCCTGTGGCCCGACGCTGAGGTCGAGAAGGTCACCTACTTCAGCTGCGTCCAAATATGGGGCGAGGCCGGGCAACAGAGAAATAGTGTCAGCTAATTCTCCTTGGACATACATTGCGGGAACATACGTTGGTGGCGACTCACCGGGAGTTAAGTACAGCTCTGTGGCGCCTGCTGGATCGAAAACGAGTTCCCTCATCGCTTCGCGGGCTGTTTTTCCCGTGACCGCTTCGATAACGAGCCCGGCGACAATGTGCCCGACGGTGTTATAGGAGTACTCGGTTCCCGGTACGTACTGAGGTCCGACGCTGAACGCCCAATCGACGACTTCCTGAGGGTCCATGGAAACATCAAGCCGGTCACTGACCATAAGGTAGAAGCCGGGGTCGAACGCGTATTCTCTGAAGCCGTCAGTGTGGTCCAGTATCTGGCGAATAGTGATGAGCGGCGCGTAGTCCACTCCGTCGAGTTCGTAGCCGGTAGCCCATTCGTCCCCAAGGTACGTGGCGACGGTTGCGTCAACATCAACGAGTCCTTGCTCCACCAGTCGCAGGACGACGGCCGAGGTGATGGGTTTACTGATGCTCGCTATGCGCCAGTAATCCTCCGTAGACGCGGCGCCGTCTGCTCGCAGGTCTTGAACTCCGGAAGCTACGAGAATTTCGGATCCGTCTGGCAGAAGAACCGCCAATGAGGATCCTGGAGCTCCGTTGGCTGCTATCCAGTCATCTAACGCTGCCTGGATTGACTGCTCCAGTTCCGCGGTGGCCAACTCTGGAGCTGGTGTCTCCTCACCAGCTTCGGGGCTTTCTTCGCTTGTCTCTGGCGTTTCAGAGTCCTGGCTTTGATTTTCTTGAGGGGCAGAAGTTTCATTTGAGCTTTCTGAACCGCCGCAACTAAGTGAAATCATTACAAGCACAAGCAGTGCACTCAGGAGCTTAAATCGCCTCATTGCTGCCTTTCTCTGCGAACCGGCGACCCAAAGGAATTGCCAGCGTGGGGAGCTTGTTACCTGTCTACACTCTGAAGTACCTGTCTGCACTCTGACGCCCGTCTCGTGCGTGACGAACGGGATCAGGCTGAGGTGACAACGCCGTCGTCGGAGTCGGGGTTTTCGAACTCGCGGACGAGTGCTCCAAACCTCTCTATGCAGACGGCGTGTCCGGCGATCCGGACGTGGAACGGAATGCCGGAGACGCCGTTGCGGTGGTGGTGCCAGACGCGATCGCCGCCGCCGGCGGGATCGGGATCAATGGCAAGGCACGGGCAGGGTTTTCAAGCGGGTTGGGATCGCGTGGCGTGGGGCGGAACGAGTCCGGCGAAGACCCGTCCCCAGTCGTCGATGCCGCAGCCGTTGGTGCGGTTCATCTCGTAGTCGACCTCGATGCGGTCGAGGAGTCCGCCGACGGTGGCGGTTTCGGGACCGCCGTAGATTTCCGTGCACATGCGATCGACCATGACGTCCGGGTCGAGCAGCATGCGGGCCGTGTCTGTTGAGACCGACAGACACGCTGTCGCAGCGTCGACACCGGGAGGAACGTCGCCGGTGAAGGTCGCCGTGTCGCCCAGGCATGCGAGTCGGTACTCGGCGAGGTTGCCGGCGGCGTCATCGAAGGAAACGGAAAGGTCGGCGATTGGGTAGGGGCCGTCGCCGAGCGGGAGGTCGTCGTTTGTGGCGTCGTTCACGGTGTCGCTTTGGTCGTCGGAGCCGGTGGTCGTCGTCTGCTCGTCGTCCTGGCCGCAGGCAGCGGCGAAGGTGACAGCGAGGAGGAGGCTGATCAGGGTGAGGATGCGGCGCATCAGGGGTGTCTCCGAGGGGTCTGGTTTCGGATACGTGTTCTGACGTCACGGCTCGGCTGCTGGTTCCCGGGGCCACCGGATTTCGGGTCGTTGTGCCAGCGTGGTCGACGTGCAGATCAACGGCTGGAGTGCGGCGGGCCAGAAGGACTCGATTCGGATCCCAAACGTCAAGGGCGAGCACGAACAGGCGTTCCGTGCTGCGTTGATGACTGCCTGCGAGGGTGGAGGCACCGACCGAACGCTCCTGTGGGAAGTGCCCCGTCGCCCTGAGCCAATTCGGATGGCCGCCCGGATCTCGCTCGGTCTCTCTTTCATGGCGGTGGTGATGCTGTTGCTCGGAGCGTTCGTGGCAGGAGCCGAAACGCGCACCACGCTTCTCGTCGCCCTTGCTCCCGTCGTGTTCTTCGGTGGCGGCTTCCCCTTGTCGTCGCGCGTGGCGACAGGGGAGTGAAGGTGTTTGCCGACGGTACGCTGGCGCGGGCTGATTGGGGCGGCATTGCGACCTTTGATCTGCGCCGATACCAGCGGTTCACGCTAAACCGATCACGGGCCAGCGACGATGACACCTGAACGCGGCTGTTGTGGCTGTGTTCCGCTGGTCGAGCGCCCACGGAGCGTCGCTCAGGCGGCGGACTCGTCGGCGACAACCCGGCGGGTGTCGCTGACAATGGCGCCCGGGTGGCCGCAGAACCAGCACCGGGTCTCCGCGTCGCCGTACCAGCCGACATCGCAACTGCGGCACCGCCGGGGCGCTGCACCCTCGAGGGGCGCCTCCTCGACCCGTGATTCGCTCACGAAAGCCACCCTAAGCGGATGCGAACCTGCGATTGGGTGATCCCTGTCGGAGAGCGATGCCATTGGCGTAGCCTTTGCAGCGGCGTTGCGCAGCCGGCAAGGCGCCACCCCCTAACGACCGAGGAGTACCGACATGGCCACGCTGTGCCCCAACGCCGACGGCTCAAGCCCGCAGCAGCGGGAGTTCGATGAAGCGCCCCCGATGTGCATCGACCCCGAAAAGACCTACACCGCCACCATGGTCACCTCGATGGGCACGATAGTCATCCACCTCGACGCCGCCCAGGCACCGAAGACGGTTAACAACTTCGTGACGCTCACCCGGTACCGCTACTACGACGGCATCATCTTTCATCGCATCATCAACGGCTTCATGTGCCAGGGCGGCGACCCCACCGGCACCGGCCGTGGCGGCCCCGGCTACCGCTTCGAGGACGAACTGCCGGCCCCGGGTCGCTACGAGATCGGTTCGATCGCGATGGCCAACGCCGGCCCCAACACCAACGGCAGCCAATTCTTCATCGTGTCCGGCGCTTCGGGTGTCGGCCTGCCCCCGCAGTACTCGCTATTCGGCAAGGTTGTCAGCGGCCTCGATGTCGTTGACGCCATGCAGAAGGTCGAGACCGACCGTATGGACCGCCCCCAAACCGATGTCGTGATCGAGTCGGTCACCATCGAGGAGAGCTGAACATGACGATCACCACGCTCGGCGTCATCGGTACCGGCGCCATGGGCTCGGGCATCATCGAGGTCGCAGCCAAGGCCGGCGTCACCGTGATCGCCCGCGACATCAACGCTGCCGCCGTGGAGGCCGGTCAGGGCAAGGTCGAAGGTTCGATGGCCAAAGCCGTCGAACGCGGCAAGCTCGACGAGGCCGCCCGCGAGGCTGCAGTTGCTAACATCACCTGGACAACCGACCTCGCCGACCTCGCCCCGTGCGATCTTGTCATCGAGGCGGCTCCGGAGAACCTCGAGCTCAAGAAGGAGCTCTTCGCCGAGCTCGACAGCATCCTCGATCCGGACGCGATCATCGCCACCAACACGTCGTCGTACCCGATCATCGAGGTCGCGATGGTGACGAGTCGGCCCGAAAAGATCGTCGGGATGCACTTCTTCAACCCGGCGACGGTCATGAAGCTCGTCGAGGTCATCTCGACACAACGCACCGCCGACGACGTCAAGGCCGCCGCCGCTGCGTTCGCAAGCGACGTGCTCGGAAAGCGGGTCGTGCACTGCAAGGACCGAGCGGGCTTCGTCGTGAACATGCTCCTCGTGCCGTACCTGTGCCAGGCGATGCGCATGTTCGAGAACGGCCATGCGTCCGCCGCCGACATCGACGAGGCGATGAAACTCGGTGCCGGGCACCCCATGGGTCCGCTTGAGCTCAGCGACATGATCGGGCTCGACGTCATGCTCTGGACCGCCGAGTCGCTTCACGACGAATACAACGAGGCCTTCTATGCGCCGCCGCCGCTGCTGCGTCGCATGGTCACGGCCGGTCAGCTCGGCCGCAAGACCGGCCAGGGCTTCTACAGCTACTGATCACTCGCGACCCCCGTCGAGATCGACGACCGCCGAGTACGGCGCCGTCGGCGAGGCCGGGATCGTGCGCGTCGTCACGGGCCCCCGGAAGCGGATTGCGCCGACCATCGCGACCGCGACGATCTCGATCGCAGCGGCGATGGCCAACACGGCGAGGAAGCGATCGGCGCTCGAGCCGTCGTCAACGAGGGCGCTCAGGATGCTGATGCCGGCGGCGGCGCCGAGTTGGCCGGTCATGTTGAGCATGCCGGTGCCCACGCCGACGTCGCGGTCGCCGATCGCTTCGGTGAGTGCAGCGATGATCGGTGGCCTGGCGACCCCGCTGCCTGCGCCCTGGATGCCGACGCCGACACCCACCATCCACAGCTCGTCATGTGCTGCACCGAAGCCGATCATGAGGAGTCCGACCGCGATGCCGCTGGTGCCGAAGACGACGAGCGGGCGACCACCGAGGCGTTCGACCAGCCATCCGGCGAATGACGCGCCGAGCGAGAACGTGATCGGTCGCGGGAGGATCATCAGCGAAATGGCGGCGGCGCCGAGATTGAACACATCGGCGAGCAGGAGTGAGGTGATCACGAGTCCCGCCATGTAGGGGCCGTTGAGGAAGATCTGGCTGGCGATCGGCAAGAAGACGTTGCGTTCGCGGAGCGCGTCGAGTTCGACGAGCGGATGCTCGATGCGTTGCTCGTACCGGAGGAACGCCAGCACGAAGACGGGGGAGGTGATCAAGCCGACCATGACCCAGGGATGGTCCCACCCGAGCGGCACGCCTCGGTTGATAGCGACCAGCAGCGACCCGATGCCGATCGCGAGCAGGAAGCTGCCGACCAAGTCGAAGGTGTGGTCCTCGCGGCGGTCGGTTGTGGGGAGGACGAACCATGCGAGTGCAACAGCGATCGCCATTCCGGAACCCTGGATCACGAACAGCGCCCGCCAACTGGTCGCCTCGATCAGTGGGCCACCGACGGCCACACCGATCGCCGGCGCAGCGGCGAGCACGGCGCTCCACGTGCCGGCGACCCGCGTGCGGCGGTCCTCGGGGAAGACCGACATCATGATGGCGAGCGCCGACGGCCCGGTCGACGCGGCGAAGCCCTGCGCAATGATCCGGATCGCAATCAACATGAACGCAGAGGTTGCGAACGATGTCAGGAGCGAAAACACGGCAGCGCCCGCGAACCCGATGAGGTACATGCGGCGGTGGCCGTAGAGGTCGCCGAGCTTGCCCGCCATCGGTGTGAAGACGGCGAAGGCGAGCAACGGGCCGGCGATGACCCAGGTGATGATCGAAACGCTCGAGTCGAGATCGGCAGCGATCGTGGCCAGGGCGGCGGACAGGACGGTGATCGTGAACGACGAGCAGGCCACCCCGGTGAGCGCCACCACCTGCACGGTCCGCGGGCTGAACCGGCGGTCGTTGGGTGGGGCGAGAAGGCTCACCGTTCGACCCTAGGTGAACGCTCGTTCACGTTCCTCGCCGTATGACCGGTGTCATCTCGGCGTGGCGTTGCGCGCCCGCCAGTCGGCCGCGTCTACACGCGCTTCCACCTCGGCCGGGATGTCGAGATACGCCTGACGTGATCGGCGGTGGCGGAGCAGGCCGGCGGCGTAGTGGCGGAGGTAGTCGAAGCTGAATCGGAGGTAGCCCCGTTCGGCGAACTGGCGCACGTGGACCAGCTCGTGGGCGATCAGCTGCCGGTCGCCGCTGCGATCTCGGTCGTTCTTGAGAAAGATCCAGCTGCCGATCGTCATCCCGTCAGCGCCGCGCGGAAGCACAGGCACCTGAAGGATCAGGACCTTCTTTGCGAGATCCGGATCAAGCACGTCGTAGGCGAGGAGTTCGGGACCTTCGAGTCGTCGCACATGCCTAGACTACGCGGACGTCCAGAAAGAAGAGGTCGCTGTGGGAGTCGAACACTATGGGCGGGTCGAGGATCCGGTCACTGCCATCCTCGCTGGCATCGGACGATCGCACGAGCTCTCCATCGACGACCTCGCCCCGGTCGATGAGTTCCATCTTGGTGGCGCGGCGGCCACGGCAGCACTCGTCGCTGATCTCGACCTGCGACCCGAAGATCGTGTCCTCGACATCGGTTCGGGGATCGGTGGACCGGCGCGACGCATCGCGTCGGTCGTCGGTTGTGAGGTCGTCGGCGTCGACCTCACGCCATCGTTCGTCGAGACGGCGACTGCCCTGTCGGAATTGACGGGATTGGACGACCGCACCTCCTTCGTCGTCGGTGACGCCACCCAACTCGAGTTCGCGAGTCGCTTCGACGCGGCCACGCTCGTGCATGTCGGCATGAACATCCCCGACAAGTCCGCCTTCTTCGCAGCGGTGGCAGGCCAACTCGCGCCGGGCGCTCGACTCGGCATCTACGACCTCATGGCGATCGGTGATCCGGACAGGCTCTCGTATCCGCTCCCGTTCGCGGCGGACGCCGCCGGAGCATGGGTCGCTTCGCCTGATGCCTACGTCGCTTCGCTCGTGGCGGCGGGCTTCGATGTCGCCGAGCCGATTGATCGCACACAACTTGCGCTCGATGCGACGGCAGCCGCCGGTGCCACCGGACCACCGCCGGTGTCGTTGGCGACGCTCATGGGTCCCGATTTTGAAACGATGTTTACGAACATCGGCGCAGCGTTGCAAGGTGGCCTACTCGCGCCGATGCAGATCATCGCGACCCGCTGACGTTCAGCGAAGCCCCCAGTCCGCGAGCAATGCAGGGAGCTCGCCGAGGTGCTCGATGGTGGGCGCTTCGTGGTCGCCGTCGTGTTGTTCGTGCGCCCAGGTGACGTGATAGGGCACGTGCACCGCCTTCCCGCCGATTGCCAGCACCGGGAGCACATCGGACGGGAGGGAGTTGCCGACCATCACGAAGTTCGACGGATCGACGCCGTGGAGGTCGAGGAGCCGCTGGTAGGTGGCCGGATCCTTGTGGGCCACGACTTCGGTCTGCCAGAAGAAGGTTCTCAAGCCGCTCGACTCGATGCGCGAGAGCTGGTGGTAGAGGTCGCCTTTGGTGATGATCATCTTGGTGTGGTCGCCGAGTTCGTCGAGCACATCGGTGACGCCATTGATCAACTCGACGGGTCGGTCGAGCAGGGCGTGCCCGAGGTCGAGGATCGAGGCGATCTGAGCGGTGCTGACGCGGCCGTCGCTGATACCGATGGCGCACTCGATCAGCGACAGGGTGTAGGCCTTCACGCCGAAGCCGTACTTCGGCATGTTGCGCGACTCGATCTCGAAGAGGTGTTCCTCGATCGCCGTTGGATCGCCGTAGTCACTGAGCAGGGTTTCGAACTCGCGATGGCTGGCCTGGAAGCCGTCCTCGTTGTGCCACAGTGTGTCGTCGGCATCGAACCCGATGATCATGATCGGGAGCGTACCGGCGCGAGTTGCAGCGTGTCTGACGGCGGTTATCCACAGATGTGGTCGGGGTCCCCGAGGGGGTCAGAGGGCTTCGGTACGTTCCGATTCATTACGTCGTGTCAGCGTCTCGGGTGCAGTGAAGCGCAGGTCGGCACGCTTCTGCTCCAACGCAGCGGGTGTCGGGCCGAGCTGCTTCCGGTCGGGGATCGGTACGGCTACGCGCT
>CAJWHS010000062.1 GCA_913041415.1 uncultured Acidimicrobiaceae bacterium | reverse complement strand
CTCGCGGTGGGCGACGAAGCCCTCCGGATCGTCGATCGCCAGCTCGGCGGTCACGTCGAAGAATGCAAGGTGACCGACCTGGTCGCGGACCGCCCAACGGGGCGGTGGGGTGACATGCTCCCATTCCTCAGCCGCCAGCGGTGCGACGAAAGCATCGAGGGCGTTCTGTTCGGCGATGAGATCGGCGGTGATGGAAGCAACGGTCGGCTTGCGCATGTCGGCAGCATGGCGCGCCCGTGTTGTTGCGGTCGAAGGGAGGTGTCGCGCCTGCGCTGTGGTCGGGTCGACGGTCAGGCGATCGACGCTCGCGCTGCGGTGATTTGGGTGTCCATTTCGTCGAGCGTGTCCTGACGAAGGGCTCTGATCGTTCCTGCGTAGGCCCTCGGATCAAGGGTCGCCGCGAGCTCGGCGGCTGCGACGATCGCCCGGTCGAGCAAATCGTCGGCCGGGACGACCTCGTCGAGAAAACCGACATCGACCGCGTCGGCGGGTGTGGTGATGCGGGCGTTGACAATCGAGCGTTGCATGTGGCGTTTGCTGAGCCGGGCAACGGCGATCGTGAGCGCCCAGTCGGGAAGCACCATCTTGATAGCGACCTCGTTGAGTCCGACCTTGAAGGGAAGGTCGGCCCCGATGCGCACATCGCAACCGAGGAGCATCAATGCCCCGGCGGCGAGCGCATGGCCGGTGCTGGCGGCCACGACCGGTACCGAGCAGCCGTACAGGGTGCGCACCAAATCGCCGCCGTTGGCGACGAGGTTCACGATCGCTGACTGGTCGTCGGCCATCATCACACCGAGGTCGAATCCCGCAGAGAACTTGCCCTCTCGGCCGTGCACGACGACCGCCCCGATCTCGTCGTCGTTCTCCGCCTCGTGGATCGCGGTGAGGATGCCCTGGATCATGTCGAAGGACAAGGCGTTGGCCTTTCCGTCGTCGAGGTGAACGACCAGGACCTGGTCGCGGCGTTCGGTCGTGATGGCGCTCATGGCGCGCAGCGTAGGTCAGACAGAGCGGTCGGCGATGGTCGACGCGCTCGTCGGGGCCTCGCCGGTCTTCGGGGCGCCGAGTTTGCCCCGGACGTGGTCGTCGACACGCGCGGCGCCGTAGCGAGCGTCGCCATCGCCAACAAAGGCGGGGAGCGGTGCCACGACGACGTCAGGGTCGGGGTAGTGGAACCAGGCGACCGAGCGTCGCCGTTCGGCGGCGCCGAAGGCCACCGGAACGACCCGGTGGAGTGTCGAGGGCCAGTTGTCGTTGGTCCAGATGGCGAGGAGATCGCCTACGTTCATCAACAGGTTGCCAGCGGCCGGGATCACATCGACCCACGATCCGTCGGAGCCGACGATCTGCAGCCCGGGCACCGGGTCGGCGAGGAGCAGGGTGTAGGTCGTGTAGTCGGAGTGGGCACCCATGCGGAGCTGCCCGTCGACAGCGGCCTCCGTGCCGTCGGGGCTCGGCTGGTAGTCGATGCAGGCGAGCATGTCGGGGCCTTTGACGGATCGGGCTGCGAGCTCGGGCAGGTCGAGGACCTCGCCGAGAATCGTGTCGAGTCGTCGGCCGAGACGGCGGAATTCGGTAAGGGCTGCCTGGGCGGCAGGCCGGTAGGTGGGCACCGCGTCGGGCCACGGCGTCGGCTGCACGAGATCGGTCCAGCCGCTGGCGGGGGTGTCGGTACCGGCGTTGAAGCTTTCGAAGAGGTCGGGAGGCGTCTCCTCGCCGAGGGAATTGGCGAGTGCCTCGCTTCCCCTCGCTCGGAAGCCGCGGTTGGCGAGTGGTTCGGGATGAACCGACCGATGTTTGTCGTCGTTCGGCAGGGCAAAGAAGTCGTCGGCTGCAGTTCGGAGCTCGGCCATCGTGTCGGCTTTCAGGCCGTGGTTCTCGAGCTCAACGAAACCGAGCGCGGCGAGCCCCGAAGCGAGGTCTGCGGCGGCGGCGGGGGAGGCGAGATCGACGAGTGGGATCACGCTGTGATCGTAGGGTCTGGCGCGCGGTTGGCGGCGTTGATCCAGCCGTGCAGCAGGCATCGTTCTGAGGGCCGCCTGCACCTGTTGGCTTCTCGGTGTGGTGGGCGTTTGGCCGCAGCGGAGAATTCGTCCGGTTGTCGATGGCCCACTACGTTCAGCTCGCGATCTGGCGAAGGGCAGCCTGCTTCCCGGAATCCCTCGTGCGTCGGAATGATGAGAGCAGAACCGAGAGAGAGCGTGCGCCGCTGATGGATTTCGACTTTCCCGCCGATGACGATCCGCGGCGCCTCGCCGTCCGGGCGTGGCGCGACGCGAACCCCGAGCCCACCCAGGCCGAACTCCACGCCGCCGGGTATGTCGTGCCCCACTGGCCCGAGCCGTGGGGGCTCGGCGCCGACCCGATCCACCAGATCATCATCCAGCAGGAACTCGCTGGTCTGAAGGTCACGTGCACAAAGGGTGGTCGCGAGATGGCATCGAACGCGATCGGGGTCGGCTGGGCCGCCCCGACGATCCTGCTCGGCGGCACCGAGGAACAAAAGGCCCGCTATCTCGATCGGATTTTCACCCACGAGGACATCTGGTGTCAGCTCTTCTCCGAACCCGACGCCGGTTCGGATCTCGCCAACCTCGCCACCCGTGCCGCGCGTGATGGTGAGGAGTACGTGATCAATGGAGCGAAGATCTGGTCGTCGGGTGCCCACGTCAGCGACATGGGCATCCTGATCGCCCGCACCGACCCCGATGCCCCCAAGCACCGGGGCATCTCATACTTCGCAGTGCCCATGGATACCCCGGGCCTGACGATGTCACCGATCGTCGACATGACCACGGTGCACTCGTTCAATCAGGTGTTCTTCGCCGACATGCGGTTACCCGCCGAGAACCGAATCGGTGAGGAAGGCGACGGTTGGCGTCTCGCCAAGGTCACCCTCGCCAACGAACGGGTGTCCCTCAGCTCGGCCGGTTCGCTCTGGGGAGCTGGCCCGTCTGCCTACGACCTGCTCGAACAGATCAAGGGCATGGGTCCGGTCGTCGACGCGACGATGCGCCAGAAGGTCGCTCGGATGTTCGCCAACGCAGAAGTGCTTCGGCTCAACCGGCTCCGGACGCTGTCTGCCAAGCTCAATGGACGGACACCAGGCACCGAGGCGTCAATCCAGAAACTCATGGCCGATGAGCACGGCCAAGAAGTCATGGAATTCGCCAAGGAACTCGTCGGTGCCGAAGGAATGCTCACCGGCTCGGGCCCGTCGGGCGAACTCTCCCAGAGCTCCCGGAGTGACGCCACCGAGATCAAATTCCGCAAGGGACACTTCCCCGATGTCGACCCGGTGTGGCATTACGGGTTCCTATTTTCCCCGGCGCTGACGCTCGGTGGCGGCACCTGGGCGATCCAACGCAACATCGTGGCCGAGATGGCATTGGGACTTCCGCGCGAACCTGACGTACAACAGGGGATGACCTGGGCCGAGACGCAGAAAGCGAGAGCCTGATGACCGATGTGCAACTCACCCGCGAGGAGTGGCTCGCCGCTCGCCCGGGGGCCAGCCCCGAATTCGAGCAGGCTCGCTTCGGTGGCGACGTGCCGAGCGCCGAACATCTCGCGATCGACGAGATCAATCCGTTCAACTCGCACCTGTTCCGCGAGGACCGCTGGCAAGAACATTTCGCTCGACTGCGGGCCGAGGATCCAGTGCACTTCAACGAGATGGGTTCCTCCGGTCGGTACTGGTCGATCACGACCTGGCAGGACGTCCGCGATGTCGAGGGCGACTGGGAGTCCTTCTCCTCTGCCCAGGGCATCACGCTCACGATCCCGCCCGGCACGCCCTTGCCCGACGACACGATTCCGTTCGATGCCTTCATCGCAATGGATCCGCCGGACCAGACCGATCAGCGCAAGACCGTACGCGGCATCTCGGCCCCCAGCAGCCTCCGAAATCTTGAAGATCTCATTCGCGAACGCACGATCAATGTGCTGGACTCGTTGCCGGAAGGCGAGACCTTCGACTGGGTCGACACCGTGTCAATCGAGCTCACCACCCTCATGCTCGCCACTCTGTTCGATTTCCCGCTCGAAGACCGCCGCCTGCTCACCAAATGGTCGGATCTGGTCACCACGGTCGGCCCCCACCGCGACGTGGCGACGAACCGGCAGTGGTTCCGCGACCAGGTCATGGAGTGCGTCAACTACTTCGATCGGCTCTTCCAGGACCGACGCGAAAACCCTGGCTTCGACATGGTCTCGATGCTCGCCCATGGTCCATCCACCAAGGACAAGTCACCGATGGAGCATCTCGGCAACCTGATCCTGCTGATCGTCGGCGGCAACGACACCACCCGCAACTCCATGTCGGGCAGTGTCTATGCGCTGAACAAGTGGCCGGAGCAGTACGACAAGCTCATCGCCGACCCGAGTCTGATCTCCAACCTCGTCCCGGAAATCATCCGCTGGCAGACCCCCCTCGCCTACATGCGGCGCACCGCCACGAAGGACGTCGAGTTCCGCGGCAAGCAGGTCAAGAAGGACGATCAGGTCCTGCTCTGGTACCTCTCGGCCAACCGGGACGAGGCCGTGTTCGGCAACAACGCCGATGTGGTCGATCTCGAACGTCCGAACGCCGATCGACACCTGGCGTTCGGTCATGGCATCCACTACTGCATGGGTGCCCGCATCGCGGAGTTGCAGTTGCGGATCCTGTGGGAGGAGATCCTCCCGCGTTTCGAGCGCATCGAAGTGCAAGCCGAGCCCGAGCGCACGCTGTCGGCATTTGTCAAGGGCTACACCCAACTGCCGGTGCAAGTCAGGAGGAAGTGATCTCATGCAGACCCCGATGACCGACATGTTCGGGATCGATGTTCCGATCTTCGCGTTCACCCACTGCCGCGACGTCGTCGCTGCGGTCACCAAAGCGGGAGGCCTCGGCGTGCTCGGTGCGGTTGCGCATTCGCCGGAGCAGCTCGAGATCGATCTCGAGTGGATCGAGAACGAGATCGGTGACCGCCCCTTCGGTGTCGACCTGATCGTGCCGGCCAAATACGCTGGCTCCGACGAGGGTGGCCTCAACATGGGCCAGGTCCGCGAGCTGATTCCCTCTGAGCACAAGGCCTACGTCGACGACATCCTCGAGCGCTACGGCGTGCCTGCACTCGTCGTCGAAGAGGGTGGCCGGGGCATCGGACGAGGTGGAAGCGATACTGCGGCACCGATGTCGGCCGAGTCGCAGGACCCCAATCTCGAGATCGCGCTCGCTCATCGGTCGTCACTGATCGTCAACGCGCTCGGCCCGCCCCCTCCGCACATGATCGACCGTTGCAACGAGCTCGGGGTGAAGACGGGCGCGCTCGCCGGCAAGGCTCAGCACGCCGAACGCCATGTCAACGCCGGTGTCGACTTCATCATCGCCCAGGGCTCCGAGGCCGGGGGCCACACCGGCGAGATCGGCACGATGGTCCTGATCCCTGAGATTGTTGACGCCGTCGGCGACACACCCGTGCTCGGCGCAGGCGGCATCGGCCATGGTCGTCAGATGGCTGCTGCCATGGCCCTCGGTGCTTCTGGCGTGTGGTGCGGCTCGGTTTGGCTCACCACCGATGAGGCCGAAACTCACCCGGTCGTCAAGGACAAGTTTCTCGCCGCTTCCTCGTCGGACACGATCCGTTCCCGCAGTCGAACGGGGAAGCACGCCCGTCAGCTCAAGTCCGCGTGGACCGACGAGTGGGAGAACCCCGAGACCCCCATGCCGCTCGGCATGCCGATGCAGATGGTGCTCACCGGCGAGGCGATCATGCGCATCGATCGAGCGGCCCGCAACGCTGGCTCCGGTGCCGAGGCGCTCTCGAACTACTTCGTGGGTCAGATCGTCGGCACCATGAACGAATCGAAGCCCGCTGCGCGCGTCGTGATGGAGATGGTCGAGGAGTTCATCGACGCCGTCGAATCACTTGAACGTCAGTTGGAGGTCTGAGGCGGGCTACGTTGAGCGGTCGTGACCACCCTGTTCGGCCGTCGCGTGCTGCTGCGCCCTCTCGAACCCGAAGATTTCGCCAAGTGGCAGGAAGTCCGGCGTCGCAACCGTGACTGGCTGACCAAGTGGGAACCGCAGCGGCTGCCCGGCCAGCCCGACGTGGTGGAGGACGCCCATGCGTTCTCCACGCGGTGTTCGGCGCGACAGCGCGAGCGTCAGCTCGGCACCGGCTACGGCTTCGGTGTGTTCGTCGAGGGCGTGTTCGCCGGTGAGGTCAACCTCAACTCGATCCAACGGGGGCCGTTCCAGAATGCCTACATCGGCTACTGGATTGACGAAGCCCAGGCGGGAAACGGCTATGTGCCCGAGGCGTTCGTCGTCGTCTTGCGGTTCTGTTTCGAGGAGCTCCGACTCCATCGAGTGCAGGCGGCGATCGTTCCGCGCAACTCGGCGAGCCGTCGAGTGGCCGAGAAGCTCGGTCTTCGCGACGAGGGCATTGCGCAGAACTATCTCGAGATCAATGGTGCTTGGGAGGACCATGTCCGCTACGCCGTAACGGCCGAGGACTGGGCCGAACGCGGCGAGAAACTCACCGCCGACTGGATCGGCTTCTAGCACTAGGCGGCGTGCAGTCCCGACACGCAATCAATCAGCGTCCACGGCGACAGCGTCTGCGGAGCTTCGTCGTCGTGGGGGATATCGAGCAGGGCGACGAGCACGCCCACCATGTGCATCTCGAACCGGTCATTGTCGTTCATCAGCCGCATGCTCCAGCCGGTGAACCGACGTTCAGCTCCAGGGATAGAGCGGGTGCAGCGCATGACGATCGTGTGCCGGGGATCGCTGGTGATCTTCGAATCGAGCGTGCCGATCGCGTCGGCCGGTCCCTCCAGGTATTGCAGGAACATCTACCCGTCGAACCAGGGGTCACCCGTGATTTCCTACTTCTCGTTGGCGTACTCGGAACGAGGGGTCAGATTCACGAGATCGACACTCGTGAACGGGACCTCGGCGGTGCCCACGTAGAGCAGTGATTGCAGCGCGATATCAGCTATCGACCACGACCATGCCGCAAAACCTATACCGATTTCAGGACTCAGGCCGCTGATTCGGTGGGCGGGTTCGAGAGAGGAACGCTCCGGCATCGGCGAGGATCATCTGCCCGGTGATCGCCCGGGCCAGGTCGCTGGTGAGGAACACCGCCAGACGGGCGAGCTCATCGTGCTCGACGGCGTATCGCAGCGGGGTCGATCGGGCGATCTCCGCAAAGCGTTCCTCGGTGTACGCGGCCGCGACCATCTCGGTGCGGGTGGTGCCGGGCGCCATGGCGAGCACCCGGATGCCCGATGGGCCGAGCTCAACCGCCATCGAGGTGACGAGGTGGTTGAGACCGGCTTTGGCCGCTGCGTAGATCGACATGAACGGCGCCGGGCGGGTGGTCTCGCCCGAGGAGACGTAGAGGATCACGCCGCCGGTCTCGGCCATCGCCTCGGCCTCGGCTCGACCGCACAGGGCTGCGAGCACCAGGTTCTGGTCGAAGATTTCGCGGTAGTCGTCGCCGCGCCCGGCCGTGAACGGCTTCGGCATGCGACCCGGTGGGTACATGCCGACGTTGTTCACCGCAATATCGAGTCGGCCGTGCCGCTTGACGATGCCGGCCACCATTGCGTCGACGGCATCGTCGTTCCGCAGGTCGGCTATGACGGCCTCCGCCGATCTACCTGCCTCGGTGATCTCGGCGACGACCGCATCGGCGTAGTCGCCGCGGATGTCGTTGACGACAACGTGCGCTCCGGCTTCCGCAAGCCAGCGGGCCACCTCGCGTCCGATTCCTGCCCCGGATCCGGTGACGAGGGCGACCTTGCCGCCGTGGTCGATCGAAATCATCGAGGCTCCGTGAGCGCAGCGATGACCTCTTCGACGACCTCGTCGGCCCACGCTCGGGCGGTGTCCTCGTCGACGCCGCCGATTGGGTGACGGGTCTCGACGATGCGGAGATCGGGCCGGTTGAGGCTCTTCGCGACCTGATCGGTGAGACGTCGGAATTGTTTGGTCGTAACGACGACCGTCGGGATGCCCATCGCCTCGAGCTTTACGGAGTCGTGGACACTCCACGACGTGCAGCTGCCTCAATCGGCGGTGCCGGTGAGGACGATCTCCACTTCCTTGGCGATGCTCTCGAGCACTTGGTCTTCGCACGGGATCGCGGCGTTCTTGTTGTCGCGACGCACGACCTCGGTACCCGTTCGGGTGGCGAGGCGTTCGGCGACGTGTTCGAGCACGATGTCGGCGTTGGGTTTGCGGTTGTCGAGGAGCCCGATCTTTTTGCCGGCGAGTACCTGGATCGATGCAGCACCGACGGCCGGAATCTCGCCAACGCCTCCCTCAGGTGTGTGGATCATCACAGCGCCACGATCCCAGGCGGGGCGCACGGCTTCAAGTCCTAGTGTCGTCATGCCAAGATCTTCGAATTCCCGAAGGAGCCTCCATGACCCGTATCGCCGTCGGCCGCGCTGACATCGCTGCCGTCGAGGTGCTCGACGAGTCCTCTGTGCCGGTGCCCGAAGGGCAGGTCCGGCTCGCTGTCGACGTGTTTGGGATGTCCGCAAACAACATTTCGTACGCAATGACCGGCGACTCCCTTGGCTACTGGGGTCACTTCCCCGTGGACGAGGAGCGGGGTTGTGTGCCGGTCCGGGGCTTCGCCGATGTGGTTGAAAGCCGTCACCCCGACATCGAGGTGGGTGAGCGGATCTTCGGGTACTTGCCGATGGCGACCGAATTGGTCGTGCAACCCGATGCTGTGACCGATCTTGCGTTCAGCGACTCGATCGAGCACCGGTCGGCATTGCACCCGTGGTACCGACGGCTCTACCGCTGCGCCACCGATCCGGCCCACGCCGCTGACGCCGAGGGACTTCAGGCGACGGTGTGGGCGCTGTTCATGACCGGCTGGGCGATCGCCGACGACCTTGCCGGCTCGGTGCGCGCGATCGTCGTTTCGAACGCGTCCAGCAAGACCTCACTTTCGGTAGCGAGGGCGATACGCCAACTCGCCGTCGACGTCGCAGTCATCGGGCTGACATCCGCCTCGAATATCGACTTCGTCGCCGGTGCCGACATCTACGACTCCGTTTGCGTCTGCGGCGACCTCGATCTTTCCGATCTCGAGGCTCTGGTCGCCTACGTCGACGTTGCCGGCAACGCTGGGCTGAAGGAACGGGTGCACGCTGCACTCGGCGACCGTCTGGCCGATTCGCTCATTGTCGGTGGCACACACCAGGGCGGCGATCCGGCTACCGGTGAACTCGCTGGTCCCGATCCCCGGTGCTTCTCCATTCCCGACGTCGCCGAGAAAGCTGCAGATGGACACGCTGGCTTCCACGCCCGCTTCGCTGCCGCGGTTTGCGAGTTCTCTCCGTGGATCGCCGACCTGATCGAACTCGACGAAGCGATCGGGGTCGACGCCGTTGTCGCGACGTGCGAAGAACTGCTCGCCAGCCGACCCGGCCCGAGCCGATCGAAGGTGCTGTCGTGGTGACGTCCTCCAGTGAAGCTGATCGTGGCGTTGTTGCCGACTATGTCGTCGTTGGTGCTGGCGCCATGGGCATGGCGTTCGTCGATGAGATCCTCAGCCACAGCGATGCGATGGTGGCGCTCGTGGAGCGTCGCAACAGGCCGGGGGGCCACTGGAATGACGCCTACGCGCATGTCCGGCTTCATCAGCCGTCGTTCTTCTATGGGCTGAACTCGGCCCAGCTCGGCTCCGATCACATCGACGAAGTGGGCCCCAACCAGGGCCTCTCCGAACTCGCCAGTGGCGCCGAGGTGCTGGCGTACTACGACCACGCAATGCAGCGGCGGTTTCTCCCGTCGGGTCGGGTGCAATTCTTCGCGAACACCGAATACCGAGATGGCATGGCGATCGTCGGTCCGTCGGGTGAGACCTTCGAGCTCACCGCCCGGGTGGCGGTCGTCGACGCGTCGTACATGAAGGTCACGGTGCCCTCAACAACGCCGCCGAGGTATGAGGTCGGTGACGGTGCGACGGTCATCGCTCCCAACGCTCTCGCCTCGTGCGTGAATCCCGACGGCTACGTCATCGTCGGTGCGGGCAAGACTGCCTTCGATGCCATCATGTGGCTGCTCGATCAGCAGGTTGCCCCCGACTCGATCCGCTGGGTTGTGCCCCGGGACTCCTGGTTAATCAACCGGGCCGTCACCCAACCCGATGCGGGGTTCAAGATCGGTGATCAGTTGCAGATCATCGCCGAGGCTGACTCGGTCGAGTCGATGTGGCTCGACCTTGAATCCGCCGGTCAGATGCTGCGCATCAACCCCGATCGGATGCCGGATATGTACCGGTGCGCTACCGTCACCGAGATCGAGCTCGAACAGCTCCGGCGGGTGACGAACGTGATCCGCATGGGGCGGGTGCGGCGAATCACTCAGAGCTCAATTGACCTCGATGACGGGTCTGTGGAGACCACGCCGGGCACGTTGCATGTCGACTGCACGGCTGATGGGCTTGAGCGACGTCCTGTCGTGCCGGTCTTCGACGGGCGCCGCATCACCTTGCAGACGGTGCGAGCGTGTCAGCAGGTGTTCTCCGCTGCATTGATCGGCTACATCGCAAGCCGTACCGATCTCAACGAGGCAGCCAAGAACGAACTTGCCGGCGTTATCCCACACCCCGACACTCCGATGGATTTTGTGAGCAGCTCAATGGCACACATCCACAATGTCGGCCGGTGGAGTCGCGACGCCGGCGTCACACGCTGGATGGCCGAGGCGCGGCTCAACCCGATGGGAGGCGGAGGAGGACCTGATCTCGGACTTGCAATCGCCGCCGTCGCCAAGCTGGAGGCGTTTCTCGCTGAGTGAGCCGGCGTGCTCGTCCCGCAGGAGCGTCTGAAGTCGGCTCAGTCGCTCGCGAGTGACTTCTTCGATTCGAAGAACGGCTTCTCGACGACCGTCGCCGCCTTCGGGCCCAGGTTTGTCTCGACCGTCAGCGCAGTGCCCACCTCGGCTGCGTCGATGCGCACCATGGCGAGGGCGATGTTCTGCTGGAGGCGGGGTGACCAGACGGCCGATGTGACCTCGCCGACCCGCTCACCGCAGGCCGTGATCGGCCAGAATGACGTGTTCGGGCCGGTGAGCGGCTCCATCTCGATGACGATGCCGACCTGCTTTCTCGTCACGCCCTCGTCGCGGATGCGGCGCAGGGCGTCCTTGCCGATGAAGTCGACGGCACTGTCGATGGCGACGAGTCGGTCGAGGCCAAGCTCGAAGGGGTTTGTGTCGATGGTGGCGTCGGCGTGGTAGCTGAGCATGGCGCCCTCAATACGACGAATCGACGAGGTGTGGCCTGGCTTGAGGCCCATCGGCGCACCTACCGCCATGATCGTCTCCCACAGTTCGTCACCCCGGCTGCCGTCGCGCAGGTAGATCTCGTAGCCGAGCTCACCCGACCAGCCGGTTCGGCTTACGACGAGCGGGATACCGTTCACTTCGGTCTCGCTCAGCCAGTAGTACCGAAGCTCCCCGATCCAGTCGCCGAACAGGGCGGTCATGATCTCGCCGGATTTTGGACCTTGGAGTTGCAGAGGCGACACGTCGGGTTCGCGGATCGAGACGTCCATGCCGGCATAGGTGGCAACGCCCTGCGCCCATAGGAGGATGTCGCTGTCGGCGAGCGAGATCCAGAAGTGATCTTCGGCGAGTCGCAGCAGCACGGGATCGTTGAGCAGGCCACCCTCGGCGTTGGTGATGAGGATGTATTTGCACTGACCGACCTTCATCGTCGACAGGTCGCGGCAGGTGAGCAGTTGGGTGAAGCGGGCGGCGTCGGGGCCGGTGATCTCCACCTGGCGCTCGACGGCGACGTCGCAGAGAATCGCCTCGTTCACGAGGTTCCAGAAGTTCTGCTCCGGATCCCCGAAGTCGCGGGGGATGTACATGTGGTTGTACGTGGAGAAGCCGGTGGCACCCCAGCGCACGGTGGCGTCGAAATACGGCGATTTGCGGATCTGGGTGCCGAAGCCAAAGTCGGGAGTGTTCGCTTTGTGCGGCTGGGGCGTGCTGGAACTGCTCATGAGCCGGAGGCTAACTGGCCATCACGTACGCGCGATCGCAGGCTAGGGCTCGACGGGGAGGGTGACGCTGCGGGTCATGCCCCAGCTGGGGATGACAGAGCTGTGCTTCCCGGCGCCACCGACGACGACCACCTTGATATTGGCGGCGGCCTCGGTCATCGGGACGAGGTCGTCGTCGGTCAGACGCTGCATCCAGGGCGCCCAGGCTCGAAGTCCGAAGGCACGCTTCAGTTCACTGACCCGCATCCGGGCCTGGTTGAAGAGATAGGCGGCCACATCGTCGCGGGTCCAGCCGTCGGCGGCGCAGGCCGCTGCGTGCTCGGGGCACAGGGCGACGAAGTACTCGCCCTGGCTGATCGGCGCGTTGTTCTGGCCGGTGGAGGTCATCGCCGAGGCGACCTTGTCGAGGATGCGAGCGGGCTCCTCAGACTCCATGTCGTGGACGTTGTGGGGGGCCTCGCCGCAATGGATCGTGATGGCCGACGGGGCATCGATGCCAACGCTGCGTGCATAGCCGCCCCAAGGTGACTCGTCGAGGTTCTCGGCAACGCAGTAGCTGTACTTCGCTGGTCCGCCTTGGGTCGACGCGTCGCCGGGCCCGGGACGGGCACCGGCGATGTGGAGCAGGATCAGCCGAATGGCTCGACCGACCGCAGCGTTAGCTCGGTTGCCGGGGCCGAACGCGCCGAGACCGGCGTTGAACTCGCCTTCGACTGCGGTTTGTCCGTGCACGATCAGGAGCGGTGCGACCGGGTGGGTGGTGGCGTTGACCCCCCGGAGGTTGAGGTCGGGGTGCGCGAGCGCCCGCACAGCGGAGATGAGTACCGGCAGGTGCTCGGGTCGGCAGCCCGCCAGCACGGCGTTAATCGCGATGGTGCGACGCGTTGCCTCGCCCGAACGGGGCGGCAACACAGCGATCACCTCGTTGGGGTCGACGGGCCTGCCGTTGACAGGAGTGAGCGCCCGGAGCATGGCATTGACCCGCTCGGGAGTTGGCGCCTCGAGTGGCAGGCCGTCGCCCCAGCCACTGCGCTCGTAGACGTCAAGCACCGTCTCGCCGGCCTCGACGTCGACTTCAACCATCCCTGGCTCGTCCACGATCAGCCTTTCGAGGAAATGTCCTTCTGGAGTCGCGTGACGAGCTCCATGAAGGGGGGCTGGCCCATCGACCACAGCTGTGGGTGGACCTCGTAGTCGACCGCCTGGTTCGACTCGGTGATCGTGTCGAGCGTGAGGATGGTGGCTTTCGTGCGGGCATTGAGTTCGCGGTCCTGACCGGCGGCGACCGCGGCCATCTCGACGGCGGTGTCCACCAGGTCGGCATCGTCGATGACGTCCCATGCGAGGCCGACCTCTTTCGCCCGCTCGGCGCAGAGGATCTGGTTGAACATCACCATCGCCATCGTCGTGGATCGTCCGGCGATCTGGCGCAGACGCCACGTGTGTCCGCCACCTGGATGGATGCCGATCTGCAGGAAACGCGAATCGAACTTGGCGTGCTCGCGTCCAGCGAGGACGAGATCGCACGCCAGCACCATGTTCATGCCTGCGCCTACGGCTGCGCCGTTCACGGCGGCGACCGTGGGCAGCGGTGTGTGGGCGATGCGGAGGAATCCGTCGTAGATCGCCTTCATCTCTTCCGCGTTCGAGCCGGCCATCAGGTCGTCGAGGTCGGCACCAGCGCAAAAGCCGCGATCGGCGCCGGTGAGCACGACCGCGCCGATGCCCTCGTCGGCCTCCCACGCGTCGAGCGCCGAACCGATCTCGTCGTTCATGGCGAGGGTGATCGCGTTGCGCTTGTCGGGATCGTTCAGCGTGATCAGGCCGACGCGGCCGCGGACCTCGGTGATGAGACTCATGCCGAGCAGTGTGGCACCTGCCTGGCGCCGGAGCGAGAACAGATGCGGGCGGACCTCCGGCAGATGGGTACGGTGAGTCCATGCTCCCGCTCTTGTCACCGGACCTGGTCGAGTCGTTCGGCCGGGACGGCGCTGTCGTGCTGCGGGGTGTGTTCTCCGACTGGATCGAGATCCTCGCTGCCGGGGTGGCGACGAACGAGATCGAACCGGGGGAGTACTTCGCCGAGAACGTGCCCGCCGGATCGCCGGGCCGTTTCTGGGACGACTATGTCAATTGGGAGCGCATCCCCGAGTTCGAACGCTTCGCTCGCGAGTCCGATGTTGCTCCCCTCGCCGCCGAGCTGATGGCGTCCGACACCGTGCAGTTGTTCCACGATCACGTCCTCGTGAAAGAACCCGGCACTCCGACCGTCACGCCGTGGCACAGCGACCGCCCGTACTACTTCGTCGACGGCGCGCAGACGGTCAGTTTCTGGATTCCCCTCGACCCGGTCACGACCGAGACGACCCTGCGTCTGATCGCTGGCTCCCACCGATGGGAGAAGGACGTTCTCCCGGTGCGATGGCTGAAGGGAGATGGCTTCTACCCGGATGCCGCTGACTACCTGCCGGTGCCTGACCCCGACGGCGATCCCGATCGGTACGACGTGCTCGAGTGGGCACTCGAACCAGGCGACGCCATCGCGTTCCACTTCGGCGTCGTGCACGGCGCCCGCGGGAATCCCGGCGCCAGACGTCGGCGTGCATTCTCACTGCGACTTGTCGGCGATGATGCCCGCTACGTCTCGCGTCCCGGTCGCACCTCTCCGCCGTTCCCCGACCACGGGATGGTCGACGGCGA
>CAJWHS010000061.1 GCA_913041415.1 uncultured Acidimicrobiaceae bacterium | reverse complement strand
CGTCACCGGCTTGGTTCCAGGTGGCGGTGTTGCTGTCCCAGTCAAAGATGCGTACATGACCCGTTGCCGACGAATTTCCGTTGTCACCTTCGTTGTATCTCGCTCCGATTGCGATGCGGTTTCCATCAGCAGATATCGCTAGGGAGTGGCCAGAGAGATCGCCTGCGGCTTCGCCGTCGATGTCGTCACCGGCTTGGTTCCAGGTGGCGGTGTTGCTGTCCCAGTCAAAGATGCGTACGTGACCCGAATCGGTCCCGTTGCCGCCGTTCTCATCAGCACCGATCGCAATGCGGGTGCCGTCAGCAGACATCACCACTGAGTGGCCCGAGTGATCATCTGGGGCCTCGCCATTGATGTCTCCACCAAGCTGAACGATCAGTGTGGAAGCCTCCTGGGAGGCAACCGACACCTCCATAACGTCGAATACCGAGACGTAACCGCTTGCGGGAGATTCGGTTCCATACTGAATAGCGCCGATCGCAATGCGGGTGCCGTCAGCAGACATCGCCACCGACCAGCCGAAGTCGTCCTCTGCGGCTTTGCCACCAATGTTCTCGCCAACTTGGTTCCAGGTGGCGGTGTTGCTGTCCCAGTCAAAGATGCGGGCGTGGCCGGAATCCAAGCCTCCACCGCAGAGGTCGTCGTGGTCCTCGGAGCCGATCACGATGCGATTGCCGTCAGCAGACATTGCGATGGAGTGGCCCGATTCGTCGCCTTCGGCTTCGCCGTCAATGTCGCTACCTGCTTGGTTCCAGGTGGCGGTGTTGCTGTCCCAATCAAAGACGCGGGCGTGGCCGGAATCGCTTCCGTTGCCGTCGTTGTATTGGGCTCCGATTGCGATGCGGTTTCCGTCAGCAGACATCGCCACCGATTCGCCCGATCGATCGAGTCCGGCTTCGCCGTCAATGTCGTCACCTGCTTGGTTCCAGGTGGCGGTGTCGCTGTCCCAATCAAAGACGCGCACATGACCCGACCGATAAAACAAAATGGCGTCGGTGCCGTCGTTGTATGTGGCTCCGATTGCGATGCGGTTTCCGTCAGCAGACATCGCTAACGATTCGCCCGATTGGTCGCCTTCGGCTTCGCCGTCGATGTCGTCACCGGCTTGGTTCCAGGTGGCGGTGTTGCTGTCCCAATCAAAGACGCGAACATGACCCGAATCGGTCCCGTTGCCGTCGTCGTATCTCGCTCCGATTGCGACGCGGTTTCCGTCAGCAGACATCGCTATCGATCTGCCAAATTCGTCGCCTTCGGCTTCGCCGTCGATGTCGTCACCAAGCTGGTTCCAGGTGGCGGTATTGCTGTCCCACTCAAAGACCCGGACATAACCAAACGCACTGGCATCGTCTGGCACGGCACCGATTGCGACACGGGTGCCGTCAGCAGACATCGCCATTGCGTCACCGAATTCGTCTAGCAAGGCTTCGCCAACCAGATCATCGCCGACCTGATCGACTGACGCAGACACCGGTACTGAGACACCGCCCACAACTGCGAGGCACGCGATGATCGCTACAAGGTTTTTGATTCTCGGCATAGTGAGATTGGTGTTTGGACTCGAGACCGCAAAGAGCTAGCCAACGGCTGTGGCGCGGCAGAATATCCTTTGCTGGACCAACTTGCTGGCGAAAGTCCGCGACAGCAGCTCTGTCTTAAGTCGATGAGTCTGGCGAGTCGGGCTGCGCTTCGAGCCGCGCAAGGCGTGCTCTCAACATCGCTCCCACATCCTCGCCCTGCTGGGCTGTGGGAGGCGGTGTCGGTGCCCGGTGAAGCGCCTCCCGAGGCAGGAGCCGCAGCACGCCGAGAGCAGCCCGTAGGTCACCATCAGCGACATGCTTCTCGATGACGTCGAGCGACCGTGTCGTGAGCGCACCGATACGGTCGTTGACCTGCTCAGCTCGCTGCCAGCGACGATGCTCCAGCTCACGACAGAACTCTGAGCGGTGGTTCACCCACTCCGTGACCGTCGTACGAGCCACCCCCGCAGCCTCAGCGGCCTCACGATGCGTGCCACCGGTCAACAACACGTCGATAGCGAGATGCTGCTTGTCGCTTAGTCGGGTTTGGTTTGGTCTGGTCGACTCGTTGTTCATGGTCTGCCAGGTCGTTGCTCGGTGAGGTTGCTGATGTTCGTCCGGTTCATCGTTCATGCTCCCTCTTCGGCGATTCGCATTTCGGAGTTGTCCAACTGGTTGTGGAAGAAGCCGTCGAAATGTTCGAACGCGCGGCGTGCCAGAGCAGGAGCTGGCCCGATGTAGACCGACTTGGTGACCTCGACCGAAGAGTGACCGAGCGCTTCGGACACCTGCTCGATGTGTGCGCCACCCTCAATGGCAAGGTTGGCGAAGGTGCGGCGCAGATCGTGCAGCGAAATATTAGGCAAGTCGTGACGCGCGATTAACTGCTTGAACCGGCGGTACACGCTGGAGGGCCACAGCGGATCGCCGCAGGCGTTGGTGAAGACGTAGCCAGAGGCAGTCCAGTCGCTGCCTGCCTTGAGCCGGTGTCGGGCCTGCTCGGTGCGGAGCCGACTCAACGCCCGCGCAACGGTTGCGTCGATTGCGATGTCACGAACGCTGGTCTTGGTTTTCGGTGGACCAGGCTTCAACACGGTTGCGTACGTGCCGTCCGTGCCTCGGATGCGTTCTTCGCGCAGTCGATTCCGGATACGGATCAGTTCTGCGTCGGTGTCGATGTCTTTCCAGCGAAGCCCGAGGATCTCTCCTCGCCGCAACCCGCGACACAACCCAAACACCACAACGCCGAACATCGTGGCGCTGTCGTCCTCGGCAACCGCCACGAGTCGACGAGCGTCTTCGGCGCTAAGCCATTTGGCGCGCACTTCATGGCCAGCGGCCAGTTTTGGTTGTGGGATCACACTGATCGGATTGTTGCGAAGCCGACCGGTACGCACCGCATAGTTCAGACACACCGACAGCGGTCGCCGCACATGACGCACCGTGTTGGGAGCAAGACCGGCATCGAGCAGTGATTGCTGCAAGGACGCGTAGTGCTCGGGGGTCAGGTTGCGAAGCTCGATCGCGCCGAGGGGCGGGATGACGTAACGCTCCAACGTGGCGCGGTAATCGGCGTGTGTGGCGGGTGAAACGGTCTGTGGCGCAATAGTGTCGCACCACAGCCGACACCAGTCAGCCACGGTCACGTGAGCCTCGACCAGCATCGGACCCTCGCGGGCCTCGGCCTGCAGTTCTCGAAGCTTTGCTGCGGCTTGTTTGCGGTTCGTTGCGGTACGGGTTCGCCGCCGTCGTTTCCCGGTGTGGTCCTTACCTAACGAGATCGCAGCAACCCACGTGCCGTTGCTGCGCTGATAGATGCTGCCGTCGCCGTCGGAGCGACCCTTCGCGCTCACTGGTCTTGTCCAATCCGTGCAGCGCGGACTTTGGCGTTAACGAACTGTTCGAGCGACGTGTGCGCAATACGCGGCGCAGTACCGATGTGAATGACCAAAAGCTCGCCGCGATCGATCAAGCGATAGAGCGTCGAACGTGACACCGATAACAGAGCTGCCGCCTCCTCGAGGCGATACGCCAACCGGACGGAACCACCGTTGGCAAAAGTTGACAACTCAATTGGTGACACCCACAGTTTCGCGCGTTGATTGGCCGCTGTCTGTAGGCGACCGTTGTCAATCGTGTAGTGGTGGCTGTTCGCGTGGCTGTCTAGATGTCGCAGCCCAAAACGCAGTGGTGCAGGCCAGGGGTTCTGACCTGCACCTTCGCGCTGCGCGCCCGGAGAGATTCGAACTCCCGACCTTCTGATCCGTAGTCAGATGCTCTATCCAGCTGAGCTACGGGCGCAATCGTCGTTCCCACCGAAGTGGGCGACTCTTCAGTGTAGAGGAGCGGACCCGCTCATCAACCGCCATGTCGACTGAGCGGAGACGGTGGGATTTGAACCCACGAACGCCTTACGACGTTACTTCCTTAGCAGGGAAGCGCCTTCAACCTGGCTCGGCCACGTCTCCGTGTACTCCGGGGAGTACGGGAGCAGAGGCTAGCGCGGGGCATTGCTGGTGAGGCAGGGTGACTCCATGACTGAACGACCCGAGATCGTCACCGTCCTCGAGCCGGAGGACGAGTACACCCATGAGCCTGACGCTGCGTCGAACTACAACGAATCGATGTACCTGAACGGGTTCGATCTTAATCAGGGTCTGGGGGCGTGGTTTCGGCTCGGGAATCGAGTCCACGAGGGCTATGCCGAAATGTCGGTGTGCCTGTACTTGCCCGACGGCCGCGTGGGCTTCATCTTCGGTCGACCCAATATCGAGCACAACGACGCCATGAATGCTGGTGGCCTCGAGATCGCCGTGGTCACCCCGTTTGAGCATCTGACGATCGCCTATGAGGGCAAGGTTGTCGTGCTCGACGAGCCTGAGCGGATGACCAATCCGCGTGAGGCGTTCCGTGAAAATCCCATGGTCGGGTGCCGGGTACAGCTCGACGTGTGGGGTGTGTCTCCGATGTACGGCGGCAAGCCGATGTACGCCGACGGTACGGAGATCGAGACCGACGCCCAGAATTCCTTCGCGAAGGCCCATTACGAGCAACACACACGCGTCACTGGCACGGTCGAAGTCGGCGACGAGGCGTGGGAGATGGACGGTCTCGGCTTGCGCGACAAGTCATGGGGACCGCGCTATTGGCAGGCGCTGTCGTGGTATCGCTGGACGCCGATGATCTTCGACGAGGGGTTTGCGCTGATGCTGTCGATAATCGGTCGTCCGGACGGGAAAGCGCCGCGACGCGGCGGCGTGGTGCTCGAAGGCGACGAGTACCACCACATCGTCGACTGCCGGATCGAGTCCGAGTACGACGAACTCCACCACCAGACCAGCATGCAGATGTGGGCAAAGAGCGAAACCGGCAAGGAGTACGAGATCACCGGTCGCGTCAAAGCGCTCATTCCGCTGCGCAACCGACGCAAGGATCCCGAGGGCAACGAGCTCTTCACCCGGATCACTGAAGCGATGACGACGTTCGAGTGCGAACACCACGGTGTGATGAAGACCGGCATGGGGATGACCGAATATCTCGACCAGGTGGTCGACGGAGTTCCGATTGGCCCCGACTACGACGACGGTGTCGCCTGATGGCCGGCCCGGGGGAGCCCACCCCGGGATCGCGTTTCGACCACTGAGCATGAACCGCCGGCTAAGCCCCAACGCTCAAGGTGTCGCCCTGATGACGGGCGGCTCGCTTGCGTAGGTGATCAACGACGGGCTTGTTCGCGAGGCCACCGAACGCGGACTCGACGTGTACCAGTCGCTGTTCCTTCGCGGTTGTTTGATGATCGTCGTCCTGGCCATCGCCTTCTTGACCTCTACGCTGAAGCGCCTGCTCGGCTTCGGGTCGGTGCAGAGGTTGTTGCGACGGCGTGCTTTTTCGCAGAGGTTGTCCGCCTCGAGTTCGCTAACACCCAGAAGATTCTGATGCTGTTCCCGCTCGCTGTCACGCTCGTTGCGTCGCGCCGCCTCGGTGAACATTTGAGCGCGCAGCGCTACGGGTTGATCGCCCTCGGGTTTCTTGGGGTGGTGGCGGTTGTGCGTCCGACCCCGGGTGACTTCTCGCTGTGGGCGCTGCTGGTCATCGTTGCTGCCCTGTTTCTTGTGTTACGAGAGTTCGCCACTCGCCGGGTCGATCCGACGATCCCACCCGTTGTGGTGGCCTTGCTGACCGCAGTCGTGCTCACTTCCATGATAGGGCTGCTCTCGGTCTTCACCGGTTGGGGCGAAATCACCGGAGCGGCTGTCGCAGCACTTGTCGTTGCGTGCGGCTTCCTCATCGTCGGCTATCTCTGCGCGATCGAAGCGGTCCGCGTTGGTGATCTCAGCGTGTCCGCCCCGTTCTGGTACTCCGCCGTCGTGGGCGCCGTGGTGGTCGGGTACGTAATGTTTGACGAGACCCCCGACCCCCTCACCTGGCTCGGCTGTGCGCTGATCGTGAGTGCCGGAGTTGCATCGGCCCGCACCGACGCGCACGCGATGAACCAGTCGAGCTCCCACTCCTCGTAGCGCCAGACGTGCGGGCGTCGTTGCTTTCTGCGACGTTCAGCTTTCCGCCAGGCTCTTGATGCCTTCGACGGTGTGGGCCATGTTCGCAGCCCAGTCCTTGAGCCGGTTGGCGACAACGTCATCCTCGCGATCGGGTTGGGCTTCGATTGCCGGCGTGAGCCCGGATGGGCCGGGCCCCATCGTCGAGTGGAACCACAGGCGGGTGCGGTTGCCTTCGGCCGCAACGGTGAACCACCACTGGGCGGCCGCGCTCTCGCCCTCGCCGGCCGACCACCCGAAGAGCCGGCCGCCCTCATAGCGATTGATGACGCACACGACCTCCCACGACCAACCGAGGTCGGGATGATGGTTGAAACCTCGGAACGTCGCGCCGAGCTCGGGACCGTTCGGTGCGTCCTCCCATTCGGCCTTCACCAGTTCGTTCTCGAAGCGAGCCGGAGTCCCGGGATCGCTGACGAGCGCCCACACCCTCTCAGGTGAAGCGTCGATGAGGACCGATGAGGCCACCCCGGGGCTTTCGGCGTACTTCACGAGCGATCGCGATCGGCCGAACCGACAACCTTGAAACCGTCTTCGCCAAAGCCGACCTCGACGCCACGGTTGATGCTGACCCAATCCCGGGCATTGAGATATGCCGAAAAAGTCTGAGCGATCGCGATCTCGTCGTGCTTTTGTTTGGGCTGTTGCAACTCATAGAGCTGCGGAAACTCGACCCATGCCGTGACGGCATTCCACAGCCGAATGGCGGCGTCGCCGGTGGGCGGGTCGATCAGCACCGGGCCAAAGAGGCAGTGCTCGCTTCCGTTGGCGCGCTGCAAGTACATCGTCGGCACGCCGTATCCGCCGGAGTCGACCACCTTCTGGTGGTCGGCGCGGACATCGTCGTGGGTGGTTTCGTCGGCGATCGCCTGATCGACGAGGGCTGGATCCAGACCGATCTCCTCGAGCAGATGTCGGGCGACGTCGGGCTGATGTGGGCGGTGGCCATCCTCGTGCAATGCCCGACCGGCTCGCTCGTACCACGTGTCGAGATCATCCATCGAGGTGCGACGCAGCAGCGCACCGATCCGAAGCATGGACCAGCCGTAGCTCCAATCACGTTCCCACGGGTGTTTCTTCCCCTCGATCCGGTTGACCTCTTCGAGCGAAAAGAACCGCCAGTTGATTTCGATGCCGTTCTGCGAACGGACGTCGCGGATCCATTTGGACGTCTGGTACGCGTACGGACACATGACGTCGAAGTGAAAATCGACGGAGTTGATCTCGGGCTGCATGGCTTCAGTGCACTCGCCGCGATCGAAGAGCGCAAGCCTGTTTCTGAAGCGGTGCTAAGTCGGGGGCGCTTCGGCCGACCCCACCAGGCTCGGCTCATAGTCGGCCGGAGCGTCGAGGCCCATGAGGTTGAGTGTTGTGGCGGCGACGTTCGCGATGCCGGCATCGGGCAGGTCGTCGACAAGCCGGTAGTCGGCGGTCCCGGAACCATCGTGGATGGCGAACGGCACCGGGCTCAGCGTGTGGCTGGTCTTCGGCGTGATCTCGCCGTCGTTACCCTCGGTGTACATGATGTCGGCGTTGCCGTGGTCGGCGGTGACGATCATGATCCCGCCGATCTCGTCGATCACCTGCACAAGCTGCTCAAGACAGTCGTCGAGGACTTGCATGGCATCGATCGTGGCTTTGAGATCGCCGGTGTGGCCGACCATGTCGCCGTTGGCGAAGTTGATGCGGCCCATGGCGTACTCGCCGGAGCGCAGCAGCTCGATCGTGGCTTCGGTGATCTCCCGGGCCTTCATCTGGGGGGCGGTGTTGAACTCGACATTGTCGGACGGGATCTCGATGTAGGTCTCGAGTTCTTCGTTGATGTAGCCGCTTCGGTTGCCGTTCCAAAAAAAGGTGACGTGGCCGAACTTCTGGGTCTCGCTGACGGCGAAGCTCTTGAGCCCGCCGGCGCAGAGGTACTCACCGATCGTGCGGTCGATCGACGGTGGGGCGACCAGGTGGTTGGTCGGCACCAGTAGGTCGCCGTCGTACTGGATCATGCCGGCGAAAAAGATGTCGGGGTGGTTGCCCCGGTCGAAGTGGCGGAAGTCCGGGTCCTCGTACGCCTTGCTGATCTCGACAGCACGGTCGCCGCGGAAGTTGAAGAGCACCACGGCATCGCCGTCGGTCATGGCGCCGACCGGATCGCCTTCGTGGTCGACGACGACGAATCGGTCGAGGTACTGGTCGCCGTCGTCAGACTCGGCGTACATCGTCTCGACGGCCTTGCGTGCCGATGCAAACGGGCGCCCTTCGCCGTGGGTGTGGCACCAGTAGCCGCGCTCGACCATCGCCCAGTCGGCTTCGTAGCGGTCCATCGTGATCGCCATACGACCACCACCGGAGCCGATGGCGACATCGGCACCGGCGGCGTTGAGTTCGGCGATGACAGCTTCGGTCTGCTCTACGTAGGTCAACGCCGATCGAGGGTCGACATCGCGTCCGTCGTGGAGGAGGTGGAGCCGGATCCGTTCGGCGCCCTCGGCCACGGCCTGCCGCATCAGGGCGTAGAGGTGTGTGTTGTGGCTGTGTACGTTGCCGTCGGAGTGCAGGCCGAGCAGGTGCAGTGTCGCCGTGCGGGACTGGGCGATGACCGACTGCCACACATCGGATTCGAAGATCGCGCCCGCCTCGATGGCCTGATTCACGAGCTTGGCGCCCTGGGCGAAGATCCGGCCGGCACCGAGGGCGTTGTGGCCGACTTCGCTGTTGCCCATGTCGTCCCACGATGGCAGCCCGACGGCGGGTCCGTGCGCCTTGAGCGTGCGGTACAGCCGGGTGTCGCACAGTGAGTCGAGTGCTGGGGTCGCCGCTTCGGTCACCGCGTTCATCGGACCGGCGGGTGCCTCACCGACACCGTCGGCGATCACGACCAACACGGGCTGGCGGTGGGGGAACGACGTGGAGGGCGTCAGCTCGAGCGACATGCCTCCGAGGCTACGTGGTGATGGTGATGAGGGCGCCGGCGACGATCGTTAGCCCGCCGACGAGGGCGATGACGAGGCCCCACGCGATTGCCATGCACGCTCCCTTTCCGATGGGTCAGATCACGGCCGACTCGGTGAATGGCCGGCCGGCGATGACGCGCTCGACCCCCAAGGGGGTCAGATCGATCGACCGGAACTCGCCATAGCTGATCCACTCGGCGACACCTCGCCCCACTGCGGCCGCCTGTTGAAGCCCGTGTCCGGAGAAGCCGTTGATGAAGACGAAACCGTCGAGTTCGGGGTGCGGTCCGACGACGGCGTTCTGGTCGAGGGTGTTGTAGGCGTAGTGGCCCGCCCAGCGGGTCATCACCTTGATGCGTTCGAACGCCGGGATCCGGTGTGCCAGCACGGGCCACACCTTGCTTTCCCACAGATCGGCGTTCATGGTCAGGTCGTCCGGCTCGACGGCATGGTCGCTGTCGGGCCCGCAGCCGGCCAGGTATGCGTCGCCGTCGCTACGCACGTGCACCCCTGACGGGTCGATGGTGAGGGGGAGTGGCTGATCGAGTGGCTCGGCCGCTTGGAAGACGTAGCTGAAACGCTTGCGCGGTTCGATGGGGAGTTCGAGGCCGGCCATCTGGGCCACCCGTGCTGCTCGGGGGCCGGCGGCGTTCACCACGGTTCCGCAGGAGACGGACGCAGCGGAGTCGAGGGTGACGCCGACTACCCGTCGATCTCGCCGGTCGATGCCGGTGACGGTGGCCCGGTGGTAGGTGACCCCGTTGCGCTGGGCATGGGTGCGGAAGGTGTCGAACATCGTGCCGCCGTCGAAGTAGCCCTCGTCGATCGGGTTGTGGCTACCGCAGACGATGTCGTCGAGGTTGTAGAACGGGAACGACGCAGCGAGTTCGTTGCGATCCAGGATCCGGGTCGCTGCGCCCCAGGACGCCTGAAGTTGCCGGTTTGCCTCGAGGACGTGAGCAAACGCCAGGTCCGCTGCCAGATAGAGGTAGCCGAAGTAGTTGGTGGCGAGTTCCGGGACATCTGCGTCGTCGAACCACGACGGGAACGTGCGGATGAACTCCGCCGTGAACTGGCTGATCCGGATGTTGACCTCGTTGGAGAACTGCTGTCGAACACAGCTGTTGGTCGCTGACGTCGAGCTGTGCTCATAGGACGGGTCGCGTTCGATGACGAGGACGGAGCCATCGAATCCGGGTTCTCTCGACAGCCACCAGGCCGTCGACGAGCCCATCATCGCTCCACCCACGATGACGACGTCGTAGTGCTCGTTCAGTTCTGCCATGGAGAGAATCTTTCGTTCACGCTGCGGTGTGGCAGCTCATCATGGGTTGGTGCCGACGTCACCAGGTGTAGCCCTGACGACGGTCGTTCTCCTGGGCTTCCGGGTCGCGTTCGGCCGGGTCGCCGAACCCGCCACCCCCGGGGAGCTCCATGATCAGTCGGCTCCCGGCGGGCACCGTCTCCACCCCTTTGGTGGGGAAGGGTGTGCCGTCGCTCAGATAGACCCGTCCGGGTTCGCCGTCCTCGCCGCCGTTTCGCCCGCGAGCGGGATTGGTGACGCGGTCGAACATGGCCGAGAACTCGAACTGGTACCCGTCGGTCGGCCCTACCTCAAGGATTTGGCCCATCCCTCCTCGCTGACGGCCCGGACCTCCGGAGTTTTCGCGAATCTCCTTGCGCCAGATGATGATCGGGCCGACCTGTTCGGTGGCTTCGGCCGACATCGTCCGCACCCCGGACGGGAACGCCGTTGCGGTCAGGCCGTCGAGGGAGGGTCGAGCTCCTGAGCCGCCGCTGTTGAACATCAGCAATTCGATGGGTGGCTTCGGATCATCGGGTGATGCCTGCCGGGCACTGGCCTGGAAATTCCAGAGCGCGCCGGCCCCTTCGGCGGGGACGATCTCTGGCAATGCGTGGGCGATGGCACCCAACGTGAGGTCGGTGACGAAGTGGCCGACCACGTGGCGAACCGAGACCGGATCGGGGTGCTCGGCGTTGAGGATCACACCCTTCGGGGCGCTGACGGTGAACGGCGCGAGCGACGCGAAGTTGTTGGGCAGTTCCGGCGCAAGCGCGACGAGCATCGCGTATGTGAAGTACGCCTCCGCATAGCCGAGTGGCACATTGATCCCGTAGCGGCTGATCGGCGATGTCCCGGTGAAGTCGGCGTGCATGCCATCGTCCGTAATGGTGAGGGTGACGGCCAGGGTGAGCGGGAGGTCGTAGCCATCGACCACCATCGTGTTCGTGCAGGTGCCCTTGGGGACATGAGCCAGGGCGGCCATCGTGGCCGAGTGGGTGCGAGCGAACACGAAGGTGGCGAGATCGTCGAGATCGTCGAGTTCGAACTCCTCGAGCATCGACAGAAGTCGTCGACGGCCCGTCTCGTTGCATGCCGCGAGGCCGTGGATATCGCCGATGACCTGATCGGACTCGCGGACGTTCCAGCGCACCATGGTGACAAGGTCGTCGTTGAGTTCGCCTCGCTCGACCCACTTCAGGATCGGGATGCGCATACCCTCCTCGTAGACCTCGCGGGCCTCGGGGCCGTAGCCGCGACCACCGACGTCGACGACGTGAGCGGTCGAGGCGAAGAAGCCGACGAGCGACGAGCTGTCTCCGGGGTCGCGGAAGACCGGGGTGGTGACGGTGATGTCGTGGAGGTGGCCGGTGCCCTTCCAGGGATCGTTCGTGATGTAGACGTCGCCTGGGTAGATCCGCTCCGGGCCGATGTCGTCGATGAAGTGACCGACGGCGGCGGCCATCGTGTTGACGTGCCCAGGCGTACCGGTGACCGCCTGGGCGATCATTCGGCCTTCCGTATCGAAGACGCCTGCCGAGAGGTCGCCGGCCTCGCGGACCGATGTCGAGAAGGCTGTGCGCACGAGGGTGAGCGCTTGTTCTTCGACGATGGAGATGAGGCGATTCCACATCACCTGGTTGTGCAGCTCGCGTGCGGCGCTCATGAGTCAACCCCCTGGGATCCGGCGGCAGCCCGGTGGATGAGCACGGTGCCGTCTTCCTGCATGGTCGCCGCATGGTGGGAGGCGAGCACGGTGGTGGTCTGTTCCTCGACGATCACCGCCGGTCCTCGGACTTGGTCGCCTGCGGCAAGCGAGGTGCGTTCGACAACGGCGGCGTCGGCGTCGACGCCGCTGATCGGGTCGTACATCGGTCGGTGGTTTGGCGCGGTGGCCTCGGTGCCGTTCGTCGACAACTCGACCGCTGTCGGCGCATCGACCACCGACGCAACCCGTACCGACCAGCTGACCGCTTCGATGGCTAGGCCGTCGATCGCTCGGCCAAAGAATTCCTCGTAGGCCTTCGTGAATTCCTCGCCGAGGAGTTCAGCGGCCATGTGGTCGAAGGAGGCATCGCCGAGCCGGACCGGGATCTCCCAGCCCTGACCCTTGTACCGCATTGCGACCTGCCGCTCGACGGTGACGTCGGCGTCCGTTCCCTCCTGGACGAACGCCATTGCTTCTTCGGTGAGTTCGGCGAGGACTCGGTTGGCACCTTTGACGTCGAAGTCGACAGTCGAGGTGTAGAAGCTCCGCACTGCCTCGTACGCAAACGGTGCCCGCAGGAAACCGACGGCCGAACCGACGCTTGCGTCGGGCGGCACGATCAATTCATCAAGGCCGAGTTTGTCGAGTAGGCGACCGGCGTGGAGCGGTCCGCCGCCACCGAAGGCGATCATCGAGTAGCCGGCGAGGTCTTTGCCGTTCTCGACGGCGTGCACCCGGGCGGCGTTGGTCATGTTCTCGTCGACCACCTCGGCCACACCGCGGGCAGCATCAGCGGCCGACAGGTCGAGTCGGTTGCCGACCGAACGCCCCAGTGCTTCAGCGGCGAGGGTGGGGGAGAGGTCGATGTCCTTCGCTCCGAACGTGTCGGGGTGAAGCCGACCGAGCTGCACATTGGCGTCGGTGACCGTCGCGTCGAGCCCACCGCGCCCGAAGGACGCCGGCCCGGGCTCACTACCGGTCGAATGGGGACCGATGCGGATCTGGCCGAGCGAATCGACCGAGGCGATCGATCCCCCACCTGCGCCGATCTCGATCATTTCGATCACCGGGATCGAGATCGGCATGCCGGAGCCTTTCTTGAAGCGGGCGCTGCGGTCGACCTCGAAGGTCTTCGCGGTTGCCGGTGTGAAGTCCTCGATTAGGGCAATCTTCGCGGTGGTGCCCCCCATGTCGTAGGAGAGCACGCGGTTGCGGCCGTAGCGGGCGGCGAGGTCGGCGGCGAAGATGGCGCCCCCGGCCGGTCCCGACTCCACGAGCCGGACAGGGAACGCGGCGGCCGATTCGACCGATATCAGTCCGCCACCGGAGTGGATCAGATAGAGCGGACACGTGGCGCCTCGAGCGGCAAGTTCGTCTCGCAGACGGACGAGGTAGCTGGCCATCAGTGGTTGGACGTAGGCGTTGGCGCAGACCGTGTTGAAGCGCTCGTACTCGCGCATCTGGGGCGAGACCTCGCTCGAGATCGACACGGCAATGTTGGGGAGCTCGGCGAGCAGGAGTTCTCGGAACCGGAGTTCGTTCGTCGGGTTGACGTAGGAGTGGATGAAGCCGACAGCGACCGACTGGTAGCCCTCCGTGCCAATGTGTTCGATGAGCGAGTGGGCACCGTTCTCATCGAACGGCACAAGGATCTCGCCTCGAGCGTTCAGCCGTTCGCTGATGACGTGGCGGTCGGCCCGCGGGATGAGCGGGGTCGGCAGGACGATGTTGAGGTCGTACTGCTCGAATCGGCTCTCGGTGCGGGTTTCGATCACATCGCGGAACCCGTCGGTCGTGACGAGCGCGGTCTTGGCGCCGCGCCGTTCGATGAGGGCGTTTGTGGCGAGCGTCGTTCCGTGGATGATTTGGGCGATGTCGCGCAGGTCGATGTTCTCCTGCGCAGCGATGCGACCGATGCCGTCGAGGATCCCGACTTCGGGGGCGTTGTGGGTGGTGAGCACCTTGGTCGACGAGTAACTGCCGTTAGCCAACTCGATCACGATGTCGGTGAAGGTGCCGCCAACATCGGCGCCGATGCGGATACTCATCTCAGATGCCCCGCATTTGCTCGGCGACCGCAGTGAGAGCGTCTTCGTTGCGTCGGTAGTAGGTCCAACCTTTGCGACGGGTGGCGACCACGAGGCCGGCGTCGACGAGGACTTTCAGGTGCCGACTTCCGGTGGGTTGGCTTACGCCCAACTTCTCGACGATGAAGAGGTTGCATGCTCCCTCGGTGACCTGGTTGCCGTGCTCCTGGGGCGGGAAGTTCGTCTTCACGTCCTTGAGCCAATCGAGGATCTTCAGGCGCTTGTCGCTGGCGAGCGCTTTGAGGGCGACTTTAAGGTCGCCCTCGGTCTCGGCGGTCGTCGTCTCGGTCACGGCCATGTCGACATAGCAAACACGCTATGTCGACATGCCGCAACCAGGGAGAGCCGACCATCCGCTTCCTGGTCCGGGTGACCGAATTCACGGCCTCGATGGCGGCGATCTCGCCGGCCGCACGTAGCGTCGAGTTGTCTATCGTTTCGCGGCATTGCGCCGCCGAAACATCACCAGGACATCCTTCCCCCGAGGAGCTCCCCAATGTCCACTGCGCTGTACCGACTGGGCCGGTTCGCCGCACGACGTCCTTGGCTTGTCATCGGCTCATGGTTCCTGTTGGCTGCGGCTGTGGTTGTCGCCAATTCCACGGTTGGCCGTGACTTTGAAGACGCGTTCACCGTTCCGGGTCAGGACAGCGATGATGCGCTCGTCTTGCTTGAAGCGGTCCAGCTCGATGCCGCCGGTGTCAGCGCGCAGCTCGTGATTGCTTCGGTCGTCCCCGGCGAACCCATCACCGATGACCTCGC
>CAJWHS010000060.1 GCA_913041415.1 uncultured Acidimicrobiaceae bacterium | reverse complement strand
GACAAACCGATTCCATCCCAGCAAGGCATCAGATGTGAGGAGCAGCGCCCCGGCGATCATCGCCGTCAGTGCACCCGTGGCTGCCGCCAGCACCGCCGTCACGGCGATCACCGCAATGGAGACCGCCACCCCCGTCTGCACGGCAGGACCGTGTGACCGGGCCCCGGCCATGATCTGCGGCACCGCTCCGAACCCGATGCCGATGATGAGCACTGCAGCTGCGACCCCAGCACCAACTTCGAGCCCACCGATCTCGAGAAAGGCGGTGATGTACAGCACATGTGCGACGAGGAAGGCGAAAACGCCTGCCTCGAACCGGGCGTCGGGAGTCATCAACACCACATCGCCGACCAGTGACGCGCCGAGCGCGGCAACGACGAGTCCTCGCACCACGCCGTCGCCGGTGTCGACGGCCAGCGCCGCACCGATCAGGCCGATCACAACGAGGGGCGTGGCGATGAACTCGACACCGAGGCGTTCCTTGGCCAAGCTCCAGCAGTCGACGAGCGCGGCGACACCGGCCAGGGCGACGAGCATCGTTGCGGTGGTGGTCACCGGTTAGATCTCGGCGGCGACCGCGTCCTCGAACGACGTGCCGTTCTGGATCATGGTCTTGTACTGCATGACATGACGGGGCCGGTTGAGGCCGAGCACGCCGACCAGTCGCCCGTTCCGACCGTGAAGCTGAGCGAAACGTTGCTCCTCTAACGAACCGGTGGCGAGATGGATGTCGTCTGCCGAGCCGATCCGCCCCGCCATCTGCAACTTGCGGTCGTATTGATCAGACCAGAACCACGGCACCGGTTCGAACGGCAGCGCGTTGGCATCGTCGACTAGCAGTCGCTCGGCAGCGTGGACGCCCTGTTCGATCGCGTTGTCCCAGTGTTCGATGCGCATCACCTCGTCGAAGCGGACATTTGGCCAGCGGGCCACATCACCTGCAGCAGTGACCCCGGGAGCAGCGAGCATCGTCGCATCACAGACGACGCCGTTGTTGATGGTGAGGCCCGACCCCTCGAGCCACTCGGTGTTGGGAATGACACCGATGCCGACCACGACGACGTCCGCCTCGACAACCGCACCGTCGGAGAGCACGACACGAGCGACATGGCCATCGTTGGCTTCAAGCCGATCGACACCGACACCGGTGCGAAGGTCGACGCCGTGCTCGACATGAACATCGGCCATCAGCGAGCCAATCTCCTCCCCCAGGACCCGGCCGAGCGGCGTGGGCATGGGATCGATCATGGTGACGTCGAGGCCTCTGCTCCGGCAGGTTGCGGCGACCTCGGAACCGATGAAGCCTGCTCCGACAACAGCGACCCGCGACGGGCCGGCGTCGAGCTCTGCCCGCAGCGCGTTCGTGTGATCGAGGGTGCGCAGAACGTGCAGGCCCGCCATGTCCTCGATGCCTGGCAGGGTGCGGCACCGGGCCCCGGTGGCGACCACCATCGCGTCGATAGTGTCGTCGCCGTCAGAGGTCGAGAGGGTTCGGGTGGGGAGGTCGAATCCCGTGGCTCGAACGCCAAGCCGCAGGTCGAGATCGAGTGCGTCGAACTTCTCGGGTTTGGTCAACTCGATGCGGTCGGCGTCCCAATCGCCGGCAAGTACCTGTTTCGATAGGGGTGGGCGGTCGTAGGGCCGGTGGGGCTCATCGCCGATCAACACGATGCGGCCGTCGAACTCGCGGCGCCGAAGCGCCTCGGCCGCGCGGATTCCAGCGAGCGACGCGCCGACGATGTGGATCGATTGTGCAGCCATCCGGCTCGATCAGTCTTCGATCGAGATCGCCTGCTTCGGGCAACGCTGAACGCACTCCTCCATCCGCTCACGATCGCTCTCGTCCGGGTTCTCGTTGAGCACGTAGAGGAAGTCGTCGTCGCGGACCTCAAAGACGTCGGGTGCGATCTGCATGCAGACTGCGTTGCTCTCGCAGAGATCAAAATCGACCACGATCTTCATGGGTGTCCTCCCGGACGGTCGGGCGCTCGGCGCCGATGTGCAGTCACAACTCTAGAACATTGACGCCGTACTGCTGAAGGTGAACGTCTCGGCGGCGGTTCTGCAGCGGCAGTTGCACTGGCTGCGATGGACTGCTGTGATCCTGCTACCAACCCCACCCCTGGCGAGGAAGGATTGACCATGCGAGCCGCTGTCCTCCGACAGGCGGGTACACCGCTCACGATCGAAGAGATCGACATCGACGACCCAGGGCCCGGTGAGGTCCAAATCCGCACGACGGCCGCCGGAGTGTGCCACTCCGACCTCCACTTCATCAAGGGGCTCCATCACACATCAATGCCATGCGTGCCCGGCCACGAGTCGGCCGGCGTCGTCGAGGCGGTTGGTCCCGACGTCACCTACGTCGAGCCCGGCGACCACGTCATCACTTGCATGTCGGCCTTCTGCGGCGTCTGCCGCAACTGCACAGCCGGGCGACCAGTGCTCTGTGAGAGCACAGAGACCTGGCGCGCCCCTGGGCAACCTTCCCGCCTCTCGCAGAAGGGGCAGCCGGTCACGCAGCTGTACAACCTCGCTTCCTACGCCGAAGCGATGCTCGTGCACGAACGCGCCTGCGTGAAGGTCCGACACGACATGCCGCTCGACCGCGGCGCACTGATCGGCTGCGCAGTGATGACCGGCTTCGGTGCGGTCGTCAACACCGCACGGATCCCGGTGGGCGCATCGGTCGTCGTCATCGGATGCGGTGGCATCGGCCTGTCCGCACTCAACGGTGCAGCTGTCGCCGGTGCGGGAACGATCATCGCCGTCGATGTCAGCAGTAAGAAGCTCGCCGCTGCTCGCACGTTCGGCGCCACCCATGTCGTCGACGCCTCGGTCGAGGATCCCATCGCCGCAGTGCATGCGCTGACGAAGCAGGGCGCGGACTTCTCATTCGAGGCGGTCGGTCGCAAAGAGACGGTAGAGCAGGCCTATGAGATGATCCGCTACGGAGGCACGACGGTCGTGATCGGAATGGTGCCGCAGGGGCAAAAACTCGAGATCGACGCCGAAGCGCTGCTGATGGAGAAGACACTCACCGGGTCGAACATGGGATCGAACCGCTTTCGCGAGGACATACCCCAACTCGTGGAGTTCTACCTCAGCGGCAAGCTCCACCTCGACGAGATGGTCACTGCCCGAGTCAACCTCGACGACATCAACGAGGCATTCGCGGCGATGTCCGCCGGCGAGGTTGCCCGCTCGGTGATCGTCTTCGACTGAACGACCGTTGCCTCAGGCGGGCGAGGAGGTGCCACCGTCGGGTCGGGGTGCGAAGAAGGCAACATCCCCATCGCTGACTCGCACTCGCTCGCCATCCAGTTCGTGGACATAAATCCCGGGAATCCCGGCTTCGACGGCTGCATATACGATCGCATCGGCGTCAGGTGCCCAGATCCTCGGTGACTCGACGTACTGCCACGAAAAAAACAGGTAATCGCGAGCGAAGGTTGGGGTTGCCTGCATTGTACCGAGCTCGCGGAGGCCGCGCTCGTCGGCGATCAACCAGCGTGCGCCCTGACTCATCGGCTGCAGCAGTGCGAGCGCCGAACCATCAGGGGCCCACTCCGCCCAGATCGAGCGTTGATCGCTGACAGCCGTGCGGTCGCCGGTCTCCAGCACGATGACCTCGCTCGCGGCACGCGGCTCCTGCACGGAGCGACCGGCGCTGCCAACGGAGATCTCGATCTCGTCGCGACGCTCGGAATCGGGACCACCATGGGTCGCGAAGAGGCGGGTCGCGTCGGGCGACACCGTCATCCCGACACCACCCCGGACCGGACCGAGATCCTCCTCACTGCGATCGTCGACGTCGAGTCGAGTCAGGCGGCCCTCGTCTGAGTCGTCCCCGTCGTCCACAATGACGATGTCGCGGGTTTCCGGGATCCACACCGGCGCAAGGAACGACTGGCCGGGCGTACCCAGCGATTCGCGTGTCTTGAGATCCCGAGGATTCCGAAGGAGGAAGAGTTCGTCGTTGAGATGGACGACGAGATCGTCGCCACCGGGCTCCCAAGCGAGATAGAAGCTCCGAGTGTCGATCGTCTCGTCGGTTGCGAGTGCTCCCTCGGGAGTGAGGATGTCGAGGCTCGTGCCTCGTGGGCCCGGTCCCAAAGCCGCCACATAGGCACCGTCTCCACTCCACGAAAAGAAGAAATACGGCCGCCGGGCACCAACCACGAACGCTTCGTCGCCGACGGAGACGACGACCGACCCTCCGGTCGCAGACGGCACGAACGAGATCGCCCGATCACCGGCGCGCGACCAAGTGGGCTGGGTCGCAACACCGCTCGGAAACGTCGATCGCACAACAGCGCCCGACGCATCGGCAACAACCACCCCCTCGAGTCCTCCGATCGCCAACTCCCCAGCAACCGCCGGTGTGTCGGGCGGCGAGGCGGACTCGTCGGTCGACTCCGAATCCACCTCGGCCACAGACGCCGGCTCCGACTCGACCGTGGTGGTCGGCAACGGCACCGAGAGTTTCTCGGATGGAACGGACGTGCAGGCGGCCGCAACGAACCCGACGATCAGTCCGATCGCAATCACGGGAAGGCGGAGGGAGCGGCGCACCAACTCGACGGTACCGCTGCCTCCTGCGCTACCCGGAGCTGAGCAGACGACCCGCAGCCGGCGCCGCTCGACACCGAGCACCTGAATCCCTACACGGCGAGATTGGGGTGCTGATTCTGTGGGTCGTACCAGGAACGGATCGATGTCGACAACGGAACCACCTGGCCACCGATGTTGACCTCCCAAGTCGCCTCGTCGAGCCAGGCTGCGGTGATGCTCTCGCCGTCGGGATGCTCAACATAACCCATCGCGCAGCAGCAGTCCTGGGTCGCCGACCACATCGATGATGACGTGCACCCGACGACGACGCCGTCGCGATAGATCGGCTCATCGTGATACGTGAGCAGGTCGGGATCTTCGATCCGGAACTGGAGCAGTCGCTTCGAGCGGGGCGCATCCTTCTGGGCGAGCAGGGCATCACGGCCCAGGAACTCGCCCTTGTCCCAGTCGATGGCGAAACCGAGTCCGGCTTCGATCGGGGTGTCCTCGTCGGTGATGTCGTGACCCCAATGACGCATGCCCGCCTCGAGGCGAAGCGAGTTCATCGCGTGGAAGCCGGCGTGCACGAGACCGTGTTTCGGGCCGACGGCGACGATGGCGTCATAGACCGCGCCGGCATCGTCGTTGGCAAGGTACAGCTCCCAGCCGAGCTCGCCGACATAGCTCATTCGCAGCGCGAGCACCGGTCGACCGGCGATCTCGATCTGTCTGCTCCAGCCGAACGGGAAGCCACCCTCCTCGATGTCGGCGTTCGAGAGATCGGCGTCGGTGATCTCCGAAAGAAGCGACCGACTGTTGGGGCCCATCAGTCCGAGCATCGCGATGTCGTGGGTGACGTTGGTGATCGTGACGTCCTTGCCGCTCGCTGCTCGGCGCAGCCATGTGAAGTCCCGGTTCTCGGCGGCTGCCGCCGTGACGACGAAGAAGGTGTCGTGGCCCGTGCGGGTAACGGTGAGGTCGGCCTCGATACCGCCCTTGTGATTGCACCACTGCGTGTAGACGGCTTTGTGGACCGGGGCATCGATGTTGGCGACCGAGAGGTGGTTGAGCACGGCAAGCGCGTCGGGACCCTCGACACGGGCTTTGGCGAACGAGGTCTGGTCGAACAGGCCGACGGCCTCACGGACCCCCCGACACTCGCGGACCATGTTGTCGTGCCAGTTCTGCTTGCCGTAGGAGTACTCGTACTCGCGGGCCTGGCCATCGTCGGCATACCAGTTGGGGCGTTCCCAACCGGCGGTCTCGCCCCACACCGCGCCGGCGGCGTCAATCCGATCGTGCAACGGCGACTGGCGAATACCTCGAGCCGACTCGTACTGCCGGAACGGCCAGTGCATCGCGTACAGGAGACCGAGGCTCTCGGAGATCCGGTCTTCCAGATACTCCTCGTCGGCCTGGAAGGGCTGAGCTCGTCGAATGTCCACAGAGTTGAGATCCATCGGCGGGTGCTTATCGGCGATCCAGTCGGCGAGCGCCCAACCGACACCGCCTGCGGACTGGATCCCGACCGAGTTGAAACCGGCGGCGACATAGCAGTTGTCGACCTCGGGGGTCTCTCCCATGTAATAGACGCCATCGGGAGTGAACGCCTCGGGGCCGTTGAAGAACAACTGAAGGCCGACCTCGCTCAAGACCGGCACTCGGTGGATCGCTCGCTCGAAGATCGGGCCGACATGATCCCAGTCCTCGGGCAGCGCGCCAAAGCTGAAATCACGGGGGATCTCGTCCATGCGCCAGACCTTGCCCCGGGGTTCAAAGAAGCCGGCCATGATCTTCCCGGTCTCCTCCTTGAAGTACGTGTAGTTGCCCGGGTCGCGCAGGGTCGGCGTGCCGATCTCCATTCCCTCGATCGGTTCGGTGACGATGTAGAAGTGCTCGCACGCCTGAAGCGGGACGTTCACACCGATCTGGGCCGCAAGGTGACGGGTCCACATGCCGGTAGCGAGCACGACGATCTCCGCCTCGATCTCACCCTGCTCGCTGACGACACCGGCGATCTTGCCGTCCTTGGTCTTCAGTTGCGTGACGGCGACGTTCTCGATGACCGTTGCGCCTCGGGCCTTGGCGCCCTTGGCGAGCGCCATCGTGGTGTCGACCGGCGAGGTCTGACCATCGCGTGGGATGTAAAGCGCGCCGACGAGATCGTCGGTGCGCATGAGCGGGAACCGTTCGGCGGCCTCGTCGATCGAGATCTCTCGGCACTCGACGCCGACCCCATCGGCCATCGTCGCCCCCCGGCGAATCTCCTCCCAGCGCTGTTCATTGTCGGCAACCTGGATCGAGCCGGGCCTGCGGTAGCCGGTGGCCTGGCCGGTTTCATCCTCGAGTTCCTCGAACAGGCGGGCCGAGTAGGCCGCCAACTTGGTGAGCGACTGTGTCGACTTGAGTTGGCTCACCAGCCCTGCGGCGTGCCACGTGGTGCCGGCGGTGAGGGTGTTCTGCTCGAGCACCACGACATCGGTGATCTCGCGACGGGTGAGGTGATAGGCGATGCTGGCGCCAACAATGCCGCCGCCGACGATGACGACCTGGGCGCGCTCCGGAACGCTGCGCATGACGGCGCAGGCTAGCCCCTCGCCTGGCCTGCGAATACCGCCGAATAGGGCCTTCCGATCGTGACGCACCCGGACGGACCCACTGCGTCTACGAACCGTCGATTCAGCGCCGGGAGTGGGTCAGCCGTTGACGGCCGCGATGACCTCAGCCTGCTTATCGAGCATCGGCAGCAGGGTTTCGGCGTCGGCCGGCGGCAACCCGAAGATGAAGCGGGAGACGCCACCCTCCTCGTGCTCCTTGGCCACGCCGGCGTTCACCGGTGCCATGTAGAGCGAGAGTTCGATCTCGGCGATGTCACGGCCGTTCTTCTCGCACTCCTCGGCCAGCACGGGAAGGTCGTCCATGATCGTGCCGCCCCGGCCATTGATCGGCATCCAACCATCGCCGTAGCGGGCGGCCCGCCGCGGACCCCACGGTGAGGCCCCACCGAGGTGGATCGGCGGGTGGGGCGCTTGGACGGGCTTGGGCTTGGAAAAGATCGGGTCGAAGTCGACAAATTCACCGTGGTACTCGGCCGGGTCGTCGGCCCAGATCGCCTTCATCGCCTCCATGCGCTCGCGCATCAACTTCCACCGGGTGTCGAACGCGGTGCCGTGGTTTTCCATCTCCTCGGCGTTCCAGCCACCGCCGACACCGAAAAGAAAACGTCCGTTCGAGACATGATCGATCGAGGCGACCTCTTTCGCCGTGGTGATCGGATCGCGTTCAACGACAAGGCAGATGCCGGTGCCGACCTTGAGGTTCTTGGTGGCGGTGGCCGCTGAGGTCAGCGCCACGAACGGATCCATCGTCTCGTAGTACATCTGCGGCAGGTCGGCGCCACCAGGCCACGGGCTCCGCCGGCTGGTCGGGATGTGGGTGTGCTCGGCAACCCAGTACGATTCGAAGCCACGCTCCTCAAGCGCCCGAGCGAGCTCGGCCGGATGCATCGCATCAGCCGTTGGGAAGATGCAGACGCCGAAGTCCACGACTAGGCCGCCGGTGCCGGCGTGGCTTCGAGGGTCTCTGCGACCTTCTCGCTGACGACCCGGCTCGAACCACCGGGCTTCATCGAGACGCCGTAGAGACAGTCCGCAGCCTCCATCGTGCGCTTCTGGTGGCTCACGAGCAGCAATTGAGCGTCGGCCCGGAACTCCTCGACGAGCGAGAGGAAACGATGGAGGTTGACGTCGTCGAGCGCGGCCTCAACCTCATCCATCACATAGAATGGCGACGGGCGGCTCCGAAACACAGCGAACAGGAACGCTAGGGCGACGAGGGTGCGCTCACCACCGGACAGGAGCGAAAGCTTCTTGACGTTCTTGCCCGACGGCTTGGCTGAGATCTCAATGCCGGTGTTGAGCAAGTCGTCCGGCGTCGTGAGCGAGATCGAGCCCTGACCGCCCGGGAAGAGTGTCTCGAACAGCTGGGTGAAGTTGACCGACACGTCGGCGAACGCCGAAGCAAAGACCGTGACGATCTCCTCGTCGATCGAGGCGACCACCTTCGACAGCTCCCGGCGGGTCGACCGGATGTCGTCGAGCTGGCCCTGCAGGAACGAGTGCCGCTCCTGCAACGCCTGGTACTCCTCGAGGGCGAGCGGATTGACCGGGCCCATGATGTCGAGCTCGCTCTCGAGCATCCCGACCCGGTGACCCGGATCGAGGCCGTCCGGCAGCTCCGGGCACGGCGCCGACACGGCGACGTCGGGAGCGAGATCGTGGTCGGAACGAAGACGGTCGACGGTTGCCTCCAGGCGAGTCCTGAGCTCGGCCTCCTCGACCTCGGCCTTCGCCATTACCAATCGCAGCCCCTCCAACTGCTTCTCGGCCTCACCTCGACGCCGACGCAGGCCATCGAGACGCTGCGTGATTTTCTGTGCAGCCTGCGACTGGCGACGACGCCGCTCACGCACGTCGGCGAGACGGAGATCGACGACGGCAGACCGGCGCTCGACAAAAGCCGTCAGGTTTTCGAGCACAGCCGCTCGTCGGTCGAGTGCGATCCGCTGCCCCTCCGCGGCGGCACGCTGCTCGACGTCGCGCTCGAGGCGTTCGTCGAGTGCGGTGAGACGGGCGGTGAGCGACGTGCGTCGCTCGTCAAGACTGGCGGCCCGGACCCCGACGTCGGTGCGCAGCGAACCGACCTTGGCGGCCCGCTCCTCGATCTCGGCGCGGGCAGCGGCGAGTCGGCGACCGGCTTCAAGTGAGGCTTCCTTGGCCGCCTCGAGTTCGGGCAACTTCGTCTCAAGTTCGTCGACCCGGGCCGTCTCGCGTTCGAGACGCACAGCGAGTTCGTCGAAACGAGCCTGCAGCGCGTCGGCCTCGGTAGTGACCTCACGTCGATCGGCATCGGTGCGCTGCAAGGTGTCGGCCGCGGCACTCAGCCCCTCCTCAATGCCGGCGAGACGCTGAGCAAGCTCATCGGCCCGGACCGAACGCTCGGCAAGCTCGCGTTGAGCCTCGATGGTGGCGTCGGCGGCACCGGCGCACACCACTCGAGTGCGCTCGATCTGCTCTTCGGCCTCGGCAAGCGCTGCACCCGTGGCGCCAGGGCCGGCCGAACCGATGCGCCAACCGCGGACACCGAACCGGTCGCCGGTGCGGGTCACGACGACCTGACCGGGGCGAGCGAGCGCCTGATCAAGCGCAGCCCGCCAGCTGCCGTCAACGGCGATCGCGTCGGTGAGCAGCACGTCGAGCAGATCATCGACCGCAGCATTCGTGCCCGAGACGTGGCTCCGTACGAAGTCGGCACCTTCAGCCCGAGTGCCCGTGCGGCTGCCGAGGGCGAGAACGGCGCCGGTTGCATTGCCGGAGGCGAGTTCGGTGAGCGCGAGTCGGGCCGTGTCGGCGTCGTCGACGATCACGGCCGTAAGGGCGTCGCCGGCAGCGGCCTCGAAGGCGGCTTCCCAGCCCGCCTCGACCGCAACGAGGTCGAGGAGCGTGCCGAGCACACCGTCGATGGCGGCGAGGCGCTGAGCACCACTGCGAGCGCGAGCTTCATCGAGCGCGAGGGTCAGCGCTTCGGCGCGAGCGACCCACCGATGATGATCGGCCTCGACGTCGATTTGTTCGGCCTGGCGGACAGCGACGTGCTCCTCAGCGGCCTGACGAGCGGACTCGGCCGCCTCGTGGGCCGCAACGAGCGGCTCCTCTTCGTCGTGGAGGGTGCCGAGGTCGGCTCGTCGCCGGGCTGCATCCGCTTCGAGATCCCGACGCTGCTGCTCGAGCTCGGTGAGCTTGACCTGGAGGCGGTCCGATTCGCTCTCGCCGCGCTCGATCGCGGCGCGAAGTGCGCCCAGCTCGCCGCGGACCTCTGAGGCCTGCCCGGTCGGCACCGGAACGCCGTCTCCCCATTCCACCTGGAACGCATCACGGTCACGGGCAAGCGTGGCTTCCTCCTCGGCGAGCCGTTCGATATCGGGGCCGAGTTGGCCGAGCTCATCGGTGACCGTTTCGAGATCAGCACGGCACCGGGCCGCCTCAGCCTCCATGTTGGCGATGACCGCTCGATCGGCAAAGGCCGAACGGTCGCGCTCGACCCCGCGGAGTCGTTCGGCGAGCACCGCCGAGAACCCTCGCCTGCGCTGGTTCATCGACTCCAGGCGGGCGAGTGTGTCGCCGAGATCGTCGCCACCGTGGTCGGCGAGCGCCCGCTCGTCGGCCGACACCGAGGCGTGGAGGTGGTCGAGTTCGGCTCGGGTGGCCCGCTCCTGTTCGATCTTCGCGGCACGCAGTTCACTGTTGGCGGCGAGTCGTGTGCGCAGATCGGCGACATCGCGCCCGGCGAGATGGACTCGCAGCGCAGTGAGTTCCTCGATGAGATCGCCATGACGGCGCGCCGCCTCGGCCTGCTTCTCTAAGGGGCGCAGACCGCGACGCACCTCGCGCATGAGGTCCTTGACCCGGGTGAGGTCGCCGTCGGTGGCGGTGAGACGGCGTTCGGCTCGGTCCTTTCGCTTCCGGAACTTCAGGACGCCGGCGGCCTCCTCGATGATCGCCCGGCGATCCTCGGGGCGGGCGTTGAGCACGGCGTCGATCTGGCCTTGGCTGACGATCACGTGCTGCTGACGACCGACACCACCGTCGGAGAGCAACTCGGTGATGTCGAGCAGGCGGCACGGCACCCCGTTGAGGGCGTACTCGGAGTCACCGCTTCGGAAGAGCATGCGGGTGATCTTTACCTCGCTGAACTCCACTGGGAGCGTGCGACTGTGGTTGTCAATGGTGAGCGACACCTCGGCGCGCCCGAGGGCGGACTTGTTCTGGCTACCGGCGAAGATGACGTCGTCCATCTTCCCGGACCGCACCGCGGACGGTGCCTGTGCACCGAGAACCCACGCAATGGCATCGACGACGTTCGACTTGCCCGAGCCGTTCGGACCGACCACGACCGTGACCCCTGGTTCGAGATCGATCGAGGCGGTGTCGGCGAACGACTTGAAGCCCTTCAGCGTGAGGTTCTTCAGATGCATCGAGACGAACTTAACAACCCAAATTACATCCGTGTAGTCCTGACCCCTGGGGAAAAAGGTTCGACCCTGGGGAAATTCGGTGTCCCCTGTGGATTACCTATGGAAATCGACCGGGCCAGACCAGGCCCGCGCGGCCTGCTAGACGGGGGTCAGACCTGGGTGTCGCAGAAGTAGGTCCAGGCGCCGCCGAACTTCACCCGCTGGATCGGGAGACGGCTCCGGCTGCTCAGATCGCCGTGCTTGCCATAGACCGCCAAGTGCTCGGCATAGTCACCAAGCACACCGAACGGATCGACGAACGGGCGATCGGGCAACGATGTCCCGCGGTACTTGATGGCGTCGTGGAGCGTGCCGACCAAGGAGCGATGGAGACGACGAATCTCCTGACTCGACAGCGAGTTGCTCAGACGGTCGTAGCGCAGACCGGCCTCGAAGAGGATCTCGTCGGCGTAGAGGTTGCCGATACCGACGACGAAGGTGTCGTCAAGAAGCAGGGTCTTGAGTTTGACGTTGCGTTGCAGGAGGGCCCGGCCGAACTCGGTCCACGAAACTGGTTCGTCGACCGGATCAAGGCCGTGATCATCGAGTTCGGGGATCTCGTCGGCGAGTGCCCTGGTGTCGACGACGAACATCTCAGCAGTGCCGTCGGGATCCACCAGGCGGAGCTGACCGTGCTGGGTGAAGGTGATGACCACCTCGGTGGAGTCCTCGACCTTGTTCTTGTTGGCGTTTCGTCGCAGCGAACCCGACGAGCCGAGGTCGACCACCAAGGTCGAGTCGCCGTCAAGCACGATGAGTAGATGAAGCCCACGCCGGCGGACGCCGGTGATCTTCATGTCGTCGAGCTGGCCGGTGAATGCCTTGCGGTTCTTGTAGCGCTTGAGCACGGCCATACTCGCCGCCTCGACCGTCTTCACCTTCTTGCCCACTAGGTCGCGATCGAGTTCACGGCGAACTGTCTCGACCTCGGGTAGCTCAAACATCATCACGGACTCCATCCTGCGCCGAACGCCGCTCGTATGCGGCCCGGGCCGCCTTCTGCTCGGCTTCTTTCTTCGAGGTGCCGGTGCCGGCCCCCAACCGTTCTCCACCGACCGCCACCGTTGCGTGGAACCGCTTGTGGTGATCGGGCCCGCTCTCCGTCAACGCGTACACGGGGGGCGTGAACCCGTCGTGCGCCGCGACCTCTTGGAGGCGAGTCTTGTAGTCCTTGTCGCCAGGGCGCTCGGCGGCCTGGTCGATGCGTTCGCTGAGCTGCTCGAGCACGAGGCGACGGACCGGCTCAACACCGCCGTCGAGGTACATCGCACCGAGAACGGCCTCGACCGCATCAGCCAGGATCGACGCCTTCTCTCGACCGCCAGAGGCATCCTCACCCTTACCGAGCCGCAGATCGAGCCCGACCCCAAGTTCGAGGCCGACCTCGGCGAGCGTGGTCGACGAGACGACCGCAGCCCGCGCCTTGGCCAGCTGCCCCTCGGGCAGATCAGGGAAGGCCGAGAACAGGTGGTCGGTCACCACGACACCGAGCACGGCGTCACCTAGAAACTCGAGCCGTTCGTTCGACTCGTCGCCGGGATGCTCGGCGCAGAACGACCGGTGAGTGAGGGCGTGAACCAACAGGCCCCGTTCACCGAAGTGATAACCGAGTCGCTCCTCGAGCGTGGTGGACGGCGCCGCGGAGAACAGGGGTCAGCCCAACTTGGCGACAACGTAGTCGACCGCATCGCGAACGGTGCGGAGGTCCTCGAGGTCCTCGTCTTCGATCCGGAAGCCCGTGGTGCGCTCGGCGAGCTCCTCTTCGATGGCCTCGACCAGCTCGATCAGGGCGAGCGAGTCGGCATCAAGATCCTCGGCGAAGGCATCACCTTCGTTGATCTCGGACGGCTCGATCTCCAGGATCTCGGCCAAGCGGTCCTTCACGAGTGTCACGACTTCGTTGCGTTCCATCGGCTCCCCCTCGACATGGGTTTCGGCGGGCACGGTGTTCTCCCCCGGCGAATCGGCTTCACAGGCCCCGTTTCGCACCACACGCAATCCGAGGCGAGCGCACCCTAGCGGTTTCGCGCCTTGCGCGCTTGTGAACGAGCGAAGGAATCCCGTGATTGTCAGGCGGTGGAGCGAGATCAGTCGGCGACCGAAGCAGCCGCTGTGGTCAGATGATCGACCATCTCGACCGCGACCATCTCCGAGGCGACTCGGATGGCGTTCACCATGGCGTCGGGACTCGACGATCCGTGGGAGATCACGCACACACCCTTGACGCCGAGCAGCAGCGCGCCACCGACGGAATCGGGGTGCAGTTCGCTGACCATCGTGTCGAGTGCGGGACCAAGCGCGGCGCTGGCAGCACGTGTGCCGTCGTCGGTGTCGAGCGCCATCAGCAGACGGCTCATGATCGCCCGCATCGCGCCCTCGAGCGTCTTGAGGGTGACGTTGCCGGTGAACCCATCGGTGACGATGACATCAGCTTCGTTGGTCATGACGTCGCGGCCCTCGACGTTGCCGATCCACTCACAGTCGCTGGAGGCGGCCCAGGCCGGGTCGCTCAGGAACTCGAAGCAATCCTTGACAAAGGGACTGCCCTTCCCCGCTTCTTCGCCAATCGACAACAGGCCTACCTTGGGGCGCTCGATACCGAAGCGGTCGCGGGCGTACACACCGCCCATCTGGGCAAACTCGACGAGCCACTCGGGCTTGCACTCGGCGTTGGCGCCGGCGTCGAGCAGGGTGGTGGGGGTCGAGCCAGGGACAGGGATCGGCGTGGCGATTGCCGGACGCTGGATGCCCTTGATGCGGCCCATGCGCAGCAGAGCGGATGCCATGGTGGCGCCGGTGTTCCCTGCGGAGACCATTGCCGAGGCATTACTGTCGCGGACCGCCTCGGCGGCCCGAACGAGTGAGGAGTCCTTCATCTTGCGAACGCTGGAGCCGGGCTCGGCGTCCATGGCGATGACTTCAGAGGCCTCGATGATCGGTAGATCACCGGTATCGCCCATCTCGCCGGGCTTGCCGATGAGGATGACGGGCACACCGAGTTCGTCGACCGCGCGCTTGGCTCCCTCGACAATGGCGTCGGGGGCGTTGTCGCCGCCCATGGCATCTACAGCGATGGGCAGCATGTTGTCAGTCGACCTCGATCGCCTGACGGCCGGCGTACCAGCCGCAGTTGCCGCACGCCCGGTGCGGGCGCTTCGAGGCGCCGCAATTCGGGCAGGTGCTGCGAGCGGTACGACCGACGCGCCACGCCGAGGCCTTGCGGCTCCGGCTCTTCGACTTGGACATCTTCCGCTTCGGGACAGCCATGATGCGTTCCTGCTGTGCGTTCTGAATGCCGACGCGACTCGTCGGCACGACCACGGAAGGTTAACGACCTCTGGGGCTGGTTCCCCACCCTTGACAGTGGAGTCGTCGAAGTTGGTGATCAGTCGTCGAAAGTCAAGCCATCGAGCACTGCCCATCGCTCGTCGCGAGGCGTTGGCGCGTCCTCGAC
>CAJWHS010000059.1 GCA_913041415.1 uncultured Acidimicrobiaceae bacterium | reverse complement strand
ATAGCTCGACGCCCATTCGGCGTAGAGCCGTCGATTTTCGTCGGGTGTCTCGACCGCGTAGGCCGCCTCCAGACTCGGCGTGATCTCCTCGTCCCCCATGGACCGACGGTAGTTCACCCCTCGGTGAATGGCCGAGCGATACGCCCAGTGGTGCCATCGACGACGAGTTCGTCGCCGACCGCCACCCGCACATCGCCGAACATCACATGGTCGGCGGCGATCTGTAGGCCCGGTACCGCCAGCACCGCCGGCACCTCGGCCCCCCTCGTCACCACGGCGGCGTGGCTCTCTCGACCGCCGAGCACCGTCACGACCGCTACGCTCCGCACCATCGCGGCCATGTCCGACGGTGCGCTTGTCTCCAGTACAAGAACGACCGGTTCGTTGCGGTCGATGGCATCGAGCGCATTGTCGATGTCGACCTGAACCCAGCCTCGACCGACACCGGCGGAGGCCGGTTGTCCCTCAGCAACGATCGCCGCGCCGAGCGGCAGTTGCTCGTGCTTCTCGACAATCGTGAAGATACGGAGCTGCAGACACCAGAGTTCGCCCCGCTCGACCGTGAACTCAAGTTCGACTGCGGATCCGAGCGCGGCGTCGAGCTGTTCGAGCGCAGCAACCAAGCGTTCGTGAGCCTCCGGCACCCGGTCGACCAAGGCGCCGAGGGAGACCACCGGCACGGCCGCCGCCATCACCGCATCACCCTTCACCCGCCAACCAAATGAACCAGCGGCTCGTTCCTCGCCGGTCACCGGGTGGCGGCTGCTCGCCGCACCCGCTCCCGAACGGTCATCGGCGGTCGCATCGACCTGCCGCTGGATGACGACAGTGGTCTCTGGGACCCGCTCGTGGCCGAGTGCTCGGGCAATCATCTCGACCTGCGGGCCCGTTGTGCTCTCCACGACCGACACGAGTGCGGCATCGACGTTGGAGGGCACCACGTCGAGCAGCGTCTCGAACGCACCGGGAAGGCTGACCACAGCACCGGACCGCACCGCGAGACGGTCACCGGGTCCGCCAAGGGCAGCCACCACTGCTCGAAGCTCGTCTCGCCCCGCCGGCGGATCCGCGGCGATGGAGCGCACGGATGCCACGGGAACAAACAACGCCGGCGGTACGGGCATGCCAGAGCGCATCAGCTACTGCAACCCGACGGCCCTCGCGCCGTGCACCACCGGATCGAGCTTCGGCCCATCAGCCGAGAGAGCGATGATCGGCCCGGGCAGGCTCACCGCTTCAGTCTGGCGCAGCTCGCCGTTAGGAATGCGCCGTGATAGCCGACTACCGTCGCAGCATGGACGACCAGACGACGATCTTCATCGATAACGAACACGTCACGGCCGAGGCGAACGACCGCATCACCGTGATCAACCCAGCGACAGAGCAGACGATCGGTTCGGTTCCGGACTGTGGGCCGGTCGACATCGACCGGGCCGTCGCCAGTTCGGTGGCAGCGTTCAATGGCGAATGGCGCCGCTGGACACCCGATGAGCGCGTCGATGCGTTGTCTCGTTTCTCCCAGGCGATTCAGGCTCGGGCGCAGGAGTTCGCCGACGTGATCACGGCTGAGGTCGGCACGCCTGCGTCGCAGTCAATCATGGTGCAGGTCTTCGCCTCGACCATGGTCCTTGACCAGTACGTCAACGTCGCCAAGAACTACGCCTGGCAGGAGCAGCGTCAAGGTTCCCTGGGCCAGCGGGTCCTGATCAACAAACAGCCGGTCGGTGTCTGCGCCGGCATCGTCCCGTGGAACGTGCCGCTTTTCATCGCAGCTATGAAGCTGGGGCCGGTAATCGCTACCGGTTCCACCATGGTGCTCAAGACCGCTCCGGAGACGCCGTTGCACGGTCGCCTCATCGGTGAATGCGCGAAGGAAGCAGGCATCCCCAACGGCGTGATCAATGTAGTGTCGGCCGACCGCGCTGGCTCGGAATACCTAGTCCGACACTCGAACATCGACAAGGTGTCCTTCACCGGCTCCGCCCTCACCGGCTCGATCGTCGCCTCAATCTGCGGTGAGCAGATCAAGCGCTGCACCCTCGAGCTCGGTGGAAAGTCGGCCGGCATCATCCTCGACGACGTCGATCTCGACGCCGTCATGAACGATCTCGTCATGTCCGGAATGCTCAACACCGGCCAGGCCTGCGGCGCCCAGACCCGCATCCTCGTCCCTGACAACCGCCACGACGAGATCGTCGAAGCGCTCGCCGCTGCAGTTGGCGCGCTCCCGTATGGGGACCCGACCGACCCGAACATGGTGCTGGGTCCGCTCGTGTCGGGCCGTCAGCACGAGAAAGTTGGCGGCTACCTCGAGGCAGGCAAGGCCGCCGGTGCCGTCGCCGTGACAGGCGGCTCGCTCGACGGCTCGTTCGGGAAGGGTTTCTATGTGCAGCCCACCGTGTTCGCCGGAGTCACCAACGACATGACCATCGCCCGCGAGGAGATCTTCGGTCCGGTGCTGTCGTGCATCCGGTACTCCACCGTTGACGAGGCGATCGCCATCGCCAACGACTCCGACTACGGGCTGTCGGGCTCGGTGTGGACCACCGATATCGACCGGGCCGCCGAGATCGCCGGCCAGATCCGGACCGGTGTCGTCGCCGTCAACAGCGCCGCGATTCTCGACATGGCGAGTCCGTTCGGCGGCTTCAAGAAGAGCGGCATCGGCCGCGAACTCGGCCCCGAGGGCTTCGGGCCCTTCACCGAGATCCAGTCGGTGCTCCTGCCCGCCTAAGGCCTCAGCATCGACGAAGTTTCGGGTGTCAGCCCGTCCCGAGTTGCACAGCGTGCCGCCTCTGCGTCACCGGGAACGGCCGCTGCGCCGCACCCCTGGCCGAAAACGAGAACACGCCCCGGCTCTGGAGCCGAGGCGTGTTCCTTGCGAGATCGTTCTCGATGCGATCAGTTCTTGGGGAGTTCCGAGAACGGCGTGTCCTTGCCTGGGCCCGGCTCGCGGGGAAGACCGAGAACACGCTCGCCGATGATGTTCTGCTGAATCTGGTCAGTGCCGCCGTAGATCGACGGACCAGGCGAGAACATCGCAATCTCCCCGACCGCACCACCGGTCTGGGTCTCGGATTCGCCTAGCAACATGCCGTCGGCGCCAATCACCTGAAGGCCGACCTCACGGAAGCTGCGGAATAGCTCCGACATCGTGAGCTTGCCAATGTTGGGCTCGGCGCCGGTGCGCTGCTTGGGATCCTTCGCCCGCTGGATCGAAAGGCGGTTGACTTCGATCAGCGAGTAGAGCTTGATGAGCTCCTGGCGCAGGACCGGCTCGGCGTTCTTGCCCGACTTCTCGGCCATGTCGACTAGGTAGCGCCACAGGCCCATGCCGAGCGGCGGAACACCACCCTCGCCACCGGTGCGCTTGTTGAACTTGGTGACGGGCTCGTGACGCACGGACTTCATACCCGAACCAGCAGCCGACGCCGGGGACTTGCCGGCCGAACCAAGCGAGGACCGCTCAAACATCAAGGTGGTATTGGCGACCGCCCAACCCTGGTTGAGGTCGCCGATGATGTTCGCCGCAGGGACACGGGCTTCGTCGATGAAGACCTCGTTGAAGAGCGCCTTGCCGGTCATCTCAACCAGCGGGCGCACAGTGATGCCCGGCTGGTGCATGTCGATTGCAAAGTAGGTGATGCCCTTGTGCTTCGGCGCATTGGGATCGGTTCGGGCGATGAGCATGCCCATGTCGGCGATCTGGCCGCCGGACGTCCAGACCTTCTGCCCGGTGATGATGTACTCGTCACCGTCCTTCTCGGCCTTGCAGGTGAGGCCAGCGAGGTCAGAACCAGCACCCGGCTCGGAGAACAGCTGACACCAGCCGACCGAACCGTCGAGGATCGGCGGCAGGAACTCGTCGATCTGCTCCTGAGTGCCGTGGGTGGCGATGGTCGGAGCGGCAAGCATGCGGCCCAGCCCGGTGGGCGGGCCCATGACCTCTCGGTCGGCCATGGTGGCCATCACCGCAGCCGCCTGCGCCTGGGTGAGGCCCTTGCCGTAGGCGTTGGTGCCGAGCATCGGGTGGGCGTACCCGCTCGGGCTGAGACGGTCCCACCAGTCACCGACGGTGAGGGACTCGTCCCAGTTCTCGTCCAGCCACGCCTCAACCTCGGCACGAGTCTCTTCGATCGACATGTCGCTCATGGCCTCAATGTTAATGATCGTTCACAGGACTGTGAAGTCGGGAGCGTCAGAATCTCACTGCACGCTCGCCCGCCGCCTAGAGCGGCTGGGGCGTGTTGAGCTCCAGGACGTTGTCGACCATGATCCGCTTGGTCTGCTCGGCGTCAAGATTCTTGAGCTCGACGAGGTAGTCCAGCGGCCGAGGCATCCCCTCGATGTGAGGCCAATCGGAGCCGAAGATCACCCGATCGGCACCCATGAGTTCGACAACCTCGTCGACATCATCTTCCCAGAACGGATTGACCCAAACGTGTTGCTTGAACGTTTCGATCGGATGGTTTTCGAACCACCAGTACGACTTCTTGGCGGTCTGGTCGAACTTGCGGAACATCGGGCCGAGGAAGTCCGAGCCGTTCTCGATCGACGCGAAGCGCAGGTTCGGGAACCGGTCGAAGGTCTTCTCAAAGACGGCTTGGATCAACCAGTCCTGCGCGGCGCGTTCGATGGCGAACCCCTTGAGCGATGGGCCCGCGCCACCGCCTCCGGTGAGCGACGAGAAGGCGTCGTCGGCGTAACCCTGGGACGAGTAGCCGGAGTCGGCCGCATGGATCACGAGCGGCACCCCCGATTCGTTGATGCGAGCCCATACCGGGTCGAACATCGGATTGAAGGGTGACACGACACCGGTGCGGGTGGTGACGGGGGCGGGACGCATGACGAGCACGTTGGCACCCATACCGAGCACCTTGTCGACCTCCGCCACGGCGGCGTCGACATCGCCGAGCGCAATGTAGGGCGCCGCGAAGACCGTGTTCTCGTAGTTGAAGGTCCAGTCGTCGTGGAGCCACTGATTGAAGGCCTGCATCATCATGACCACGGCTTCAACGTCGTGCTTGATGACCTCCTCGTACAGCACGCCGAGGGTGGGGAACAGCCACACGCCCTGGAGGCCCTGCTGTTCGATCATCTTCACCCGCGCCGCAGGATCCATGTAATACGCGGGCAGCGGTTCACGATCTTTGAGCATCTCGAGTGGGTTGAGCCGCTCCGGGTTGCCCTCGAAGTAGGGGCGCAGCGCCCCGGGCTTCGCAATCGGATCCCAGGTGGGGTTGGCGACGGCCTTGGAGAGTTTGCCACCCACCAAGTGGTGCTTCCGGCCGCCCATTTCGACCCATTGCACTATGCGAGGCTGCATGGCTTCGGGCACGTGGCGGGTGAACGCGTCGAGCGCTTCGTAGTAATGGTTATCGGCGTCAAACGGGACGAAGTCGAACTGATCCGGTGTCATAGCAGGCTCCCGAAGTGCGGCGGTAGCTCCACCGTACCGAATCCTGACGGCGTGTCAGAAACCGGCCCCGAGCTGATCATGGCCGAATGGCGTCGATCCGATCTCGCAGGCCAAACCACACCCCAGCCGCGGCCACAAGCTTCGACGTGTGCTCACCCAGCGGCTGACGCTCATAGGGAATCCCTGCGAGCGACGACAGCGGCTGGGTCGGATCGTCGGTGCCGGCGATACGACGTCCGATCGCTCGACCGAGCCACGGCATCAACACCACCCCGGAACCACCGTTGCAACCGAGCAAGTAATGCACCCGATCGCGCACGCCCAGCTTGGGCAGGTAGTCGGCGGTGAACGCCATCAACCCCGACCATGCGTTGGTGATCTTCACATCGGCGAGCGTCGGGAAGATCTCGAGCATCTGGTTGTGAAGGATCCGAGCCGACGTCGCCGTCGACACGGGACGGAAGCGGGCTCGTCCACCGAACAGGATCCCCTCGCCATCCGGGGTGGGACGGGCGTAGACGATCACGCGATTGGTGTCGATCACTGCGGTCATCGCTGGGAGGAGCGCCTCGACCCGCTCCCGTCCAAGGCGTTCGACTCCCAAGATCGTCGACGACATCGGGACGATGCGTTCCCGGTGCCATGGCGCAACGCGATCGGTATAGCCGTTGGTGGCGATCACCACGTCGCCTGCAGCGATCCGCCGATGGCCGCGTGCCGTGCCGGATCCCGAGGCGACCGTGATCGTGTGCGGACCGACGCCGCTCGAGTCGATGTCGGTCACCCGGATGCCCGTGTGGATCGACACACCGGCGGCCTCGGCTCGGCGACGGAGGCCGTCGACGAACAGTGCGGGGTGAGCCAGGCCGGCGGCGCTCGCTGCCATCCCGCCGTGGAACGCATCGGTGGTGACAAAGCGATCTTCGTCGCCGGGCTGAATCAACGTCACCAAGGAGCCCTCACCGCTGTCGCGGTACTCATCGAACTTTTTCTCAAGCTTGCGAAAGGCCGCCTTCGAACGAGCGGCGACGAAGCGGCCGCGGTCCTGAAACGCGCCGGGTGCGTGGGCGTCGACGAGCTGTTGGAAATGGACGTAGGCCTCGTCGGCCTCGTTGAGGATCGCTGCCGCCCGGTCGGGGCCGACGTACGCCTCAAGGTCGATCATCTTGGAGATTCCGGCCCGACCCGAGACGAGTCCCGCATTGCGCCCCGATGCACCCTCGCCGATACGGCGGATGTCGAGCACGGTAACGGAACGACCGGCGAGTGCCAGCTCGGCGGCACAGCTCAATCCGGCGTAACCGCCGCCGACGACGACCACGTCGGAGCCCGTCGGCGGATCGGCGCCGTACGCCACCGGCGGGGCGTCACCCCACCACCAGGGGTCCTCGGAGAACGTGTTGGCAAACAAGGTCGCGGAGGCACCCATTGTCGGAGTCTAGACTGCGCCTCTCGCCCGATCCCGGAGGATCCGATCCCGCCCCGTCGATGTCGCCCCACTGCGAGATCGGCCGCTAGATTCCCCCTGTGCCTTCCACTGCTGAACTTCAGGCTGCGACCTTCAAGCGCGGCGCCAAAGTCCGCCTCGTCGACGACATCTCGGGTTATCCCGCTGGGTCTCAGGGCAAGGTGGCGGTGGCCAATGGCATGACCTGGAAGCGCTACTGGGTCCGGTTCCCCGACGGCAACGCCATCGGTCACGTCGACCACACCTCGCTGGTCAGCGCCACTGACTACGACGTCTTCGTCGTCGCCCGCGAGCGCGAGGCCGAGGAGGCTTTCAAGGTCGCCGAAGCTGCGGCGAACGCTCCAGCCGAGAGCACTGGCGGCGACCCTACTGCCGGCGGTGGCGCTGGTCGCGAAGTCAACGGCGTCTTCATCGCCCAGACCTGGCTCGACAAATCGGCTGCGGCTCGGGCCCGAATCCTGGGCTGACTCCGCCTCAGCGGGTCCGAGGGTCGATCCGCTTCCCTGAGGAAAAGGCTTCGTTGCCCTCCTCCATGCCGGCCATGTCGAAACCGGTGGTCAGCAGTGACGGCCCCATCGACAGCGCCTGCTTGGTGCCGAGGTCGTTCGCTGCCCAGATCGATCGCAGCGATGCCTGAACGCCGACTGCGGGCTGTGAGGCGATCGCATCCGCCACCCACCGGGCACGTTCCATGAGCTCGTCCGCCGGACAGACCTCGCTCACGAGCCCGATGCGGTGGGCTGTTGCCGCTGACATGCGCTCGTGGTTACCGAGGAGCGTCATGCGTAGCACCTCGCCGAGCGGCATGTACTGCAGCATCTTCATCGGCTCGTAGACCGCCGCCATGCCGTAGGTGACATGCGGATCAAAGAAGGTGGCGCGGTCGGCAGCGATGATGACGTCGCTCTCGGCAAGCATGTAGAACGCTCCCCCGCACGCCATGCCGTTGACCGCGCAGATCACTGGTTTCCAGAGGTCGCACGATTTCGGTCCGAGGTCGTCACCCGGATCGTCGTACATGAAATTGTTGGACGTGCCGTACAGACGCGACTCACCCGCCATATTCGTGAACTCCGCCTCGTTTCGATCGATGCCGACACAGAACGACTTGTCGCCGGCGGCGGTGAGCACGATCGCGTTGACCCGGTCGTCGCTGCGGAACGCCCGCCACGTGGCCTTCAACTCCTCCTGCATGGCGGGACTGAAGGCGTTGTAGGCCTCGGGTCGGTCGAGCGTGACGACGGCGACCTTGGCGGTCTCATCGATCTCGACAGTGATCGTGGCGAACGAATTCGGGTGGAATCGGTCTGGTTCAGTCATGACATCGTCCAGTCTTTCAGCCGACGCATCGCCTCGGCACAATCCTCGGTTGAGCCGGCGAACGAGAAACGCACGAACCGGTGGCCTTGCGTCGGGTCGAAGTCGACACCCGGAGTCGAGGCGAGGCCGAGTTCGTCGAGCCAGGTCGCGCACAGCGCCTGGCTATCGGCCGTTCGACCCGACTCGATCAGATGGTCGATACCGGCCCACACGTAGAAGGCACCGTCGGCCGGGGCGAGATCTTCGAAACCGGCAGCTCGCAGACCATCGAGCACGACCGTACGATTCGCCGCATAGCGAGCAACATTGGCCTCGCACTCGTCATGACAGTCGAAGGCGGCGACCGCGCCGAGCTGTGAGAGGGTCGGCGCAGAGATCGTGACGTTCTGTCCGATCCGCGTGACCGACTCCCGCAATTCCTCGGGCATGACCAGCCACCCCAGCCGCCACCCGGTCATCGAGAAGTACTTCGAGAAACTGTTGATCACGATCGCATCGGAATCGAACTGCAACGCTGTCGGGGCGGGCTCGCCGTACGACAGGCCGTGATAGATCTCGTCGCTCACGAACCACACATCGTTGGCCCGGCACCACGAGGTGATCTGGGTCATCCGGTCGATGTCGAGCATCGTTCCCGTGGGGTTCGACGGCGACGAGAGGACGAGACCGGCGATCGGACCGCCGTCGGCGACGACGCGATCAAGGAGTTCGACCGTGGGTTGGAAACGGGTCTCGAGCGTCGTGGGCATGTCGACAACCTCACAACCGAACGTCTCGAGCGCATTGCGGTAGCAGGGGTAGCCGGGCGACGGGACCACAACCCGATCCCCGACATCGAACGCTGCGAGGAACGCAACAACGAACGCACCCGACGCGCCGACGGTGAACATCAGCCGGTCAGGATCCACCTCGACGCCGTACCACTCGTCGTAGTGGCGAGCGACACGGGCCCGGAGCTCCGGCGTACCCGAAGCGGTCGTGTACCCGAGCACGTCCTCGTTGAGTGCACGGTGAGCGGCCGCAATGACCCCAGCCGGAGCCGGTGTGGAAGGCTGACCAACCTCAAGATGCAACACCTGGCCGCCGGCGAGCTCGCGTTCCTCCGCAGCTCGCATGACCTCCATCACGAAGAACGGGGCGATCTCGCCCCGGTTCGACGGGGTGCGCTGGGACTTCATAACGGGAGCTTGGCACGTTCTGGTGCCGAAGCGGTCGTCCTCGGGGTGAAGGCGAGCCGCAACATTGGTACCTTGACCGCCCGTGACGAGGACGTGCGGAATTTGTGGCGGCAGCGGAGCCGGGAAGACCACCCTCACCCGTCACCTTCTCGATCGCCTCGGCCCTGACCAGGTGTCGGTCTTGGCCTTCGACGCCTACTACCGCGATCAAGGTCATCTCTCCTCTGTCGAACGGTCGCTGGTCAACTATGACCACCCCGACTCGCTTGACCACGAACGTTTCGCTGCCGACGTCGAATCGCTTCGAGCCGGCGAGAGTATCGCTGCGCCGGTCTATGACTTCGCGACCCACACCCGCACCGCTGAGATCACGATCGTCGAGCCCCGCTCGATCGTCATCATCGAAGGCATCCTCTTGCTGAGCTTCGAAGAAATTGCCGATCGCCTCGACCTCGCCGTGTATCTCGACGTGCCCGAAGACGTCCGACTCGAGCGTCGCATCAAACGCGATATCGCCGAACGAGGACGCGAGCCCGACGACGTGCGACGCCAGTTCGCCGAGACGGTTGCGCCGATGCACGATCGCTTCGTCGAGCCGTTTCGCGACCGAGCGCACCGCACGGTTGCGCTTCACGAGGACTACGGGCCCGTCGCCGACGAGCTGATTAAGCGTCTCTTCGACCCAAGCGCCCTCGCAAGCTGACGCACGCCGTGCCGTTGCGCGGTACCGTCTGCGCCGTGCAAGCGCCGGTACGTCGTTGGGCCCTGCTCGTGTTGATCCTCGCTCTCGTCGCCGCCTCCTGCGGTGGTGGTGGCGGTGACGACACGCAACAGATCGAGTCGAGCTTTACTCCACCACGCACCTACGACGATTTCGACCTGACTGGTCCCCAGGCAGCCGTCGCCGAGTTCATCTCCGCGTTCGTCCGGCGTGACTACATCGCTGCGGCGCTGATTCTGCACCCCGACGCGCAACGGGCCATGAGCACTGCGGTTGCCGAGGACGACCTCACCGGCCTCATCGCGCCGAACGCCGAACCGGCAGTCGTGGCCCGAATGACGATCGAACGCAACGGCGATCACCTCCTCGACGGGATGCGCGTCTTCGAGTTGGCGATGGAAGAGGCAATGGCCAACGGCGGGTTCACCGTCGACCTTGCCTCGGGCACCAAGGGGCTCACCCTGCGATCGTCGGATCAGTTCGGCGCGGTCGTCGAGGGCATCCTCTCCACCAACGGCAACAACGTCGTCTTCGAACTCGCCCCGACCCCCGACAAGCGGTGGCGGATCCGCTCGGCACGACTCGCCAACGGCACTCCCCTCCAGATCCCCTTCAGCGGAACGCCGACAGTTGACTCACCCGCCCGCAACCTCGAACCCCGTGACATCTGGCGCAGCACGCTCCCCAATGAGTCGCCGCAGGAACTGCTCGACACGATCGTGACGCTCGTCGGGCTGGACGATTACGTGTCCCTGTATCTGCTCCTCGACGAGGCTGGTCAGCGCGGAGCCGCGGAACAACTGCCCCCATCGATCTCAAGCGACCACGGTCTCGTTGCGATGCTGCTCGACATCCGACTCGATACCACCGGCTTCCCCGTCGACGTCACCGATGTCGATCCCATCGCGAGCGAAACCCTGGCGATCGCCCAGGATGTCGGGATCGGGGAAGCGATCACGTTCGCAGTGACCGTGGGCGAGAACGCGCTCGACGTCACGATGTCACGTGACTCCACTGGTGCCTGGCGCCTGCGCCGCATGGTGCCCGTCGGGGAGTTGACGGTGCCGACTCCGTTCTCGCTGGGCTGATCCGGCCGGGACCGCTCAACGGGTGAACCGGGCGACCGTCTCGACGTGACTCGTACCCGGGAACATGTCGAGCACGGTCCACCGGTCGAAGCGGAGACCAGCGTCGAGCAGCAGCGCAGCGTCACGGCCAAACGATGACGGGTTGCAGCTGACGAGGACAAGCACGGAAGGGTCGGCTCGCAACAAGGTCTTCACCGCCCGCTTGCCCAGGCCCTCGCGGGCGGGGTCGGCCACGACAACGGGAGCCGGCGAGGGGCGCCAACGCTGGACGTCGGCCTTCACGATCCTGGCTTCGCGGGCGGTCAGGTTGATGCGAGCGTCGGCGACCGAGTCGCGACCCCGCTCGATTGCGATCACCGGACGGTTGCGACCGACCGTCGCCGAGAACAACCCGACACCGGCGTAGGCATCGACGAGATGACCTTCCGGGGCACCCTCGATCATCGAGCTCACTTCGTCGACGAGGGCATCGCAGCCGGCTGGCCGGTTCTGGAAGAAGGCGTTGGCGCTCACCCGAAGTCGACGGCCGTCGATTTCTTCGTGGATCCACGCCCGCTTGCCGTTCTTGAGTTGCGCCTCTGAAACGACGAACACATCGTCGGGTACGGACACGTCGAACGTGTCGAGCTCAACGACCACCATCCGGTCACCGGTTCGGTTGCCGACTCGGATCAGCACCCGACTCGAACCCGGATAGCGCCCGTCGACGAGCAACTCCTCGGCCAGCGGGTCGACGGCATCGCACTCTTCGGGCACCACCACGTCGTGAGAGCCACGGGACCGATAACCCGCCCGGCCTTTGTGGACCGCCGCGCGAATCGTCGTGCGGCCGTGGTCGTCGACGAGGCGCCGCATCGCCGGGTCGGGCACCTCGACTCCGGCCCGAGCGAGCTGATCGATCGCCATCGCGGTCTTCATCGTCAGCTGGGCATCAGGGGTGACGTGCAACAGATCGCAACCGCCGCAACCTTCCAGCTGGTGTGCACACGGCACCGGTACCCGATCCGGCGACGACTCGAGCACTGTCACCACACGGGCTCGTGACCAACGCCTGTCGGTGCGCAGGACCTCAGCGGTCACCGACTCGCCCGGTAGCGCTCCTTCGACGAAAACGACGCGACCGTCCTCGGCTCGGGCCACCCCGGCCCCGTCACGCGATGTCGCCGTCACGCGGAGTTCCACGGAGCAAACGGTATCCGGCACCCACCCGAAACCAGCCTGATCGGTCGAACCGTCGACAGGTCGCTCGGGTAGGGTCGCGTCGTGATGCGCCCGATCGAAATCAGTCCATCTGTTCTTCCGGCCGACTTCGCCCGACTCGGCGATGAGATCGCCGCGCTCGAGGCCGCCGGGTGCGACCGAATCCACTGGGATGTGATGGACGGCGTGTTCGTGCCCAACCTCACGATCGGTCCCGACATCGTCAAGAGCTGTCGGTCCTTCGCCGGCATCGTGTTCGAGGCCCATCTGATGGTCGCGAATGCCGACGAAATGGCGCCGCTCTACGTCGACGCCGGCTGCGAGGTCGTCATGGTGCACGCCGAGGCCTGCACCCACCTCCACCGCTCGCTCGACAACATCCGGAAGCTGGGTGCGAAATCCGGTGTGGTGCTCAACCCGCACACCCCGGCCGACACGATCCAACATGTCCTCGACGTCACCGACCATGTGCTGATCATGACCGTCAACCCCGGCTTCGGTGGCCAGACCTACATCCCCCTCGTCTCCAAGATCGAAGCGATCAAGCAGATGGTCGACTCGGGTGGTCAAGACATCGACATCGAGGTCGACGGCGGTATCAACGCCGAAACAATCAAAGAGTGCGCCGTCGCCGGCGCGAACGTGTTCGTCAGTGGCTCGGCTCTCTTCCGTTACGACGACTGGGCGGCCGGGGTCGCCGAACTCAAGGGCAACGCCGAGACCGCACGCTCGTGAGCTTCTACGACGAGCACCACCGAGCACTCCAGGACCACTTCGACTCGCGGGCGCTCGCCGACACGCTCCAGGCCACCATCGTCCAGCCCGAACTCGATGACAACACCGCCGAATTCCTGACCGACCGCGAATTCTTCTTCCTCACGACGGTGCGGGCCGACGGCTTCCCCACCGTCTCGCACAAGGGCGGCCCGGCCGGCTTCGTGAAGGTCCTCGATCCGACCACGGTCGCCTTCCCCAGCTACGACGGCAACGGCATGTTTCTCTCCATGGGCAACATCACCGCCACCGCCAAGGTCGGACTGCTGTTCATCGACTTCGAGGCCCCACATCGGGTCCGTCTCCACGGCGAGGCCACCGTCAGCGCCGGCGCCGAGCTCATCGTGCGCGTTGCGATCACGGAACACTTCGTGAACTGCCCCCGCTACATCGTCAAGCACACTCGGGTCGCCCCTTCGCCCTACATCCCGGACGACAACGGCGACGCCCCCATCGCCACATGGAAAAAGATCGACGGCATGAGCGCAGTGTTGCCACCGGCCGACGCCGAACGCGTCAACGCCGAACGCGCGCAGATCAGCATCGACGAGTACGAGGCGCGCCGCCGAAACGGCACCGCCTGACATTGCTCGCCTGAATCCACCTGTCAGCGCAAGCGCTGATCAGTCACGTTCGTCAGCGCGAGCGCTGATCAGAGCATCTCACCGCGCTTGACGATGACATGGTCGATGAGGCCGTACTCCTTGGCTTGCTCGGCCGTGAACCAACGATCACGATCCGAGTCAGCTTCGATCGTCTCGTAGGTCTGCCCCGTGTGCTGCGCAATGCGCTCCTGCAGCAGACGCTTCGTGTAGGCCATCTGCTCGGCTTGAATCGCGATGTCGGTCGCCTGACCCTGAACACCGCCAAGGGGCTGATGCATCATGATGCGGGCGTGCGGCAGCGCATAGCGCTTGCCCGGTGCGCCGGCACACAGCAAGAACTGGCCCATTGACGCGCCGAGTCCCATACAGATGGTGCCGACCTCGGGTTGAACAAACTGCATGGTGTCGTAGATCGCCATGCCGGCGGTGACCGAGCCACCCGGGCTGTTGATGTACAGCCAGATCGGCTTCTCTGCATCCTGCCCCTCGAGGTAGAGCAGCTGGGCAGTGATGTAGTTGGCGATGCCGTCGTTGACGTCGGTACCGAGGACGACGATCCGCTCCTGGAGGAGACGATTGAAGATGTCGGCCTGCGGAGAGCCGAAGGAAGGCGCTTCGGCGAGCTGGGGGATGACGTGGTTGATCTCGGTCATAGGCCCGAAGGGTACAGGGGCGACGCACCCAACTCGTGTAGCGGGCGACCAGGTGTTCGTCGTGACATCAGTCGCCGAACACGTCGTCGATCAATCGGCGAACGCCCGTGATACCGAGGATCAGTCGAGGCTCGCCCAGAAGTCGACCAGTGCACTCGCAGCCGCTGCCGGATTGCCGATCATCCACCAGTGCCCCTGATCAGGGAAACGGACAACGGTGCCCCCGATGTCGCCAGCGGTCGACGCCGCCAGGTCGGCGGGCACGTACGTGTCTTGCTCGGCGACCACAAACAGGGCGGGTTGCCGAGCTGCGGCCCGGAGGCGGGCCCCGAGCCTCGGAAGCGCAGGTGGCACGGCGCTGCGGTAGAGCGTGAGGACACACGCACCCATCGCCTCGTCGACAGCATCAGCATGCGCCTCGGCCATCGAGCCCGGCATGCCGAGGCCTTCGAACATCGCCAACCGGTCAGCTCGCAAGGCTCCGGTCATCGCCGCAACGACCTGCTCCCCCACCTCCGGGGTCTGCCACACCTGCGCCATGTCGTGCCAGACATAGTCAGGGTGCACCAAGCCGCCGCAGTCCATCGCAAACGAGCGGATCAGGTCCGGGCGATCGGCGGCGATCCCCGCCACATGACCAGTGCCCCAGTCGTGCCCGACAAGGTCGATCGGGCCGTCGATCGCTTCGAGCTCGGCAACGAGCCAGGCGTGGTACCCCGCCATCGTCGCCTCGAAGCCATCGGGCACCGGCGCCCCGAAGCCCGGAGGCGAAAGCCGGACGACATCGTCGACGGACCGATCGACGAGTTCGGCGACGAGGAGATCCCACACCGCCGAGCACTCGGGGTTGCCATGGAC
>CAJWHS010000058.1 GCA_913041415.1 uncultured Acidimicrobiaceae bacterium | reverse complement strand
GACGAAATGGGCGCCGTAGGTGCAACATCCGTGCTCGTACTCCGGCGCCAACTCCCTGAAGACTCCGAGACACCCCTTGCCGTAGATGCAGCCATAGTTCGAGGTGAGAAAGGTGACGTCGAACTGCCAGGTGTCGCCGCTTTCGTCATCGAAGGTGACCCACTCGTGGAGATCAGCCGGGTAGTCACTCATGCCGGGGACGGTATCCGCCGACCGATACGGTGATGGTCATGGCCGGAGAATTCGACGAGATCCGAGGACGTCTTGAGGGCATCGGCGAGGAGTTGGCCGATCTCGCAATCATCCGGCTTCGAGAATCGATCGATGCAGGTGGCACGGAGTACCCCGTCGACGAGAAACGTCTCACTCGGGCACGGCGCGCCGTTGAGAAGGCGATCCATCTCCTCGAGGAGCCCGACGACAGCGCCTGGTAGTGGCGCTCAGGACGGCGTGTTTACGTTCAGACGGTCGATCAAGCGCCGCAGCATCGACCACTGATGTTTGTCGAATTCGAACATGATCCGCGCCAGGTCGACGTGGTCACCGTCGCGGATCTCTGAGTTTGTTGCGTCGATCGCAGTGATCCCACCCTCGACGATCATCGGGGCGAACTCCTCGCTGAGTGCAGCGAGTTCATCGTCCCCGACGGGGCGGTTTAAGCGGAAGACGAGTTGGTCACCGACGAAGCGCATCGAGTGGTACGTGCGGTAGAAGCCGCAGACTTCGTCGACCGCCTCCTCGACCGTGTGGGCAACCCGCACAAGACACATGTCGTCGGGCGAGATGAGTCCGGCGTTGCCAAGTTCCGTCGTGACGAAGTCGTACCAGTGGTCCCAGTAGGTGCCGCCGGGTTCATCCAGCAAAACAACGGGGGCCGGGGAGGTCTTGCCGGTCTGGATGAGGGTGAGAAGCTCGAAGCTCTCGTCCATGGTGCCGAAGCCGCCCGGAAGCAGGACGTAGGCCTCGGACTCCTTCATGAACATCACCTTGCGGGTGAAGAAATACTTGAAGTTGATGAGCTTCGGGTCATCGGCGATGTACTCGTTGGCCGACGCCTCGAACGGCAACATGATGTTCACGCCGAACGACTGATCGGCGCCAGCGCCTTCGTGACCCGCTTCCATGATTCCCGGTCCGGCACCGGTGATGACCATCCAGTCCCGATCGGCGATCTGACGAGCGAAGTTCTTGGCGCATTCGTAGGCGGGCTCACCCGCCTTGATCCGAGCTGAACCGAAGATCGTGCATTTGGGGGTGTCGCGGTACGGGCCGAACACCTCGAAGCTGTAGCGGAGCTCCTTCATCGCGGCGGTGACGAGCTTGAGATCGCCTCGATCGTTGTCCTCGCGGCTGAGCCGCAGGGCCGTGACGATCATCTCGAAGACGAGTTCGCGGTCGGCCTCGTCGATATGGTCAAGCAGGCTTATGATCTCGGTGTCGAGCCCGTCGTCGCCAGTGCGGTAGCGCGTGCTGAGCTCGGTCACCTTCTAGACCGTAGCCGTCGCCGGGTACCCGCCGAAGCCCGGCACGCTCAGGCCCCGGCGACCGGGATCGAGATCCGACTGCGGCGGGTCGGTTCGAGGGGAAGGTTCGAGGGGTCTGGCCGGCCGTAGAGGGTCGTCCGCTGGACCAGGGTGCGGCCGAGCGGTTCGACGATGCGGCGGAAGTCCTCGGCGGTGACCTCGGTGCCGTGGTCGGCGCCGGCGGCCCGGGAGATGTTCTCGTCCATCAACGTGCCACCGAGATCGTTCGCGCCTGATTGCAGCAATTGGCTGATGGAATCGAAGCCCAGCTTGACCCACGAGCCTTGGATGTTGTCGATGCGTCCGCGATACGCGATTCGGGCGACGGCGTGCATCAGGACGACCTCCCGGAAGGTTGGACCGCGACGGGCATTCTTTTGGAGATAGATCGGGCTGGCCATGTGCACGAACGGCAGGCCGACGAACTCCGTGAAGCCGCCGGTCTCCTCCTGCAGTGCTCGGGTGCGGAGGAGGTGGTGAACCCAGTGTTCCGGACGCTCAATCGACCCGAACATAATCGTCACATTGCTTCCCAGGCCGACGGAATGGGCGATGCGGTGGGCTTCGAGCCATTCCTCGGTGTTGATCTTGTCGGGGCAGAGAGTGGCGCGCACATCGTCGTGGAGGATCTCGGCGGCAGTGCCAGGCAGCGACTTCTGGCCGGCCTCTTTCAGACGAGTCAGGTAGTCGGCCAACGGCTCTTGATTTCGTTTGGCGCCCTCGGTGACTTCGAGCGCAGTGAACCCGTGGATGTGCATCCCCGGCACCGCCTCGTGCACAGCCCGGGCGACATCGATGTAGTAGTCGCCGTCAAAGTTGGGGTGGATACCACCTTGCAGGCACACCTCGGTGGCGCCTGCCTCGGCGGCCTCGATTGTGCGATCAGCGATGTCCTCGAGTTCGAGCAGGTAAGGGGTGCCACGGAGGTTGAGCGACAACGGGCCCTTCGAAAAGCCGCAAAAGCGGCACTTGAACGTGCACACGTTGGTGTAGTTGATGTTGCGGTTGGCGACCCAGGTAACAAGATCCCCGACGATCTCCTGGCGAAGTTCATCGGCGACCTGGGCGACAGCTGCTACCTCGCGGCCACGAGCCCGGAAGAGCGTGAGGATTTCGTCGAATCCCACGTCTTGCCCCGCCCGAACACCGTCGAGGACCTCCCTGACGGCCCCCGTGGCAAACGGTTCGCCAGGAATCAGGGACTCAGGGTCAGCGCCAGTACCGACGTACCACTGACTGCTGATCGTGCCAGTGAGCTCGAACTCGGCCCCGTCGTCGACCTTGGCGCGTTCCATGGTGCGCTCGGGCCACACCGAGCCTGCGTCATCGCGGGCATAGCCGTCGGAGTCTGACCGGTCGGCGACTGGAAAGTGCAGCGCGGGGTCGAGCCATCGCTCCGGCTCGCAGGCGAACGCAGGGTGGATCGTGAGGCGAGGCGCCAGCGTGTGTCCCTTCGCCTCGGTTACGTCACGCAGCCGGTCGAGATCGGGCCAGGGGCGCTCGGGGTTGACATGGTCGGCAGTGACGGGGGAGACGCCGCCCCAATCGCTGACGCCGGCATCAAGGAGATCGCCGAAGTCGTCGGAGAGGTTTGGTGGCGCTTGGATGTGGACGTCGAGCGGCAGGATCATCCGGGCGAGGGCGATTGCGTCGAGATAGTCGGCGCGGGGGCAGGGTTCGGCGTTGTGCATCGCCGTACCGTCCTTGGGCAGGAAGTTCTGGACGATCACTTCCTGGACGTGACCGTGGCGCTGGTGGCTCGCTGCGATCGCCTCGAGCGCCTCGATGCGATCGCGTCGGTTCTCGCCGATGCCGACGAGGATTCCCGTCGTGTAGGGGATCTGCAGTTCGCCGGCCCACTCGAGCGTCTCGAGTCGACGGGTCGGCACCTTGTCGGGCGCACCGCGATGAGCGTCGAGATCGCCGCGCAAGGACTCGAGCATCATCCCCTGGCTCGGAGTGACCGGGCGAAGGAGTGCGAGTTCGTCGAGATTCATCGCACCGGTGTTGCCGTGGGGAAGAAGGCCCGTCTCTTCGAGAACGAGCTGCGCCATGGCAACGACATAGTGGATGGTGGAGTCGTAGCCATGGCGGTTCAGCCAGTCACGGGCAACCGGATACCGGAGCTCGGGCTTTTCGCCGAGGGTGAAGAGTGCTTCATGGCAGCCCATCTTGGCGCCCTGACGGGCGATCGTAAGAACGTCATCGGGCTCGAGGTAGGGCGTGTCGAGCCGGGCTGGAGGCTGAGCGAACGTGCAGTAGCCGCATTTGTCGCGACACAGCATGGTTAGCGGGATGAAGACCTTCGGCGAGTAGGTCACCACCGAGCCAAACGCCGCGTCGCGGCGGGCTCGGGCCAGAGCGAAGAGATCGTTCCCGGTGAGGGAATGGAGATCAGACACGTATGTCCTCGCTTCCAGTGTGCCGACCGGGGCCCGGCCGAGAGGAGATGTCGGTAGGCACCACGGGCACGTTGCAGGTGGTGCACCAGGGCTGGAGCTCGAGGCGGGTCCCGCAGTCGTCGTGGACGAGCTCGGTGGGGGCGAGGCCGCCGCTGACGTACTGATCACCCCAACGCATCAGCGCCAGCAGGGCTGGACTCAGTGCCCGACCCTTCTCGGTGAGGCGGTACTCATGACGGACCGGGCGGTCCTGATACGGCACTCTTTCGACGATGTCGGCATCCACGAGTGTGCCGAGCCGGTCGGTGAGGAGGTTCTTCGCAATCCCAAGATCCTCCTGGATGCGAGAAAAGCGACGCACTCCCCGAAACAGATCGCGCAGGATGAGCAGCGTCCAGCGATCGCCGATCAGGTCAAGCGTGCGCTGGATTGAACATTCGACCGCGGGCTGCGTGCGCATGGTGCCGTACCCTAAGTGAGTCAGTTGTGATTTTCAACCGACTCGCGATCGCGGGGGCTAACGACAGCAACGCGCTCCGTGCGACCGCCCGATGGTCACTCCTCGCCGGCCTCACCGAGGAGCCCTCCGGCTGCGGCCAAGGCGCCGGCGAGCACGGCCGCCCGCTCATAGACCAACGAAAACCAGTGTTCGGCGGCCGTCTCGTGCCCCGAAAGCGGCACTCGCCCGAGCGAGCGGACCACCGCCTTGGGATCGGGCGTCTCCTCGATCGTGCGGATCGGTTCGGGGAGCGCCGCTGGGTCTCCCCAGAACTCGACCGGGTCGACCTTCGGTTCGTTACGCTTCTGTTGATGCGCTTTCTGCGGCGTTTGGCCCTTGGCATCGGTGGTCGTCGCCCGGTTGCGATTCCGGCTGCGCTTGCGCCGATTCTGGCTCATGCGGTGACCTCCACGACATCATCGGTCCCCATCTCGAGGAGCTGCGAGGTGTCGATGCCGAGCGCCTGCTGCAGTTGCTCCGCGTCGAGATCACCGATCGAGCTCGACTTCGGCAGGGTGATGTCCGCGATCTGTCGCTTGCCGGCCACCACCTCCTCCACGCGCTCGTCGATCGTTCCCGGGCAGACCAGCCGGTGACAGATGACGGTGTTCTTCTGCCCGATCCGCCAAACGCGGTCGCGGGCTTGATCTTCCACGGCGGGATTCCACCAGCGGTCGTAGAGCACGACGTGATTGGCCGCCGTGAGGTTCAGGCCAGTGCCGCCCGCCTTGAGCGACAACACCATGGCGCCTGCACCCTGTGCGGACTGGAAATCATCGACCATCTGGTCACGCGCGCCACGGCTGAGACCGCCGTGGTAGCAGTCGATCGGTTTGCCGATGCGCTCACTCAAATACGCGGCGAGCTTCTCGCCCCACGTCGCAAAGTGGGTGAAGACGAGGATTTTCTCGTCAGCGGCGAACACCGTCTCGATGATCTCATTGAGACGGTTGAGCTTCCCGGAACGTCCGTCGAGGCCGTCGTCATCGGCCCGGTAGTTCACGGGATGGTTGCAGATCTGCTTTAACGCAGTAATAGCGGCGAGAATGGCGCCCTTGCGCTCATTGCTGCCCTGCTCCGACTCCGAGGTGGCGACGACAAGGCTGTCGACAACAGCTTGGTACAGCCCAATCTGCTCGGGGGTCATCGCGCAGTGGTCGAGTTCGTCGATGCGATCGGGAAGTTCCTCTGCGATCGCGGGCTCGGCCTTGGTTCGGCGGTACACGAGGATGCCATTGAGGGCACGAAGCGCATTCTCGCCGTCGCCACCCGCCTCGCCCTTTGTGGCCGGCGTGAGCTGGGCGATGAACGGCGCACGAGGACCAAGCAGGCCTGGATTCGCCCAGTCCATGATCGACCACAGGTCGCCGAGGCCGTTCTCGATCGGGGTGCCGGTGAGCGCCAGCCGAGTGTGAGCCTCAAGACGGCGGAGCTGCTGGGAGACTTCGGCGGTGGGGTTCTTGATCGCCTGTGCCTCGTCGATGACGACCTTGCCCCACTCGAATTCGCTCAGCTGGTCCATGTCCCGGACGGCCGTGCCGTAGGTCGTGATCACGAGGTCGGCGGCCCTAATGGCCGAGTCGAGAGCCGGGCCCTTCGCACGATTGCCACCGTGGTGCACCAACACGTTGACCTCGGGAACGAACTTGCGAGTTTCCGATGCCCAGTTGCCGACGACGGCGGGAGGTGTGATCACGAGCGCGGCGCCGGTTTGGCCCGACAACGCGATACTCGCAAGGGTCGTCGGTGTCTTGCCGAGACCCATGTCGAGTGCGAGGCATCCGCCGAGCCCGGCATTGTCGAGGAAGGCAAGCCAGGCGAGCGCATCGGCCTGGTAGGAACGGAGTTCACCTGTGAACCCCTCGGGCGTCGTTGTCGGTTCTTCGGGGAGCGACTCGACGCTGCGGAGAAGATCGGCGGCCCACCCGCCACCAACGATATTGATGCCGCCCGAGAGCGGCGAACCTTCGAGCCCAAGCGCATGACGGAGCATGTCCGCACCCGTCAGTCGGGTTTGATCGGCTCGCTCCACCAGCGCCGCTGCCGCTTCAGCCAGGTCGTTCTTGTCGATCTCGACCCACGTTCCGCGGGACTTCACGAGCGGGCGGGCCTCGCGTGCGAGCTGTGCGATCTCCGCGGCTGTGAGTTCGACGTCATCGAACACCGCCGACCAACGGACGTCAGCAAGCTGCTGAGCACCCACGACACTTTCGTCGGCCTCACTGGTGAGCCGAAGTGACGCCGTCGCCTTCTTGCGTTTCAGCTGCGGGACCCGGACGGCAAAGCCGCAGGCTTTGAGCGTGTCGCCGCCGACGGTCATCAGGTCCCACGCTTCGTCTTGAGACAGGATCACTTCGCCACGTCGCCGCCCGCCCAGACGCAACAGCTGCGGGAACAAACGCTCGAGGCGAGCGAGCTGCGCGGCCGTCGCCTTCGACACCGACTTCGAGCTTGCTGCCAGTGCGACCTCGACCGGATCAAGCCCATCGTCGTCGTTCTGGGCCAGCACGCGCACATGCCAGGCGTCGGACTCATCGGGCGGGTCAAGCTGCACCACCAGCGGTCGCTCTGCGGCGCCAATGACGCTCTGTCCCCATTGCGACAAGCGGCGAACGACATCGCCACCCAGTTTGGTGGGGGCCTGGAAGGGGGTGCCGTCGAGATGGCAGAGCGTGGCCTCGCCGACGTCATTCTTGGTCACGACCTCCGGCGGCGCCGCCGGCATCTCCATTTGACCGGCACCGACGCCGACGATCGCATCCGTAAGATCAGTGAGTGCCGCCAGGGCGAATTTCGTGCGGTCCTGCTCGCGGGCACCAGCCATCGCCGCACCCGGGATCGCAGCTGCGAGTGGCTCGAGTCGCTCCGGGTCGACCAGCGAGGGCATCCACCGGAGTCGGAAGGTACCGGAGTTCGCGTCAGCAGGATCCTTGCGGCGCTTCTTCGATTGCACGAGCTGGGGAACCACCCGACCTCGGGCGACCAACTCAACGGCCAGTGCGGCTGCTTGGCCCATCCAGGTGACACTCGCACCGACTGACGGATCGTCTGCCGAATCGCCTAACGCCACCAACCAGCCGAGGGCATTCGCGACCGGAGCGGACAGAGTCGAGACCCGGCCGCTACCGGGAATCTTCATCGTCGCCCGCTCGTCCCATTCGATCGCACCGCCGTCGAGTGCCCGGACTCGCTCGAGCACATCCTCGTGGTACTCGCCGCGCAAATTGTGCCCCGCTGCCCACGCAACGATCCGGCCATCAGTTCGGGACAGCTGGAGCTGCACGGTGCCGACATAGGGGGCACGCGGCTCCGGCTCGACATCACGCGTGTCCGCGAGTGGGAGGAGTTCGTCATCTCGTGGCGGGCCCGTCAATGCGGTCAGCTGCGCGTCGATCCGAAAGCAGTCCGCATCGAGATCGGACAGTACGTGGGCACGCGCAGCGCCCTTCACTGAGGTGCGCGCCGACGCCAGCGCTTCCTCAGCGCGGTCGAGCAGCCGCCAGAGGCTGCCTACCCAGGCATCCTGGTTCGTTTCGAGAAAGCGGACCTCGGCATCGGTCGCACGACCGTCGAGGTGGGCCTGCGCCAACGCGTCGACCTGCGTCGGCTTCCACACGGCCCGGTCGGGGGTGATGGTGACGATGACTCCTACGGAACACGACGCCATGGCGCCGTTCATCTGCTGGAAAGCGGGCCGGGATCGACCCACGCACCTTCGTCAGCCGAAGCGACGCCTAGTGCGCCGATCCCAACCGAAATGAAGGGACCGTGCGGAACTCACCGGTACGCCGACCGGGGAACCACTAGACCTAAGGCTAGGCCGAGCGGGACCGAAATACGCGTCACGGATCGCAGGCGAGGCCCGCCGCCTTCTCTCCGAGTGCGGCAAGGAGCTCGTCGAAGCTCTTCTCGAAGGCCGCCACGCCCTCGTCCTCGAGGTTCTCGGTGACCTCGTCCATGTGGATACCGAGGCCGGCCAGAGCGTCGATCACCGCATGGGCTTCCTGAACGCCCTCGTCAACGGTTCGAGCCACCGTTCCGTGGTGCTCGAATGCCTCGAGGGTGTCGTCGGGTAGTGTGTTCACCGTGTCGGGGCCGATCAACTCGTCGACATACAGCGTGTCGGGATAGTCGGGGTTCTTCGTCGAGGTCGACGCCCACAGGGGACGCTGCACCCGTGCACCCCGCACGACCAGTGCCTCCCAGCGCGGTCCGGTGAAGGTCTGCTGGAACAACTCGTAGGCGAGCTTGCCGTTGGCGACCGCCGCCTTTCCCTTGAGCGCAAGGGCTTCCTGGGTACCGATCTCGTCAAGGCGACGATCGATCTCGACGTCGACTCGTGAGATGAAGAAGGACGCCACCGAACTGATATCCGACAAATCACCCGGAGCCGCCTCCAGGCCGGCGACATAGGCCTCCATGACCGCCGCGTATCGCTCAAGGCTGAAGATCAAGGTGACGTTGATCGACCGTTTCTCCGAGATCATCTGCTGGATCGGAGCCAGGCCCTCGGCAGTTGCCGGGATCTTGATGTAGAGGTTCGGTGCGGCGAGGCGTTCGTCGAGTTCGCGTGCCGACGCCTCGGTGCCCTCCGAGTCACGGGCGAGGCCGGGATCGACCTCCACCGACACGTACCCGTCGAGCCCCTCGCTCTGGTCGTAGACCCGGCGGAGAATGTCGAGCGCTGCCGAGATGTCGCTCGTGACCAGCTCCCAGTAGCTCGCTTCGACATCGAGACCGCTCCCGATCGCCTCGGTGAACTGCTGGTCGTACTCAGCCGAACCTTGAATCGCCTTCTGGAAGATTGACGGATTCGACGTGAGTCCCCGAACACCACGCGCAACCCACCTCTCCAGCTCACCGCTCGCAATCCAGCCACGTCGGATGTTGTCGAGCCACGGGCTCTGGCTCTCGTGATCGAAGAGATCGTGCAAGCGGGACATGGGGTCTCCTGTCGAGAGATTTGGAACGTCAGGCGTCGATGAGGGTGCGGGCCCGGGCGACGACGTTGTCGACATTGATGCCGAGTTCTCGCATTACTGTGCCACCCGGAGCCGACGCGCCAAAGCGGTCGATCGACACCACATCGTTAACCCACCGGTGCCAGCCCTGAGCGATCCCTGCCTCCACCGCCAGACTTGGCAGTTCGGGCCGCATCACGGCCTCCTGGGTGTCGGGGTCGGCGTCGGCAAAAAGCTCCCAGCTCGGGAACGACACGACCCGGGCGGCCACACCTTGCTCTGCAAGTGCTGCGGCAGCGTCGACACAGACCGACACCTCGCTGCCAGTCCCGACAAGGGTGACGACGGCGTCATCGGCTTCCTGCAGGACGTAGGCGCCGCCACCAACGGGCGCACCGGCGGAACCTTCGAGGACCGGGAGGTTCTGTCGAGACATGATCAGCGCCGTGGGGCCACCAGAGCGCACTGCGACCTTCCACGCCTCGATCGCTTCGTTCGCGTCGGCGGGCCGGATAACCCGCAGCCCGGGAATGGCGCGAAGCGAGGCGATCTGCTCAACCGGCTGGTGGGTCGGCCCGTCCTCGCCGACACCAACAGAGTCGTGGCTCCAGACGAACAGCACCTTCGCCTCGGACAGCGCAGCGAGACGAACTGCGGCACGCATGTAGTCGGCGAACACGAGGAACGTCCCGACAACGGGGATCGCTCCGCCGTGCAGCGCCATACCGTTTGCGATCGCACCCATCGCGTGCTCACGCACTCCGAAATAGATCTGTCGCCCGCCCGGGTCGGCGGGGGAGAACACCCCATGACCCTTGATGGCCGTGCCGGTGTTTCCGGTGAGGTCGGCACCTCCGCCGGTCAAGCCAGGCACGAGTTCGAGCATGGCTTGGAGCGCAGCACCCGACGCCTTTCGGGTCGCGACGCTATCACCGGCCTTGTAGCCGGGCAGGTTCTCGTCCCATCCGGGCATGCCGGTCCCGGAAAGTTGGGCCTCGAGCGCGGCCCGGTCACCGTCGAACGCAGCAAGCCGCTGTTCCCATGCCTCCCGCTCAGCGCTTCCGCAAATGCCAGCGGCCCGGTACGTCTCGAGCACGTCGGAGGGCACGTGGAAGGTCTCGTCGACGGGCATGCCCATTGCCTCCTTGGTGGCGGCAATCTCATCGTCAAGGATGGCGTAGCCATGTGCCTCGTGGGTGTCGGCGGACTCGGTCGCCGGGGTTCCGATGATTGTGCGGACGATCACGAGCGACGGCGCGTCGGTGACAGCCTTGGCCTCGTTCAGTCCGGCCTCAATCGCATCGAGATCGTCCCCGACCTCACCCAACTCCAGAACGTGCCAGCCATAGGAGCGGAAGCGGGCTGGCGCGTCGTCGCTCAACGCCAGAGCGGTCTCGCCATCGATCGTGATGTGATTGTCGTCGTAGATCATCACGAGTTTGCTGAGGCCGAGGTGCCCGGCGAGTGATGCCGCCTCGTGGCTGATGCCTTCCGAGAGGCACCCATCGCCGGCGATGGCAAAGACATGGTGATCGAACAGGTCGGCGCCGTACCGGGTGCGCAGCTGCGACTCCGCGATCGCCATGCCCACGGCGTTTGCAACGCCCTGGCCGAGCGGGCCGGTCGTGACCTCGATACCGGCGGTGTGGCCAACTTCGGGGTGACCCGGCGTCGCCGATCCCCACTGACGGAAGTCTTTGATGTCGTCGAGCTCAAGGCCGAAGCCGGCTAGATGTAGCATGGCGTATTGCAGGATCGAGGCATGACCGACCGAGAGGACGAACCGGTCCCGGTCGGCCCAGTCGGGGCGGCTCGCGTCGTACTTCATCACCCTGGTGAAAAGCACATGAGCGAGCGGGGCGAGCGACATCGCTGTGCCTTGATGCCCACTACGGGCTGCGTGCGGCCCGTCCATCGCGATCCCTCGGATCGTGCTGATCGCCCGTGTATCGAAATCGGCCACTACGTCGGTCCTCCGGTTCGACCCTGGGCACCGCGCCGCGCCCGCCCGGACACTATCCGCGTCGAACGCCGCGCGGTTCGACGTTCAGCCGAACAAGAAAAGGCACGAGGCGGTGAACCCGTGTACATGATTCACGCCGCCGACGGGACCGATCTCCCCGGCGCAAAACATGCCAGCCACAGGGCCGCCGCCGACGGTCTCGGAGACGCGTCGTGCGTCGTGGTCGGCCTCACCGAAAAGGCGACGGCCACGACCGTTGCAGGTGAACACCAGCGCAGCATCGGCATCGACGACCCGAAGCAGCGACTCGAGGTCTTCCGTTGCGGTCTCGGCGTCGCGAACATGGAACTGCAAAGTGGTACCGACCGGAGCTCGATCCCCGATTCGCATGGCGCCCGCACCGTGGTCCGCACCGAGAATACCGCGCACGAGGAAGTCACCGCGCCGAAATTCACCGGCAGACTCGTCGACAACGATCCCGACATGGAGTCCGCGGGCCATGAGCGCTTTGGTCTTCTCGTCGGCGTCGTCCACGATGTCGCTGAGCCGCTCCAGCGCAGGACGCATCCCGAGGCCACGAACGAGGTTCGCCTCGCTATCGGTCACGATGTACGGCTCACCGACAGGCCGGCAGCCCTGCGACACCACCGTCAGTTCGCCGAGGCCCGCCGGCAAGAGCATGCCAACGGCGCCCTCCGTGTGCAGCGCGCCGTCGAGGATCAGGCGGTTCGCACCCGGTCCACCATCGGCCGATGCGACCCCGCCGACGATGCGCATGTGTGGGTATTGCTGGTTGCTCGCCTTCGTCAGCGAGTCGACTGGGAACGAGAAGGGTTCGGTGAGCAGGACGAGGGTGCGTGATCCGTTGGCGGCGTCGTCCGGCATCCCGACCACGGCCGTTCCCTCTGGAGCGCGGACGGTCTCGAGTCGCACCGCCTCGGCCAGCCCAACCTGGCCGGCCCACAGCGAGATAGCCGGCACCTCCTCGGCCTCGTAATCGTTGCCGATCACACCGACTGCGGTGCAACCGCATAGCACACCGGGCCGAAGCAGGGTGCTCACAGAGGAGGCAATTTCCTCGACGGCGCCAACATCGTGGCCACTCACGAAGAGGAACGCGATGTCGGGCGCCTCGCCTACCGCCTCGACGACAGCTCCGACGACCTCACCCACGGCAAACGCCGCGTCGGGGTGTTCCGAGAGCGCTGCGCCGAACGACGCCACGTCAGTCCGTCGTAGGCGGAAGGAGGGTGTACGGAACCGTGACGTGGAGGTCCTGGTTGATCCGGCAGCGCGCCTCGATCGTGCCGTAGTCCTCGAAGTCGAGTTCGGCCCGGACAAGGCGGTAGGTGAACTTGCCGGGCTCAACATCGAACGGCTGAACGTTGCGGGCGATCTGCTCCTCGCCGCGATGGAAGGCCACCTCCAGTACACCTTGGCCCGAGCGCTCCGGCGCACAGCGAATGATCACGCAGAGGTGGGGCGCCCAGGTGAAGGGCAGGGGAGCTGGGGCCGCTGCGCTGAACTGAATACCCGACAGGTCGATTCGCGTTGCCGGTCCCGGCACTTGCCGGAGGTCGATCTCATCGATGAACAGGGCGGCGATGATCTCCATGTCGCGTCACCGTACAAGCCTCTCGGGCCCGAACCCCCACTAGGGTTTAAGGCCGTGAGTGGGTTGGCCACGAAGGACGCAATCATCGTCGCTGCGCAGCGTCTTTTCGCCGAACGCGGCTTCGACGGCACTTCCCTCAACCTCATCGCCGCTGAGGTCGGCATCCGCCGCCAAAGCCTGCTGCATCACTTCCCGACCAAGGAGGCGATGTACCACAAGGTGTTCGAGCAGGCACTGGCCGAGTGGTACGAGCGGGTCGAGACGGCGGTCGCAGGCAGCGATGCCGACGGCTGGGACGAGGTCGACCATGTTCTGTCCGCTGGCTTCGAGTTCTTCCAGGCCAACCCGGACTTTGTTCGCCTGGTGCGCCGAGAGGCACTCGCAGAAGAGGGGACCGGGCACGTTGAACTCGGCATTGCGCTGCAGCCGCTGTTCGCCCGCGCTGCGGCATATTTCGAACGAGAGATGGACGCCGGCCGCTTCCGGCGCCACGATCCTGAGCAACTGCTTCTCACCGGTTACGGCGCGCTGCTGTCGTACTTCTCTGACGTGCCCCTGATCGCCGGCCTGCTCGACCGCGATCCGATGGCCGAAGCCGCCCTGGAAACACGCCTCGACCACATACGGGCGTTGTTCCGAGCGGCCCTCGAACCCACCTGGCGGCCTGCCCGCGGCCTACCCTGACGAAGCAATGCGACGGCTCCTCCTTCCCATCTTGTTACTCACAGTCGCCATGGCCGCCACGGTGCAGATGAACCGCGCCAACGAGAATGCTGATCCCGGCCGGGCCACCGGGGCCTCAACCGACCCGGATCTGGGCACGCCCCTGCTCTCGGCTCGACGAGCACCGGAGTGGCTGCGTTCGCCCGAGTCCGACGCCTTGCTCACTGGCTCCATCCGCTCAGCACTTTCCACAGCGGCCACGCCGAGCACCAGTTGCGTTCTCGTCGAGCGGGCGGGAGAGCAACTCGCAGGCAGCAACCTCAGCGTTCCGCTGCCCTCCGCCGAGCTCCACCGGCTTGTTACTGCGTCGGTAATCGACGCAGTCGGCAGCGGCAGCGGCTTCCGCACTGAGATCGCGATTTCCGCCGACGCCGTCATCAACGTCGACGAAGAGGACGGAACCGCTGAGCTCGAGGGTGACATCTGGATCATCGGCGGCGGTGATCCGGGGCTTGCAACGACCGCATATGCATCTCGTTTCGACAACGGGCGCGTGTTTACCAATTTCGACGAATTGGCCGACGAAGCTCTTGCCTGGCTGCAAGAACGCAACATCGTCACGATCCGAGGCCGGATCATCGGCGACGAGAGTAAGTACGCCCCCAACGAGCGCGACTACTACACTGCTTCGATCGAGACCGCCGAAGGCCGAGTCAACGTGTGGGACCGGCGAGACGGCGAGACCAACGACATTGGCCCGCTCTCGGCGCTGCTCCTCAACGACGGGTTTGTCGACTGGCCTGCGGACGTCATCGACCCGACGCTCAACGAACGAGCCCTGAACCCATCACGCTCGGCTGCGGCGTTGTTCGACGACATTCTTGAATTTGCCGGGATCGCCGTGCTACGCAGCGCTCGGGACGGCGTCGCGCCGCCGATCGCCGAGCGAGAGACCCTCGCCGTGATCGAGAGCCCCCCACTCGACGACATCATTGCCTCGTCGCTCGTCGACGCAACCACCGCTGAGATGCTCCTGAAGGAATACGGCATACGAAGCGGCACATCCGCCGAGCGAGAGGCAGTGCTCTTCGCGCTCGCAGTCGGCAACGGGTTCAGCTTTGCCGGGCTACCCTTTGATATCACCACGACGGCCTACGTCGATGGTTCGGGACGGTCGTCAATCAACGCGACCACCTGCGAGATGATTCACGCCACGATCGTCGACCCTGAGGGCGTGGGCTCCAGTGTGCTTCCGAGGGCGGCGGACAGCCCCGTCGCCGGGTGCGCCGGCTCAGCGAGTTCCGACCTTCGCGTCTTCGCGGTCGCCCACGACTCAACAACCGGCCTTGCGGGCTGGTTTGACGCCCCCAACGGCGAGCGACTGACGTTCGCGATGCTGGCTGATGACCCGTCGAGATTCACAGTCCCTGACGACGCCCCCGAGGGCACCGAGCCGCTCGGACCCTTCGAGTTCTGCAATCCGCTGCAGGCAGTAATGCTTGATGCCATCACCGGGCATCCCTACGGGCCCGACCTTGACGACCTGGGCCCAGTGGCCGCCGCCGGATGAGCGCCTACGAGCTGCCGATTTTCCCGCTCGAGCATCCGGTGCTTCCCGGCCAACTGATTCCACTCCAACTCTTCGAACCGCGCTACCTGGCACTCGCCGAACGCCTGCACGGTGAGATCGAAGCCGACTTTGGCATCGTCGGTATCGAGCGAGGACGTGAAGTCGGCGGAGACGACGTCCGCGCCGACGTTGGCGTCGTCGTGCG
>CAJWHS010000057.1 GCA_913041415.1 uncultured Acidimicrobiaceae bacterium | reverse complement strand
TCTCCAAGGACGGCAAGATCCAGCCACTCGTGCGCGAGATCGGCACGGGCCGCCTAGAAGTCGTTTCGATGGGCTTCCTCGTCGACCAGGAGGACTCCGCTCTCATGTGGCGCGGGCTCATGCTCAACCGCGCCGTCCAGCACTTCTGTCAGGACGTCGCCTGGCCAAGCGATCTCGACTACCTCCTGATCGACATGCCGCCCGGCACCGGCGACGTGCAGATGGGCCTCGCCAAGATGCTGCCCCGGGCCGAGATGTTGATCGTCACAACGCCGGCGCTCAACGCCCAGAAAGTTGCGGCCCGCGTCGCCGACATGGGAACGAAGAACTACCTGCGAATCGTCGGTGTCATCGAGAACATGAGCGAGTTCGTGGCCCCTGATGGTTCGCGCCACTCGCTGTTCGGTGAAGGCGGTGGCCGGCAGCTCGCCGAAGACATCGGTGCGCCTCTGCTCGGGCGGGTCCCGATCGAGCCGGCGGTCAGCGTCAATGGTGACCAGGGCGATCCCGCTGCGCTCGGCGAGACACCGGCGGCCGAGCAGCTCCGTGCGATCGCCCGGGTGCTCGCCGAGGAGTACGTGCCACCGATCGAAATGGCCGGCTGCAGCGCCCGCATGCTTGACGCCGCAATGGCAGCACTCGATGCGCTCGATGGGGACGAATCGAGCACCGAACCAGCAGACGACTCTGCGACGGAATCCGCCTCGGCGACCGCCGCCGCTCAGCGCTCGAGTTCGGGCGGATCTTCAGGGCGGTCGTAGTCGGCATCGCCGACATCGATGATGTCGCCGGGTGCCTCACCACCAGGAAAACCCGGACCGCCGAACCCGGCACCAGGCGCACCGCCGAAGCCGGGACCGGTCACAGTCATGCGCGGCCCGAAGCGGGCGATGAGGACGGTTCGGATGATCGCCCGAGAGGGTGGGAGCAGACACAGCAGGCCGACAGCGTCGGTGACGAAGCCCGGCGTGAGCATCAAGGCGCCGGCCATCGCGATAAGCAGGCCGTCGAGCAGTTCTTTGGTGGGCAACTCCCCGGCATTGAGGCGCTGCTGGAAGCGCATGAGCAAGCCGAGCCCCTCGCGGCGGACGAGGACCGCGGCCACAGCAGAGATCAGGATCATCAAGGCGATCGCGTTTAGGCCGCCGACCACCTCTGCCGCCTGAATCAGGACCCAGATCTCCAGGATCGGGACGACGAGAAAGAGGATGGCGAGGATGCGGAACACTCCCTCAGCGTAGGTCCCACTCTGGGGGTCCCATACGCGCCTGGGTCCCAGCGGGAACCAGCGCCCTAAGCTGACATCGATGAGCGCCCCTGCCGATCGTCCGCCGTCCGTCGACAAGCTGGCCCGGTCGATCGCGGACGTCGGCCTCCCTCACCCGATGCTGGTCGACGCAGCCCGAGCTGCGATTGCGACTGGCGCCCCCGATTCCGCCCGGACGAATGCGGTTGCCACGAGCCGACAGATGCTGCGCCCCGTCATCAACGCCACCGGCACGATCCTGCACACCAACCTCGGGCGGGCTCCGATGGCGTGGGAGCAGCCCGAGCGCTACACCAACCTCGAACTTGACCTCACCACCGGCCAGCGCGGTTCGCGCATGGCCACCGCTGGCGCGCTGATCGCTAGAGCCTGCGGCGCCGAGGACGCCATCATCGTCAACAACTGCGCCGCCGCCGTTCTGCTCGGCCTCGGAGGTCTCGCCGAAGGCAGAGACGTCATCGTCAGCCGCAGCGAGCTGGTCGAGATCGGCGGCGGTTTCCGTATCCCCGACGTGATGGCCCGGTCCGGCGCCAATCTCATCGAGGTCGGCACGACCAACCGCACCCGCGTCGACGACTTCCGCAGCGCCGTCGACGACCCCAACAACGATGTCGCCGTCGTGTTGCGGGTCCACCAGTCGAACTTCACAATCGTCGGTTTCACCGAGGCGCCCACAACAGCCCAGCTCGCCGGACTCAACGCCCCGCTCGTCGCCGACATCGGCTCGGGCTTGCTCGACAGCCGGTGCCCCTGGCTGAAGGGCGATCCGCCCGGCTGGCTGGCCGACGAGCCCGCCGCCCGCCAGACCCTCGACGGTGGGGCTGGCCTCGTGATGTTCTCCGGCGACAAGCTTTTCGGCGGACCGCAGGCCGGGATTATTGCGGGCGACGCCGAACTCGTCCGGAAGTGCGCCGCGCATCCGTTTGCCCGGGCGCTTCGGCCTGGCTCGCTCGTGCTAGCCGCCCTGCAGGCAACCGCGATCGCCTATCTGGCCGAGGACGGCGACGCGATTCCGTTCTGGCGCATGGCCTCGCTCACCATCGACCAGCTCCGAAAGCGGGCCGATGCCTTCGGGGTTGGCGAAATCATCGATGTCATGTCCACGCCCGGCGGCGGCACCCTTCCCGGCGTGGAGATCCCCTCGGTCGGTATCGCTGTCGAAGGCGACCAGCGCGAGGCACTGCGCGAGCTCGACCACCCGATCATCGCCCGGGTCAACCATGGCGACAGCTCCGCCGTCGAGACGACCGTGCTCGATCTGCGCACGATCCACCCCGACGACGACAAGGTCGTCGCCGGCGTGCTCCGCTCGCTCCTGAGCGCCATCTGATGCACGTCGTCGCCACCGCCGGTCACGTTGACCACGGCAAGTCCACCCTGATCAAAGCACTCACTGGCACCGACCCCGACCGTCTCGAGGAGGAAAAGGCCCGTGGCCTGACCATCGACCTCGGATTTGCCGGGGCAAAACTGCCGTCCAGCCGGGGCGTCTCGTTCATCGATGTGCCCGGCCACGTCCGCTTCCTCAAGAACATGCTCGCGGGCGTCGGTGGTGTCGACGCGTGCATCTTCGTCGTCGCTGCAACCGAAGGCTGGAAACCCCAAAGCGAGGAGCACCTTCGCATCCTCAGCCTTCTCGGCATCCGCCACGGCATCGTTGCGCTGACCAAGGTCGGCCACGTCGATGATGAACTGGCCACGATCGCCCAGATGGAGATCACCGACCGAACCGAAGGTACTTTCCTGGCCGACGCACCCATCGTGCCTGTCGACGCGATCGACGGGCACGGGATGAACGACCTCAAGGCGGCGCTCGACCGACTCCTCGACGTCACCCCCACCGCGAGGGATGACAAGAAGCCTCGCCTTTGGATCGACCGCGTGTTCGCAGCCAAGGGCGCCGGCACGGTCGTTACCGGCACGCTCACCGGCGGGATGGTGCGGGTCGAAGACGAGCTGTCCTTGCTGCCGCAGCACACCGCCGTCCGGGTGCGGGGGTTGCAGAGCCAGTACGCCGATCGCACGAAGGTCGGGCCCGGCAACCGCGTCGCGGCCAACCTCTCCGGCGTCTCGCGCAACCAGCTCCGCCGCGGTGACGTACTTGTGCGGCCTGACGACTGGCATGTCACCCGCACGGTCGATGCCAGCCTGCGAGTGCTCGAATCGCTCGACCGGCCAGTAACCCGGCGCGGGGCGCACCTGCTCTACCTGGGTTCAGGCGAGCATCCCGTCCGCGTTCGCGTGCTCGGACCCGATGCGATCGAACCGGGGGCCACCGGTGCCGTCCGGATGCACCTGCCGATCGGTCTCCCGCTCGTGCCCGGCGACCGCTTCATCCTCCGCGAGTCGGGCCAGGGTGTCACACTCGGCGGCGGCGAGATCCTTGACGTCGATCCGATCGTTCCGGCGTCGCAGGCGAATCCCGATCGCGACGTTGAGCGGGTGGTCCGCGAGCGAGGCCGCGTCGAAGTCGATCACCTCCGCCGACTCACCGGCGAACTCCGGGAACCCGACGTCGGCCGGTGGGCGGTCGATCCCACCGCCTTGGCCAACAAGGCCGATGAACTGCGCAAGGCCGTTGCGGGCGCGGGGGATCTCGGACTCGAGATCGCTTCGCTCGACGAGTTCGAGCGAGCCATGCTCGAGGCGCTCGACGACATCACCATCGATGGAGCACGGGCCAGGGCCGCCGACTCGATCGACGTCCTGGCCGACAGCGACTTGGTCGCGCGACTCGAAACCGATCCGTTTGCGCCTCCGGACCTCGACGACGCCAACCCGGCCGAGATCCGCGAACTCGTCCGTCGCGGCGCGCTTGTGCAGGAGGGTGGCGTGGTCTTCGCAGCGAGCGCCATCGACGAGGCGGCCCGGGTCGTGGCTCGGTTGTTGGCCGATCAACCCGATGGGATCACCGTCGCCGAGGCCCGCGATGCGTGGGGCACCACGCGCAAGTTCGCGATCCCTTTGATCACCCGGCTCGACGAGACGGGCGTGACCCGTCGTCGCAGCGATCTAAGGGTCGCTGGGCCGCGCCTGCCCCAGCTCTGAGCAGCCCGCCGAGCGACACTGGTTCAGGCGTTGGAGAGGTGCCGGCGCTCGGTCTCGGAGAGGCCGCCCCAGATGCCGTGCGGCTCGCGAATCTTCATCGCGTAGTTGAGGCACTCGTCCCGGACGCAGCACTCCTCACAGATCCCCTTGGCGATCGTTTCACGGAATCGCTTCTCGTCGCGACGCTCCGGGGTGGTGGGCGGGAAGAAGACGGCAGCTTGTGGCCCACGGCATGCTGCCTTGGGCTGCCATTCTGCCTGACTGGTGGTGAGCGCCATAGCAACTCCTGACGACGACTCCCGACTTCTCACAACGAATTACCAGCTTCTGACGTTAGTCACAAACGTTTTGGGTGGGATTCGGGTGCGACTTGACCACAGAGCGTACTTATACACTTATTTCAGTACGGCGTAGGCAATTCTATGCCTCCTGGCGCCTGAGACGCACAAGGCCGCGTCGCAAACGGTGCGCAACGATCAATCGGCGTCAGTGCCGTCGGCGTCGCCACGCATCTCGCGGTAGTCGCGGGCGCCACCCTCCTCGGGCTCGATCTCGAGATAGAGCCCTTCGATGGCGACGACCCGAACCGGGTCTCCCTTGGCGATCGGCGTGGTGCGATTGACACGCGCCTTCCAGGGCGCGCCTTCGATCGTGACGACACCCTCACGCTTGATGTCCTCGGCGGCCTCGCCCATCGTGCCGATCATCCACTCGCGGCCAATCGTCGGTGTGCCGAAACGCGTGCGGATCATGGCGGGCATGCCCGAGATCATCGACACGGAGATGCCGATGATGCCGGCGAGCAAGGTGATCCACGAGATCGCGAACCCATCGAACAGGAACAGCGAACCCACAACGAGACACGCTGTGGCGATCACTGACCACAGTTGGGCCACCCCCGTCTGGACATCAACCGCATACCCGAGCATGGCGATGATCAGCAGTGCCAACGCCCAGGGGCGGGTCGGCAAAACATCAAGGCCATAGCAGCCGATGACGAAGCAGCCCGCGCCGAGCACCCCGGCGATACCGACACCGGCGGTGTAGAACTCGAAGACCAGCAGCGCCGCCCCGATCAAGAACAGCAGGTAGGTCATCGCCGGGCTGGCGAACGTGTGCATCCAACCATCGAAGAGCGACAGCTTCGAGAAGCGCACCGGCGAGACTGGCACACGCACGGCTTCATCGCCGCTGGTGTCGATCTCGGAAGCAAAGCCCGGAAGATCAAGGGCAAAGAAGGCGAGGGTCGGCGAGTCCCGGTCGGCGAGACCGAAGGTGATCACGGTCTCCTCATCGACGGTGTTCCCACGCAAGGACTCGGCGACCTCGACGAACGCCGGCATCAGCAGCGACTCGGGGATGGCGAACTCGCCCGTCTCGCCGAACTCGGCACCGACGGCGACACCGATTTCGTCGGTTGCAGCGATCAACTGCGCGACCTTTCCTCGAGCATCGGCGCCGGATGGCCCGACCCAGGCGTAGATCGGCACCTCGGCCTCACTGATTTTCTCGGCGAGTTCGACCAAGCGCTCGTCGGAGATCACCGCCCGAGTGCTGTTGATCTGAAGAATCAGGCCGCCGCTGCCGCTGGCTTCGGCGTTGTCGATCGACGTCTCGATGAATTCGGCCACGATGCGATCGATGAACCCGGAGATTTGCACGACGTCGAAAACGAGCGGCTCGAGGGTCAGATCCTGCGCCTGGTTCTGGGCCCGAGCGGGGCTCATGGCGGACAGTGCCCCGACGAGGAGCGCCGCGAAGGCGACCGATAGGCTAATCCGACGTCGAAGCGACGACGGCCGACCACTCCCACCGTCGGCCAATGAACTCCCGGTCAAGGAAGGCAGCGGTGAGGAGGGAAATGCAACCCAGCGATTTCTTCTCATCGTCGAATGTCCTGATCGTTGCGGGCAAGGGGGGCGTCGGGAAGACGGTCACGGCGGCGGTGGTGGCCACCGCTGCGTCTCGTGCTGGCCAGTCCGTCCTCCTCGTGGAGGTGGCTGGCCGTTCCGGCGCAGCATCGTTGTTCGGTGCTGAGCCCAAAGGGTACGAGGAATCGACCGTCTTCGAGGAGGCGGAGATCGATGGTGTTCGTCACGGCTCGATCACCCTGAAGTCGATCACCCCTGACGCCGCCCTCGTGGAGTGGCTCGAGACCCACGGGTTCAAGCGGCTGGTGGGTCGGATGGCCACAACCGGCCTGCTCGAGGTGGTCGCCACGGCCACGCCAGGCATCAAGGATCTCCTGATCCTCGGCCGCATCAAGGCCTTCGAGGGAGCGGGCACCTACGACCTCATCGTGATCGATGCTCCCGCCGCCGGGCACGCTGTCGGCTTCCTTCGCTCCCCCGCCGGCGTCCGGGACGCTGCGAAGACGGGCGTGCTGCACCGCCAAGCCGCCGAGGTCCTGGAGATGATCAGCGATCCGGCCCGCTGCAAGGTGGTGCTGGTGACGATCCCCGAGGAGACGCCGGTCAACGAAATGATCGAGACGAGCTTTGCCATTGAGGAAGACCTCGGCGTGCATCTCGGCCCAGCGGTGGTCAACAGCGTGCTGCCCGAGCTCGATGACCTTGACCATGACCTCGCCACCCCGGCGGCCGAACCAGACCTCGACCTCACCGACAGCGAACGTACCGCCCTCGCTACCGCCGCCGATTTCCGTGCTGGTCGGCTCCGTCTCCAGCGCGAACAGCTTGATCGGCTCGGAGCCGCGCTCCCGCTCGATCAGATCCGCCTCCCGCATCAATTCGGTTCGTCGATCGGGCCCGACGAGATCGCCGAACTCGCCACCGTGCTCACCGCCGCCATCGAAGCACTCCCGCAGGAGGGCGACGGGTGACAGGCTTCGCCGAACTTCTCGCCGAGAGCCAGGTCGTGATCTGTTGCGGCACGGGTGGCGTCGGCAAGACCACAACGTCGGCCGCCACCGCCCTCGCCGCTGCGACCGCCGGCCGCCGCGCCTGTGTGGTGACGATCGACCCGGCAAAACGTCTCGCCGACGCGCTCGGCATCGGCGATCTGTCGAACACCCCCACCGTGATCGACGGGCCGTGGGACGGCACCCTTGCGGCGCTCATGCTCGACACCGAGTCGACGTTCGACGAGGTCGTACGTCGGTACGCCCACGACGACGCGCAAGCCGATCGCATCCTCGGCAACCGCTTCTACAAGAACATCAGCGGCACCCTCTCGGGCACCCAGGATTACATGGCGGTCGAAAAGCTCTCGGAGCTCTCCAGCAGCGGGGAGTGGGATCTCATCGTCGTCGACACGCCCCCCACTCGCGACGCCCTGGCGTTCCTCGAGGCGCCGAAGCTCCTCACCAGGCTGCTCGACAATCCGATCTACAAGGTCGTCACCGCCTCCAACAGGGGTCTGATCGGCGTCGCCAACCGGGCCGCTCAGGGCGTGCTGCGCCAACTCGCCCGGGTGGTGGGCGCTGCCGTCGTCGACGAGGCCGTTGCGTTCTTTCAGGCGTTCCAGGGAATGGAAGACGGCTTCCGCGACCGGGCCAAATCGACTCTCGAGCTCCTCGGTGACGACCGCACCTCGTTTGTGCTCGTCGCCTCGCCACGCAGCGACACCCTCGACGAAGCTCGCTACTTCCTCGATCGGATCCGAGCCGCCGACCTCGACGCCTCGGGCGTGGTGGTCAACCGCATGCTGCCTGGCACAGGAGTCGACGCGGACCGGGCCGCTGTCATCCGGGCCGGGCTCGCCGACACACCCGGCGCCAGTGCGGCAACCGCGCTCGGCGACCTCGCCGCTGCCGCGGCGGACGACGAGGACCGCGTCACCGACCTGACCGAACGCGCTCCTGATGCCGTGCTGGTGCGGGTGCCGATGTTGAACGACGACGTGCACGACCTCGATGGTCTGCGTCGCATCGCCGACCTGCTAACGGCCGATGCGCAGTAAGCGACCTGCTGACAATTCGATCTGTCGATCGGCGTGTGTCCGCCCCGCGGCGGATCAGCTCTGGGGTTCGTCGAGTGAGGCGACCGCCGACGGGAGATCCTCACAGACCGGCACGATGCGATCGAAACCGGTGGTGTGCAGGAGGCGGGTAATGTTGGCTCGGTCGCAGAACACGGCGATGACACCGTCGTTCTCGCGCACCTTTCGGATACCACCGATGAGCGCACCGAGGCCTGCGGAATCCATGAACTGCACCCCGCCAAGGTTGACAATCAGGCGAGCCTCCTCGCCGAGCTCGGCGAAAGCCTCGCGGAAGGCCGCGACCGAGTACGCATCGAGCTCGCCCTCAGGGCTGAGCTGGGCATAATCAGAACTCTCGGGACGATCTACACGGATCTCAAGCACGGCCGCATGGTAACCCCGTTCCAACGAACGGGACACGCGCCCCTCTGCATCGCCCGGAACGTGGGCCGGAGGGGGGCGCCGTGTACCATCCGTGGCGTGACGGACATCCTTCTCGCCACCGATTCCGACGCCCTCGCCGACGAGATCGAGGCTGCGGTCGCCGGCGCCTATCTCCTGCACCGTGTGCGGGCGGGCGTCGACGTTGTGCCAGCTATCATGCAGGTCGATCCGGGCCTTGTGCTGCTCGACCTCCAGATCGGCAACATGGGCGGCGTCGCCGCATGCCTCGCCGTGCGGCAACGAGAAGAGATGGGCGAGATCAAGCCTCGGCCGGTCGCCCTCCTCCTCGATCGAGAGGTCGACACGTTCCTGGCCAACGAAGCCCGGGCCGACGTCCACCTCGTGAAGCCGCTCAACGCCTTCCAGATCCTGCGGGCCGTGGAATCGTTGGTTGCCCACGAGCCGTCGTCAGCCTGAGGCGATACCCTTCCCAGTCGCACCACGGGCAGTGGCGCAGGTTGGTAGCGCGCCTCGTTCGGGACGAGGAGGTCGTGGGTTCAAATCCCGCCTGCCCGACCATCTCACGCTGATCCGGATCCCCGTCCTCACGGCGGGGATCCGACCGTTTTCGGGCCACGATCGGGACTGCCATACTCGGCAGGTGCTGAATCCGCTCGTTGCCGCCACCGCCACCGAGCTCGCCGAACGACTCCGTCGCCGCGAGATCAGTTCGGTCGATGTCGTCGAAGCACACCTCGATCGGATCGATGAGGTCGACGGCGCCGTCAATGCAATCCCGGTGCGGCGAGCACGTGAGACGATCCTCGCGGACGCCGCTCGGCTCGACTCGCTGTCCCAGCCGGCGGGGCCGTTGCACGGCCTGCCCGTGGCGGTGAAAGACCTCGAAGATGTCGCCGGTCTCCCGACCTCCGCGGGCTCGACCGTGACCTCGACTCGGCCTGCACGCACCTCCGGCCTCATTGCGTCCCGCTTCCAAGCTGCCGGCGCGGTGATCATCGGCAAGACCAACACTCCGGAGTTCGGCACCGGTAGCCACACGTTCAATCCCGTCCACGGGCTCACCCGCAATCCCTGGGATCTCAGCCGCAGCGCCGGTGGAAGCAGCGGGGGCGCCGCCGTCGCGCTCGCCACTCGCATGTTACCGATCGCGGACGGCAGCGACCTCGGGGGTTCGCTCCGGAACCCGGCGGCCTTCAACAATGTCGTCGGGCTGCGCCCGAGCATCGGCCGGGTGCCACTGACCGCGCCGACGACCCACCGCCTCGCCCGGCTGTCGGTCCAGGGGCCCATGGGCCGCACGGTCGGGGATGTCGCACTCGTCCTCTCCGCGCTCGCCGGTCCGGATCGACGCGATCCGCTTGCACTCACCGACGATCCGAGCAGCTTCGCCTCGCCTCTGCCCACGACCATGTCGGCAACGGTCGGCTGGATCGGTGACGTCGACGGCGCCTTCGCCTGCGATGAGGCCCCACTGACGCTCGCCCGGGCGGCCGCCGACGTCGTGACCGACGCTGGTGGCGAACTCGTCGAAATGGGTGCCGCGCTTCCTGGCGCCGAACAGATCTTCCGGGTCGTGCGGGGCCTCGGCTTTCGCCAGCTCGCCGCCGACATCCCCGCCGATCGCCACCACCTACTCAAGGACACGATCCGCGAGAACATGGCGTACGGCCTCGCACTCACCGTCGACGACATCATGGAGATGGAACGGCTTCGCGTCGGACTCCGCGAAACGGTGATCGAACTCTTCGATCGGGTCGACGTGCTGGCGCTGCCGACCACACAGGTGCTGCCCTTCCCTGCCGACCAGGAGTTCCCCACCGAGGTCGCCGGTCAGGCGATGCCGGACTACCTCGGTTGGATGATGTCGTGCTGCGTGATCACCGCCACCGAGTGCCCCGCAATCTCGATCCCCGCCGGATTCCATGACGGTCTACCTGCCGGCCTCCAACTCGTCGGCCGTCCGGGCGCCGACCGTGAACTTCTTGAGATGGCCGCCGCTATGGAAGCTGCGCGTCCGTACCATCACCTCACCCCGGAGCTCTGAGGACGACGCCGGACGAGTCGCGCCTGACAGCCGGCGACTAGGCGCTGAACGATGGGTGGGTATCAGCCGGCTTGTCGATCGGCATCGTCAGCTCACGCGGGTTGCGATCGAAACCGAAGACGGCGCGGTAACCGTTGCTCGTCTCCCGGTGGACGATGTGCGGTGTCTCGGCTGAGATGACCGTGCCCGGGCCGCACACGAACCGCTCGCCGGTGTCACGGACATCGATCGTGAGCCCGCCGCTGACGATGTAGGTCGTCGACTGGAAGTCATGCCAATGGAACTCGTTCTCCACGGCGTCGATGTCGAGCGCAACCGGGTGCTCACCTCGGGCCTCGGCAATGGCGAGCGCCTCGGCCTCGTCGGTGAACTGGGATGGCTGGCACGAAAACTGCATAGCGACGATCGTAGGCGCATTGTCGTCGCAGTTCCCGCTGGCGCCGAACGCCACTCCCGTTCATGATGAGCCGATGCAGGGGGAGGAACTCCGACGCATCGTCGAAATCTATGAGGGGTTCGGCATCCATCGGGCCGGGACGGACGTCGACCGGGCCGTCGTCGACTGGATGGAGGGCCGCTTCGCCGCGCTCGGACTGAGCACGACCCGGCTCGATGCGCCGTTCGACCGCTATGTCACCGACTCGACCCTGACCGCCGACGGGGTCGAGATCGACCACCTTCCGTTCTTCTACGAGTGGACCGGCTCGATCGACACCACGGATGTCGAGGTCGTCCTGGCCGACGCCCACGCCGGAGGCCGCGATCACGACCTCGACCACACAACAGACGCCGCCGCCACCGCTGCGCTGGTGATCGCCACCGAGCATCCCGACGGTTCGCTCGTGGCGGTCAACCGAGAGGCCCGTGCCCACGACGGCCGCCCGACCGTGCTCGTCGCCGGCCGCGACCATGCGCGGCTCAACGCCGCTGACACGGTCCGGCTCCGCCTCGATGCGCGAATCGTACCGGCGCTCACAACCAACCTCGAGGCCCGCAACGACCTTGAGGGCCCACCGCTGCTGATCACGACGCCGCTCACCGGCTGGTTCGACTGCGCCGGTGAGCGGGGCACCGGAGTCGCCGTGCTCCTTGACCTCGTCGAGCGGTTCGCCGACCGGCCGCTGCTCGTCCTCGCAACCGGCGGGCACGAACTCGACTATCTCGGGGTGCGCCAGTGGGCCGCCGCACGGCGTGCCGAGCACGACGAACGACCGGTGGCCGTGATCCATGTCGGTGCGTCGATCGCCGTCGACGAACCGGCCGACGACGGCAGCCGACACCTGATCCCGACCCGACTCGCCATGACCGATGCCGGCGGCGAATCCGCTGAGCGAATCGGCGCAGCGCTCGAACCGGCGGCATTCATCTTCCGCCCGGCGACCGAGTCATGGCTCGGCGAGTCGGAGGTGTTCTGCGACCTCGACGTGCCGATGCTGTCCTTCACCGGCAGCGGCGTTGCGTTCCACACGCCAGAGGACACGACGGCGCAGGTGACGAGCGCGGCGTCACTGACGCTGGTCGCCGACGCGGTTGCGAACGCCGTCGATGCCTTGCTCGACGGAATCTGAGATCAGTCGACCGCGTCGACCAGGCCGGTGTCGACGTCGTAGACGAAGCCCCGCACATGGTCGGTGTGCGGAACAAAGGGCGAGTCCCTGAGGAGTTCGATCGAGCGACGCACGTCGTGGTACGGGTCGCTGAAACCACCGCAGGACCACTCAGGGGCGACGCCGTACTCGGCTTCGAGTTCGGCTCGGAACTCCTCTTCGATCACGCCACACACACCGCACTTCGTGTGGTGGAGCAGGATGATCTCGCGAGTGCCGAGCGCACGCTGGGAGAGACACAGCGAGCGAATGACGTCGTCGGTGATGATCCCGCCGGCGTTGCGGATGATGTGGCTGTCGCCGTTGTCGAGCCCCAGGATCTCGTGGATGTCCATCCGCGCGTCCATGCAGGCAACGACCGCGACCTTGAGCGCCGGCGCAGCAGGCAGATCGGAGCGGGCCGACGCTGGCGTGGCGCGATTTCTAGCGACGAGGTCGTCGGTTACCGGGGAGAAGTCGTCTGAGGCCACAACCCCCACTGTAGGTGCACTACTTTTGACCTGAACACACCACCTCTTCGAGAGGACTCGACATGAGTCAACCCCCCGGCCACTACCCCGCCGAAGGCGATCCACCGAACACCGTCCGGTATTGGGACGGTGAGCAGTGGGTCGGCGATCCGATCCCCGCCTCACCGAGCGCGACACCCCCGACTCCACCCGGTGCTGCGACCGAACCCGACCAGCCGTTCGCCACTCTCGGCGTGCGACTCGGCGCGGCCCTCCTCGACGGCATCATCGTCTTCGCCGTGTTCTTCGTGATCGCCTACGCCCTCTCCGCAGGCGCCGGCGGGGGCCTCCTGATCGGCGTGCTGATCTACGCCGTGTATCTCTGGTTGGTCGTCCAGTTTGGCGCAACACCCGGCAAGCTCTTGCTCGGCCTTCGCATCACCGAGGAGGACGGCACGACCCCGGTCGGCTTACGCGGTGCGTTCATGCGCAGCATCCCAGACCTGCTCGGCAACCTTCCGCTGATCGGTTGGCTGATCATGCTCGGTGCCGGGATCGGATCGATTTTCCTGATCAACAACGACGCTGAGAATCGCAGCGTCTATGACCGCGTCGGCAACACCCGAGTCGTGCGCAAACAGGCCTCCTGACCCCGTGATCCCGGTCCTCGACGCCAAGGCGGGCAACTTCGCCGCCGAACTGCGTCGGGCGAGCCGGGACACTGGCTTCGTATCCGTCGTCGGACACGGCATTCCGGAGACACTCTTCGACAGGGTCCGCAGCACACTGCGGACCCTGTTTGCCTGCTCGAACGACCAGAAGCGGGAGCTCATGATCGAGCCCTGCAACTACCGCGGGTTCATCCCACTGGGCTTCTTCACTCCGAACCGCGTCGAGGCCAACGGTGACCGGGGCGACCGGTACGAGGGCTACAAGCTCCACTGGGAGTGCCCTCCCGGCCACTCCGTCATGGCTGCGTGCGATCTCTACGGACCGAACCGTTGGCCAGCTGACCTCCCCGAGCTGCGGGCCGTGATCCGCCAGTACTGGGCTGCGTGCGACCGGGCGGCCGCCCCGATCATGGCGGCGTACGCCGATGGGCTCGGCATCGACCCCGACGTGTTCGCAAGCTGGCACACCACCCCGCTCACCAACATGACCCTGCTGCACTACCCAGCCCTGCCGCCTGCGAGCGACGCAATGGGGATCCACCCCCACAAGGACACGAACGTCATCACCCTGCTGCACCCTGGTGACGTGCCCGGCCTCGAGGTGCGGTCCCGCAACGGCGACTGGATCACCCCCGATACGCCATCCGACGCACTGGTCGTGAACGTCGGCGAGATGCTTGAGCTGTGGTCAGGGGGCGAATACGTCGCAACGCCACATCGGGTCGTGAACCGCGATGGGCAAGAGCGCTACTCCTTCCCGTTCTTCGTCGTGCCAAATCACGACGTTGTTGTCGAACCTCTGCTCCCCCGCCGAGCCGGCTACACCACCAAACCGATGCCGGTCGGTGCAATCTCTGCCGCGGTGTGGCGCACCAACTGGCCTGACGAGACACCATCGACCTCCGGCCACGACCTCGGTACGCTCGACCGCACATGACCGCTTCGCCCATCGATGGTGTGATCACCGAACCTGCCCGCACTCTGGAGGTGCTCGCAAGCACCGACGTCCTCGTGGTCGGCTCCGGACCGGGTGGCCTCGCCGCCGCAATCGGTGCCGCCCGCGCCGGGGTGTCGGTGCTTCTCCTCGAACGCAACGGCTGTTTCGGCGGCAACATCACCCAGGTCGGGGTCGAGGGCTTCGCCTGGTATCGCCACGAACAGACCGAGGACTCCGAGGGCATCGGCATCGAGTTCGAAGAGCGGGCGAAGGCGGCCGGCGCGGCGCAGCCCGAACCCCAGAGCGACAGTCATGCGCTCGACGCCGAAGGGTTCAAGAACGTGGCAGACAACATGGTCGCCGAAGCGGGGATCCAGCCACTGCTCCACGCCATGGTCGTCGCCCCAATCGTCGAGGACGACGCGATCATCGGCGTGATCGTCGAGTCGAAGTCCGGGCGTCACGCCGTGCTCGGTCGGGTGGTGATCGACGCCACTGGCGACGCCGACATCGCCCACCGAGTCGGCACCTCGACTCGGAAAACGCCGCTCGAAGAGATGCAGGCCGCGTCAGTGATGTTTCACATGACCGGTGTCGACAAGGCGGCGTTCATCCAAGGCGTGAAGGACGATCCGCAGACCTACCTCTCTTGGGCGGGCGCTGACGAGTGGGCGGTCGAGACCACCGGCAAAGAGGACGACATGTTCTCCCCGTGGCTTTCGAAGCCCTTCGACCGGGCCAAAGACGCCGGCCACGTCCCTGTAGATCTCAAGACGCTTGGTGGCACCTGGGGCGCCATCTCCGATCAGGGCGACCTCACCTATCTAAACGTCGTGCACATGCCCGAGATCGACGGCACCAATGTGTGGTCGCTCACGAAGGGCGAGATCGAGGGACGCCGCCAGGCGCTCATGGCGATCGACGCCCTGCGCCGGTACACCCCCGGCTGCGAGAACGCGAAGCTCCGCAACTATGGCATGACCATCGGTATCCGCGACACCCGCAAGCTCGTGTCGCGCTACGAACTCACTGCCGCCGACGTTCGCGAGCAGGGCCGCTTCGACGACTCGATCGGGATCTTTCCAGAGTTCATCGACGGCTACGGGATCCTGATCCTGCCGACCACCGGCCGGTACTTCCAGGTGCCGTACA
>CAJWHS010000056.1 GCA_913041415.1 uncultured Acidimicrobiaceae bacterium | reverse complement strand
GTCTGAAGCACCCGCTCGTGCTCACCGCCTGGCAACGTCAGCTAGCGGTGATTTCGACCGCCGACCCGGCGGTCGCCGAGTTCTTCGATCGACAACTCGGCCGAGTGTCCGAGACGGCACCGGAGGCCGGCGTGTCGTGCGCGAACGCAATCGGTGTTCCGCCAGAGGAGCCCGATCGCGGGTTTGCCGCCGCCGAAGCGTTCTTCATGGACAACTAAGCGAAACTCAGCGAGGGCGTCCCACTCAGTCGGTGAAGAGTCCGATGAGGTTGTCGTGGATCACGCCGTTCGTGGCGACGCCGCTGTTGCGGTTCCACGAGTCGGGCTGTTCAACGCCGTCGAAGTTGGAGAAGCGTCCACCCGCTTCGGGGATGATTACGGCCATCGGGGCGATGTCCCACGGGTTGGCGAGGGGGTCGATCATCGCCTCGGCGCGGCCGGTGGCGACCAGGGCGTAGCCGTAGGCGTCGCCCCACGTTCGAAACGCGACGTCGCTGTCGAGTACCCGCTGCAGTGCCGCTGAAGGCCAGTATCCGAAGCCGCTGGTGTTGGCGTATGCACCGTTGAGCGTTTCGTGTTCCGACACTCGGCACGGGGTGCCGTTGAACGTGCAGCCGAGGCCCCGGCCTGCGGCAATGGTTTCGCCGAGGGCGGGCAGGTGGATCACGCCAACCGCCGGCCCGTGGTCGTCGACGAGAGCGATCAGGGTGGCGTATAGCGGTACGCCCTTCGTGAAGGCCTTCGTGCCGTCGATCGGGTCGACGACCCACCGCCGCCCGGTGCTGCCCTCGACGTCGTCGTCCTCCTCGCCGATGATCCCGTCACCGGGATGCGTTGCGGCAAGTCGCTCTCGGACCCGTGCTTCGGCGGCGAGGTCGGCGGCGGTCACCGGCGAACCATCTCCCTTGCGCTCCACGGTCAGTATGGCGCTCTGAAACCACGCAAGCGTGCTGGCGCCGGCGTCCTTGGCGAGTTCGATCGCGAAGGCGAGATCGGAGGGATCGGCGGCGGGGCTGCTCATGGCTTGGTTTCCTCCGGCGCAGCGGTGCGTTCAAGAACGCGATGGTGGATCCAGTCGTCCATCTCGATCCAGCGTTCGATCAGCCATGCGTTGATCTCTTCGTCGTTGGTCGGGACGGTCGATCGCGGATAGCGGACGGCGCGAACCTCAATGGGTCGCTTGTCGGTGATCGTGGCGATGATCTCCTTGATCGAACTCCTGCCCTCAACGCCGACATTCGCCAAGACGATGATGTCGGCGTCCGGAGCGCCACGCATCAAGGCGAGCGTTCCAGCGGGGCGGGGCGGGAGGACGTAGCGGAGCCCATTCGCCTTGTCGGCGAGATCGTCTCGGCTGGACCGAAGCCGTTCGATTGCCGCCTCGTGACGTTCCTGTGTGCGGAAGGTTCCCTCGGGGAAGATCACACAGGTGCTGTTGTCGGGCATCTTGGCGGCGAGTTGTTCGATCTGCTGGAACATTTCTGAGCTTGGTGTGGACCGGTTGATCCACACATTCGGTGTGCGGTCGCCGACGAGATCCATTGCCGGGGCCCACTTGAGGTCTTCCTTGAGGGTGTAGCGCGCGAGTCGGTCGGCGTCCTCGAGCACGAGCAAGGGAACGATGGCGTCGATGTGGCTGGAGTGTCGGGCGACCATGATGCTTCGGCCACCAGCGAGCGGCGATGGATCCGGCATCGTGATCGAGACGCCGGCGAACGCGCCGAGGTTGGTGACATGGCGCTTGCACCACCAGAACTCGAGTCGGTAGTTCGCCGACAGCCAGCCATCGGGGTTGCGTCGACCATTGAGGAACCAGACGGTGAGCGCCGCTGCGCCGATGACGCCGACGAGTTCAGTCCACAGGGTGGCCGTGATCAGCAGGTACGTCCGCACCCGACGCCCCTGGAACGAACCGGTGGTGAGATCGACGAGGTAGAGCAGCGGGATGGTGATCGGGGTGAGGACGGCCAAACCGAGCGCAAGCAGCGTTGCGGCACCGATCATGGTCGGTCGACGAACGAGTGGTCGGGGGAGGCTGGCCACGCCGAGACCGTAGTGTGGCGGACATGATGTTTGCGCCCTTGTGGACACCGGATGCCGATCGGATCGCCGGTGCGAATCTCCATCGCCTCGTTGCTCGTTGCGCGACTGAGCACGGTCTGGTGTTCGGTGGTGACCCGGCGGAGCATTATTCGACGCTGCACGCCTGGTCGATCGAGCATCCGGGCGAGTTCTGGGCGATGGTCTGGGATGAACTCGGCGTGATCGGTGATCGGGGCGAGCGGTTGCACGAACCCGGGCCGCGGTTGCGTGATCACCGGTTCCTTCCGGACGCCACCCTGAATGTGGCCGAGAACCTGCTCCGCGATCCGTCTGACGAACACGCGATCGTGTTCCGGGGTGAAGACGGCGAGGCGGTCAATGTGACCCGTGCCGAACTCCACGACATGGTCGGCCGGATCCAGGTGCTGCTGCGAGACGCGGACGTCGAGGTCGGCGACCGGGTCGTCGCATGGCTGCCGAACCGGCCAGAGACCTATGCGGTGATGCTCGCGTGCGCCGGTCTTGGGGCGGTCTTCGCGAGTACTTCACCGGACTTCGGGACCGACGGCGTGATCGATCGTTTCGGGCAGATTGAGTCGACCGTGCTGTTCTCGGTTCCGGACTACGCCTACAACGGCAAGCGCCACGACTGCGCTGGCCGGCTCGATGAGATCGTTTCGGCGCTGCCATCCCTTCGGGCATCGATCGTCGTCGAGCCTGGATGGCTCGACGCGATCGAGCCAACACCGATCACGTTCGTGCCGTTGCCGTTCGACCACCCGTGGTACGTGCTGTTCTCGTCAGGCACCACCGGCAAGCCCAAGTGCATCGTGCACCGCGCCGGCGGTGTTCTGCTGAAGCACCTGACCGAACATGTCTTCCATTCCGACCTCGGCCCCGGCGATCGGGTCTTCTACTTCACGACGGCAGGCTGGATGATGTGGAACTGGCTCGCGTCCGGGCTTGCGACCGGAGCGACGCTGGTGCTGTTCGACGGCGCGCCGACGTACCCGGACGCGAACCGACTCTTCGATCTTGCCGACGAGGTCGGGGTGACCTTCTTCGGCACGTCGGCGAAGTTTCTCGACGCGTGCGCGAACGCCGGAATTCGGCCGGCCGACACCCATGATCTCGGCACGGTCCGCACCTTGGCATCGACCGGTTCGACGTTGTCGCCCGAGGGGTTTCGGTTTGTGTACGACGCGATCAAGTCCGATCTTCACTTGGCGTCGATCTCTGGTGGCACCGATCTCTGCGGGTGTTTGGTGATCGGTAACCCGATGTTGCCCGTGCATGCCGGGGAGATCCAGGTGCCCGCGCTCGGCCTTGCCGTCGACGTCGTCGATACCGACGGAGCATCTGTTCCGGTCGGGGTCGAGGGTGAGTTGGTATGTCGCACACCGTTCCCGTCGATGCCGTTGCGGTTCTGGAACGATCCTGATCACGCCCGCTACGACGCCGCCTACTTCGACCGGTTCGAGGGTCTGTGGCACCACGGGGATTTCATCTCGACAAGCGAGGCCGGCGGGTATGTGATTTCGGGCCGCTCCGATGCGACCCTCAACCCGGGCGGTGTGCGGATCGGGACGGCGGAGATCTACCGGCGGGTCGACACGATGGCCGAGATCGAAGAGAGCGTGGTCGTCGGTCAGCCGTGGGAGAATGACACCCGCATCGTGTTGTTCGTGAAGATGGCGGCGGGCCATGAACTCGACGAGGAGTTGTGTGGTCGCATTCGCGGCAAGATCCTCAGGGAGGTAACGCCCCGCCATGTTCCGGCGGTCATCGCGACGGTCACCGATATCCCCCGTACTCGCAGCGGCAAGATCACCGAACTCGCCGTGCGCGACGTGATCGTCGGTCGTCCGATCGCCAACGTCGAGGCACTCGCGAACCCTGAGGCGCTTGAACAGTTCCGCGATCGACCTGAGTTGGCCTGATGAGGTTCAGGGACTCGTCGAGGAACGCCGGTCTCCACGCCAGGTGATCCTGGCCGCCGTCTCAGCCGTTGGCGTGGGAAGGTCGTTGCGGCCGGGAAGAGGCGTCGCAGTGATCGGTGCACCTGGAACAGTTGCCATTGATCGAGCGGTTGGGCGAGTCGGTCGGCCACCACGATGAGTGCGGCGAGGTTGAAGCCGAGTCCGCAGTGGCTGCCGTAGACCTCGACGTTCTCGCTCGTCTCGGTGTCGTGATTGAGACAGTTGGCCCAGCGCACGACTCTGTCAGCGCGGGTGTAGACCGAGGTGGTCGGCACCGGGAGATCGTCGCGCACGTAGGCCGGCACGCGTATCTCGAGGTGTGGGGCGTGGAGGTGTCGGAGCGCCCTTTAAGGCAGGCTCGCGCTGGAGTCGGAGGGTGTCTCGATCTGGAACGGGCTTCCCATCGTGATCACCTTCCAGGTCGCGTGAGGCGCAACCCGGGCCAGTTCGCGACCGAAGATGCCACCGAGACTCCACCCGACGACATCGATCGAGCCGTGCTCCTGGTGGAGTTCGTCGACGCGCTTGACGATGCCGTCGAGGATTTCTGGCGTGGGGCCAAGGTCGCGACCGAGGCCCCAGCCGTAGGTGATGTGGCCGAGTCGGTCGAGGGTGCGTCGCAACGGCAGGGTGGAGCCGTCGCCGGCGAGGAATCGCGGCATGACGAATACGGGCCAAGCGCCTCGTGGAAGCCACCGTTTCATCAGCGGCGCCGACATCGTGAAGGCGCCGAGTTCACCCACGGCAGCAACCTCGGTAGCGAGGCAAAGGACGGCAGGCCTGGGCATCCGTTCCTCAGCCTGTGATGAATGTGACGTGAGCCACAGGTTCCGACCATCATTGGCAGATGGCTGAGCACGATCTGGTGGTTCGCGGCGGCACCGTCATCGATGGAACCGGCGCGCCTCGACGTATCGCCGACGTCGCGGTCTCCGATGGCGTGGTGGTCGAGCTCGGCGCAGTGGATGGGTCTGGCCGTCGAGAGATCGACGCCGACGGCGCACTCGTTGCGCCGGGTTTCGTCGATGTGCACACCCACTACGACGGCCAGGCGACGTGGGAGGCCACGATGCAACCGTCGTCGTGGCACGGCGTCACCACGGTGGTATTCGGCAACTGTGGTGTCGGGTTTGCCCCCGTGCACGATACCGACCACGAGCGTCTCGTGCAGTTGATGGAAGGCGTTGAGGACATCCCCGGCACGGCGCTTCACGAGGGCCTTTCGTGGAACTGGAACTCGCTACCGGAGTACCTCGGTGCACTCGAGGGAGCGAAGGACATGGACATCGCTGCTCAGGTGCCTCACGCAGCGCTGCGCTTGCACGTGATGGGGGAGCGGGGTGCCAAGGGTGAGGATGCCACGCCGTCCGACATCGCCGAGATGGGCCGACTCGCCGCCGAAGGTGTAACCGCCGGCTTCCTCGGTTTCACCACCAGTCGCACGCAGAATCACAAGACCTCACTCGGCGAGCCAACTCCGACCCTCACGGCCGCACGCGGGGAACTCGTGGGCATCGCCGAGGCCATCGGCACGACTGGCACAGGTGTGTTGCAACTGGTGAGCGACTTCACCGACATCGACGGCGAATTCGCGATCGTGCGGGCGATGACCGAGTCATCGGGTCGGCCGATCAGTTTCACGCTCGTCGAATCGCCCCGTGGCTATGCGTACCACCGGGCGATCCTCGACCACATCGAGACCGCCCGAGCCGACGGCCTCACCGTGACCGGTCAGACGGCCGTGCGTCCGATCGGTGTGCTCCTTGGCTTCGAGTGCACGCTCAACCCATTCCTCGCCAACCCGGTGTACCGCGAGGTCGCCGGACTCCCGACGACTGAGCGCACTGCCGCCCTGCACGACCCTGCGTTCCGCGAGCGACTGCTCGCTGCGGCTGGCGGGAAGGAAATGCAGGCGGTCGGCGGTCGCCTGATCGAGAAATTCGACACTATGTTCGCCCTTGGCGAGTCGCCGAATTACGAGCCGAACCCGGCGAATTCGATGGCTGGCATCGCTGCTCGGGAAGGGTGTTTGCCGGCCGAGGTGGCGCTCGATGCGCTTCTCGAGAACGACGGCACAGCGATGTTGTGGGTGCCCTTCTCGAACTTCGGCCAGGGCAACCTCGACGGCACCCACGAACTGCTTTCGCATCCGTACACCGTCCCAGCGCTCTCCGACGGAGGTGCCCATGTCGGCACCATCTGCGACAGTTCGTTCCCGACGACCCTGCTGCAGCACTGGGGCCGAGATCGATACGGAGCGCGTCTCGATGTCGAGTTCCTGATCCAGCGTCAGGCCCGTGACACCGCTCGTCTCGTCGGACTCTTCGACCGTGGCGTGCTGGCCCCCGGCTACCGCGCCGATCTCAACGTCATCGACTTCGACCGACTGCGGGTGCATCAACCCGAACTGCTCTACGACTTGCCGGCCGGTGGCCGCCGGGTCGTGCAGCGCGCTGATGGTTACCGTCACACGATCGTCGCCGGTGTCGAGACCTACACCGAGGGTGAAGCGACAGGGGAACTCCCAGGGCGACTCGTTCGCGGTGCCCAACGTGGGCCGACGGCCTGACCCGAGAGAGAACACCATGGCAACGGCACTCACCGCCGACGAGGTCCAGCCACTCGAACGCCACGCCGAATGGCGAGCGGCCGATGTCGCCAATCCTGAGGTCTGGACCCATCACCTCACCGCCGACGAGATCACCGAGCTCGAAGAGGCGTTGGCCCACGCTCGCGCGCACGTCGACGACGTGCTCGACGTCACCAAAGCGCTCTTCCCGCTCGACACACTCGTGCCGATGCTCGCAGAGATCTCCGAGCAATTGATCAACGGCCGCGGTTTCCAACGGATCTCGGGCCTGCCCGTCGATCGGCTCGGTGCCGACGATGCATCGTGGATCTACTGGGGTGTCGGCACGCACCTCGGCGTGCCGTGGGCACAGAACGCCAAGGGCCATCTGCTCGGCGATGTGAAGGATCAAGGCAAGGCGCTCGACGACCCCACCGCTCGCGGCAACGAGATCGGCGGAAGTGCGCTCGGGTTCCATTCCGACGGCTCGGATCTTGTTGGGCTGCTTTGTCTCGACCCGGGCGAATCGGGGGGCGAGAGCCTGATCTCGAACGCCCTGCTATGCCACAACCTGCTGGCGGCATCGGATCCCGAACTCGCAGGCGCCCTCTACGAGGGGCTGCCCTACGACTTCCGAGGGGAGCAGGCCTCACACGGCAAGCCCTACTACCACGTGCCTGCGTTCAGCCGGCAGGGCGGGCGCCTGTTCGTTCGCTACATCCCACAATTCATCCTGGCGTCGCAGCGCCACGAGTCCGCGCCCCGGCTCACCGCCACGCAGAGGGCGGCGATGAAGGCCTACTCAGCGCTGGTCGACGACCCCGGCCATTGGGTCGAGATGACCTTCGAAGCGGGCGACATGCAATTCGTAAACAACTACCACGTGCTGCATGGACGTCGGGAGTACGTCGACGACACGGAATCTGGCCGAGTCCGTTGGCTCAAACGGCTGTGGCTCGCAACCGAGATACTTGGTCCCGAGGATCGACCGGTCCGGTACCAAGCCACCGGGGCAACGGCGCACTGGTCGGCCAAACGCACCAAGGCGTAACCCCGCTAACCGCCCCTTGCGTCGTATAACCTTCAGCGCCATGAGCCGATTCCACGACCTCACCATGACGTCGCTTGAGGGTGAGCAGGTGCCCTTCTCGGACTTCGCCGATCAGGCCTGCCTCATCGTTAACGTCGCCTCCGCTTGAGGCATCACGCCTCAGTACGCAGGTCTGCGTGCGCTTCATCACGATGACAACGGGGTTCGTGTCCTCGGTTTTCCGTGCAATCAGTTCGGGCAGCAGGAGCCCGGATCCGCCGAAGAAATCCGTTCCTTCATCGTCGACAATTACGGCATTGATTTCCCGATGTTCGCCAAGATCGATGTAAACGGCGATGACGCTGCAGAGCTGTACCAGTGGCTCAAATCGGAACAGCCCGGCAAGCGCGAAAGCCCAGATGTCACGTGGAACTTCGAGAAGTTTCTTGTCAATTCAGCAGGCGAAGCTGTGGCCCGGTTTTCCCCGGGTGTTCCGCCTGAAGCGATCGCAGAGCAACTCGACGAACTGCTGGGGTAGTCGCCGTCGGCCCCCATCACTGGACGGGACGGCTCGTTCGCTTTTCGTAGCGACATGCCTTGTCTCGTAGGGTCAATAAGTGGGTGACATCACGTTCGCGTTGCGCGGTGGTGAGGCATGGCGTTCGCCGTGGGCTGACTACCGGCGGCTGCGCAACGAGTCGCCGGTGCACTTCGTCCCGGCAGTGGGCGACAACACCGACTTTCACGTGCTGTCGCGTTTTGACGATGTGTTCTGCGCTGTGCGCAACACGGAGACATTTTCGTCGGCCCAGGGCCTCACACCCAACGCCGCTGCGATGACGATGTTCGACGCCGGCGAGGAACCCATCGTGATGATGGATCCTCCCAACCATACGGCGATGCGACGGCTTGTCGGCAAGCAGATGACACCGCGCCGTGTGAGTCAGATCGAGGACGCTGTGGGGGCGTTCGTCGATGCGTGCCTTGATCGGGTGGCCGATGCGGGTGGTTCGCCAGTCGACATCGTCGAAGTGCTCTTCAAGCCGTTGCCGTCGTTCGTCGTCGCTCATTACCTCGGTGTTCCGGCCGAGACGCGGGCGAACTTCGATGAGTGGACGAACGCGATCGTCGCAGCCAACGCCGAGGGCTCGTTCGAGTCGGCGATGGACGCCACGGTGGCGCTGCTTGGCTTCGCTGGCGAGTTGATCGAACGCAAGAAGGTCGAGCCAGGTGAGGATCTCGTGACCGATCTCGTCGAGGTCGGCGAGGACGACGTGTCGGCCGGCTGGATCGTCGGCTTCGTTTTCACGATGGTCACCGGGGGCAACGACACGATGACCGGCATGCTCGGCGGCTCTGCCGAACTGCTCACTGAACGGCGAGATCAGCGACGGCTCCTCCTTGATCACCCTGAACTGCTGACCGATGCAGTCGAAGAGTTGCTGCGGCTCACCTCACCGGTGCAGAACCTGGCCCGCACAACGACCCGCGACATTGAGATCCGAGGTGTAACCATTCCTGCTGGGGAAAAGGTGCTGTTGCTGTACGGCTCGGCCAACCGCGACGAGCGAGCGTTCGGTGACGACGCCGACGAGTTCGATGTGCGGCGCGACATCGACAAGATGTTGAGCCTCGGATACGGCGCCCACCACTGTCTCGGAGCGTCGGCGGCCCGCCTGCAGGCGCGGGTCGCGCTCGGCCGATTACTCGAACGCTTCCCCGACTTTGAGGTCGATGCCGCTGCGGGCCGTTTCGCCCCAGGCGGTTTTGTCCGCCGCTACGAATCGCTTCCGCTCACGACATAGGAGACCATGGAGCCATGGCTGAGAAGTTGCCTGTCACACCCGATCTGCTCGTCGAGCTCGAACTTATCAAACGTGCCAAGTACGCCTACTTGCGCATGGTCGATCAACACCGGTTCGATGACCTTCACGAGGTCATGACTGACGGCTGCACCGCTGCATATTCCGATGGCGAGTACAGCTTCGATGACCTCGCCGGCATCATCGCGTTCCTGCACGAGAACATGGGTCGTGACCAGTTCTTATCGAGCCATGCCTGCCATCATCCCGAGATCGACATCTACGACGACGGCACCGCCACCGGCGTCTGGAAGCTCGAGGATCAGGTCATCATCACCGATTTCGGCGTGAACCTCCGCGGTGCGGCCTTCTACGAGGACCGCTACGTCAAGACCGAGCGGGGCTGGAAGATCACCCACACCGGGTACTCCCGCACGTTCGAGGAGATGCATCCGGCCACCTCGATCGAGGGTCTGCATCTCAAGATGGGCCAATTCAGCTGACCCAGAGGATCAGCCAGAGTGCCGACATGCCGGTGAAGAGGCTCAGTGGGACGCTTTGCGTCTTGGCGATCACGACGCCGGCGAGCAACACGGCGACGATCCGCGGAATGTCGTCGCCAAACGCGGCGAACTGATCACCACCGAGAAGTGCCGGTGCGGCGATCGCCGCGAATGCGGCCGGAGCGACGTACTTCAGTGCCCGCTCCACCTGCCCAGGGAGGGTTACCCGGTCGCCGACGACGATGAGCGAAGCACGGGTGACGTAGGTGATGACACCCGCGGCGAGGATGGTCAGAAAGAGACTCACGGGGCCGCCTCCGGCGTGGCTCCGAGGCGAGTGTCGGCGATCCCGCCCGCAACGACGCCCAGGACGATGGCGAGCAACACCCCGGAACCCTGGGGCAGGTTGGCGCCGAGGACTGCCACGACCGCGCCGACGACTGCGGCGACGATGCCGGCTCGGTTGGTGATCGAGATGATCATGAGGCCGCCGAAGAGCAGGGGGACGGCGAAACCGAGTTGCCACTCCGGCTCGATGATGTCGCCGACGACGACTCCCATGCCCGTGGAGGCCATCCAGACCAGCCAGACGAGTGCGCCAGAGCCGAGATAGTGCCACATGCGGGCCCGGTCATCGGTGTCGTCGGGTTGGGTGATGGCGAGGGCGAAGGCCTGGTCGATCAAAAGATAGGGACCGATGATCTTGAACCATTTCGGGAAGTTGGAGAATGTCGGCCGCAGCACCGCTGAGTACATGAGGTGGCGGGAATTGATGAACGCTACAGTCACGAGGACGACGGCGGCGCCAGCGGACTCGGCGAGGAGTTCGATGGCGGCTAACTGGGAGGCGCCGGCGAGAACGATCGGCGATGACAGCCAGGCAACGAACCGGTCGAGGCCTGATTCGGCGATCACAACACCGAGAACGAAACCGAACGGGATACCGGGCACGGCGAGCGGAAAGATGTCGCGGAAACCGGCCCAGAAGGCATGCCGGTCGAATGAGAAATCAGCCATCGCCGGGACCCTACGAGGGTGGAAACCGGATGCGTCGGCGCCTCGGATCGGCGATGATCTGGCCATGGAGACGTTCTCTCGCTGGTCGATCGCGGCGGTCAACCTTCCCGAGCATGCCGACAACCCGGTGCACACGGTCGAGGGTGGTCTCGCCGCCGGTTACGACGGCGCCGTTGTCGCCGGCACCACGGTGATCGCCTATCTCACCCGCCCGGTCGCGGCGGCGTGGGGCCGAGCGTGGGTCGTGGGTGGCGGCTACGAGGCCTGGTTCCGTGGGCCCGTGCTGGCCGACGAGCGAGTCGTGGTGGTCGGTGGACCCGACGAGGTCGTGGCGTCGGTCGGTGACCGCGTGTGCGCCCGGCTGGTGCCCGAGCGCCGAGCTAAGACACCGTCGGAGGCGAGCGGGAAGCGGCTTGAGCCGCTTGTCGTCGAACTCGACGATCGCTGGGTCGGCTATGCCGCTTGCGCTGGCGAAGATCTCGAGCTCTACGCCGAGCAGCAGTTGGTTCACCCGGTGGTGTGGCCGTCACTCGCGAATCGGGTGTTCGCCACCCAACTCGTCGACGGCGCGTGGGTGCACACACGCAGCCGCGTTCGGCATCTCGGTGCCGCCGCTCCAGGTGACGCTTTGGTGATCGAATCGTGGGAGGTCGACCGTTTCTCGACCCGTGCCGGCGAACGAGCCGTCGTCGACCTTCGCATGACCGTCGATGGTCGGCCCGTCTGCGCAGTCGAGCACGAAGCGATCGTCCGACTCGCCCACTGACGGGTGAGCGATCAGCCGTTCATTGAACGGATGAGTCCGATGTGTGGTGCCACGTCGCCTTCGACCAGGGCGTTCCATGCCCCGGCGAAGGCGTCTCGGCCGGTGGCGTGGTCGACCTCAAGCCATGCGTCGGCGAACGTCACATAGTCGGCGAAAGCCTCACCGATCCGCCCCATCGGTTCACCAGCACCCCAGTCGCGAGCGCGTTTCTCGATCTGGGCGGGAGCGAAGAAGAACTGCGGTGCCGGACCGGCCATCTCGTGCTCCTGACCGAACGACTCCCAATGACTGCCGCCGATCGCCATCGAGTGAGCCAGCGTGCCACCGAAGTGGTTGTGCACGTCGGCGAGGATCGCGCCGTTGCCGGCCATGTCGACCACGACTGATCGGCGGTTGGCATCGATCTCTCCGATCTCGTCGTAGGTGACGACCTCGGTGTAGCAGCCGAGACGTTCGACGAACGCTCGGTTGCCTTCGGAGGTGAGACCAATGCTCACCCCACCTCGCTGTTGAACCGACCAGCCCATCGCAATGCTCGTTTTCGACGAGGCGCTCGTGATGATGGTGACTTCGGCACCAAAGTTGTCGTTGTCGAACAGCAAATCCTCGGCCAGCCACGACGTGAGGAAGAGTCCCCAGAGCAGCGCGACGTGTGCTTCCCGGGCGGGATCCCACGACGGATCCTTCGCGACGTCGGCGAACTGCCGGTAAGCGGGTGCGTGTGGAGCCCGATGCGCACCGATGTCGAACAGGCCGGTGTCGGTGCCGTTGACGAGCACGATGTGTTGATCCGCCATCGGGAAGCAGCCAAAGTGGCGGGCCCCCTCCTCGACCTCGCCGTTCGCCGACTCGATGACGGTGCCGTAGCCCATCGCAGGCACGTGCCCCCACGGCAGGCCCGCAGGGAAGAAACCCCAGTAGTCGAGCAGATCACCCGCCACCGCATAGGTGACGTTGTTCGACGTCAGCGCCACGAAGTCGATGTCGAAGCGCACCTCACCGGGCGTTAGGTCTCGGTTCCTGTGATCGACAAACTGCGTCTCCCGGATGGAGGAACGATTGACCTGGAACGAGATTGCCATCCTGCGACCCTAGGTGCCGCTAGGCGGGGCGACAGAACGCGTCGTACCGGTCGGATTCGAAGGGGTGCTCCTCGAGCGTCTCCGGATCGAACACCGAACGATCGGCGTCGGAGATGTTCCCGAGGTAGACGTGGATCGCTCGTGCGTCCTGGTGCTCGGGCGAGCTGATTGCATGGATTGCCCGCTCGCCCAGGACCATGACTTCGCCGGCTTCGAGCAGGCGTCCAGCCACGGGTTCGATGCCGTCGTCGGTTCGGGCCCAGAACCGTTGCTCCTCGCAGCCCTCGAAGACGCCGATCATCGCGACCATCTCATGGTCGTGTGGTGGTTGGATCACGCCCGGCAGGGTGCCGAGCACCATCACGCTAAGGTCGTCGGCCTGGTGGAGCAGCGCTTCACCGCCGAGCCGGAACTCGCGCAGGCTCGTGGCGATGTCGTCGGCGATGAACGCCGGGATGCCGGCGGCCAAGGTGGCCGGATCGGCGAACAATTCCTGCATCGCAGCGTGGATCGTGGCGCGGGCGTCGTCTCCCTGCACGGCCTGTTTGCAGGTGTCGACGAAGGCAGTGAGGACAGCCGGTGTCTCCACAGGAGTTCCTCAGGTTGGCCGCAACCAGACGGCGGTGTCGGACGGCAGTTCGTCGGTGAGTCCCAGCATCGAGGTGAGCAGGATCTCGCCAGCGGGCATCGGCACGGGCTCAGCGCCCATGTTGGCAACACAGAGCACGCCGCTCGCACGCGAGTAGGCGAGTACGCCGTCGCTGGCGTCAGTCCACGTCAGTTCGGCATCGTCGACAAAGTGCTCACGGCGGATGCGGAGCGCGTCCTTGTAGAGCGAATGGAACGAGCCGTCGACGTCGATCTGTTGATCGGCTGCATAGGCGATGAACCGTTCGGGCTGCGGCATCCACGCCGGCCCACCGAAGCCGAACGACTCGCCGTCGACGGTCCACGGAATAGGAACCCGGCAGCCGTCGCGGCCCTTTTGGGTCCCTTCGCTGCGTCGGGCGACCGGGTCGTCGAGCACATCCCACGGCAGTTCCCAGACCTCAGGAAGGCCGAGTTCTTCACCCTGGTAGAGGTAAGACGCCCCGGGCAGGCCGAGTGTGATCAGCGCCGCGACCCGTGCCCGGCGCTCGCCGAGTTCGGTGTCGAGTGCGTCGGCTGGGCCAGTGACCGGCCAGGTGCGCCAGCTCTCGTCGGCGGGCAGCCCAAAGCGGGTCGTGTGCCGCATGACGTCGTGGTTGGAGAGCACCCAGGTGTTGGCAGCACCGAGCGCCCTGGCGGGTTCGTACACGCTGGCGATCGTCGAGCGGTAGGCGTCGGCGTCCCACGCAGCCATCAGCAGGTCGAAGCTGAACGACTGGTGATATTCGTCAGGGCGCAGGTACTTGGGCAGCGACTCCTCGGAGACCCACGCCTCGGCGACCATCATCCGGTCGTCGTATTCGTCGAGCACGGCGCGCCACTCGCGGACGATCTCATGGAGTTCGTCGCGGTCCCAGTGCGCGTGGTTCGGCTGTTTGGCGCTGCTCAGGATCTGGACATCGTCAGCGAGATCAGGGAAGTCCATGTCCTTGGCGAGACCGTGAGCGACATCGACGCGGAAACCATCGGCGCCACGATCGAGCCAGAAGCGCAGGATCGAACGAAACTCCTCGCGAACCTCAGGGTGGGTCCAGTCGAGGTCGGGTTGGCTCGGGTCGAACAGGTGGAGGTACCACTGGCCGTCGTCGACCTGTGTCCAGGCCGACCCACCGAAAACCGATTTCCAGTTGTTCGGCGGACCAACCGTGCCGTCGTCAGCGACCGAGCTCTCGGCGAAGTGGAAGCGTGCCCGCTCAGGCGAGCCGGGAGCGGCCTGAAGCGCAGCCTTGAACCAGACGTGATCCCAGCTGCAGTGGTTGGGCACCAGGTCGACCAGGATGCGGAGCTCGAGTTCGTGGGCCTCCTCGATCATTGCGTCGGCGTCCTCGAGCCTGCCGAACGACGGGTGAATGTTCCGATAGTCCGCCACGTCGTAGCCACCGTCGAGCAGGGGTGACGGATACCAGGGGTTGATCCAGATCCCGTCGATGCCGAGATCGGCCAGGTACGGCAGCTTGGATCGCAAGCCGTTGATGTCGCCGGTGCCGTCGCCGTTGCTGTCCGCGAAGGAGCGGATGTACACCTGGTAGATGGCGCCAGTGCGCCACCAGTCGAGCGTGCTCACGCGAGGGTCCCCTTGGTTCTGGATCAACCCGTCGGGTCAGTCCTTCTTGGGCCCACCGTTCGTGCCAGGCCAGCGACTTCCGCCGATGACATCGGCGTGGGGCCAGAAGCTATCGGCATCGAGCGGCCCGGCGTTGGTGATCTCCCGAGACTTCATCTGGTGGGTGACGAGCATGGCAGAGGCATTGCCCACCATCGGCAGGTAGCGGGCGACCGGATCCCACGGCGAATCCTTCAGCGTGAGCTCGCCCTCGACAGTCTCGACATGGATCGGCTCCATGGTGGTGGCCACGTCGACGACGACTGGACCGAAGTCGAATCCCTCACCACCGCCGATCTCTCGGGCGTATTTCGTCCACCACTCGTGCTCGGTGTACTCCGGTGACGGCTGGCTCTCGCCGGTGACCTGACCTTCGAACTCGACGAACGTGTAGCCCTGGTGGGTGGCCCGAGCACCGACGAGTGTGCCGAGTCGGAAGTAGTCGATGTGGCACAGAAACTTGGGCTGACCGTTGCGCTCGGCGCTGATGTGCACCGCCGCCTCCTGGTCGATGCCCATGCCGAGGTTGTACTGACCTTCCACGCCCTGCCAGCTCGCCGGAACCTTGATCGACACGCCGTATTCGGGTTCGGAGTTGATCGGGACGCAGTAGATCCCGATCTGCACTGTGTCGTCGCCGGTCGGTTCGAGTCCGGGTGGGAGCAGGTTGGCGATTCGACCCGGTTCGGTCGGGTAGGTGATGACAAGCTTGGGCCAGCCGGCGATTTCGCCGCGGCGGGCCTGCGGTGCGGTGCTTTCGGTCATGGTGTGGATGCTCCCATGTTGTGGTGCGGGTGACGAAAACGTCAGGCGGGGATGTGGACGGCGACGACAGCGTCGAGGGTGGTGGTGAAGACGGCCTCGTGGTCGGTCGGGAGCGAGAGGGCCTCGATCGTTTCGTCGGAGACACCGCCGCTCGTGTTGTTCCAGAGTGCGGCTGGTCGGAGTTCTGCGGGCGACGACGATTCGTCTCGCAGGGCACCTACGAGGAAGCCACCGACGGTGGAGAGAATCGAGCGCAGAGCGAGGGCGGCGTCGTCGCCCTGGAGGCCTGCGGCTTCGATCTCGTGGACGAGTGCGAGTTCGAGATGGTGTTCGAGCAGCGGTGTGGTGCCGGTCTGGTGGGCGAGTGAGGTGATGGCCCGGTTCTCGAGGGCGCTGTCCCAGATGTGGCGGGCGGCGGCGGTGACCCGCTCGCGTGGCGTGGCCCCGGTGATCGCTCGATCGGCGAGACGGG
>CAJWHS010000055.1 GCA_913041415.1 uncultured Acidimicrobiaceae bacterium | reverse complement strand
GCGGTCCAAGGGTTGCGGAAGAGGCACGGCATGAAGATCGTGCAGGTGCCGTGCGCGCTCGCGTCGCTCAACCACGGCGACTGCTTCACCCTCGACGCGGGCGCGTCCATCTACGTGTGGTGCGGCGACGAGTGCTCGGCGTTCGAGAAGCGCGCGGCGAACGCCGAGGCCGAGAACATCGAGAACCAACGCAACGGGCACGCGACCGCGACGTTCGAGATTACCGACCAGTTCTGGGCGCTGCTCGGCGGCGGCCCCGAGCTCGTCGGCGGCGCGGTATGCCTCGGGATGGGCAACGTGGGCGACGAAGCGGATCAGGTCGAGTCCGGCATCTCGGGCAGCCCTCACGTCGGCGGCGACCTGGCGAGGTGTCGCATCGCCGGGGCGCGGGCTGGTGGGCAACATCACGATGCCCTTGGTGAAGAGACGAACCCCGTTCACGTGAAGTGTCCAGTCGCGGAGCCGGACCGTGCGGAAGGCCGTGCGGCAGGACCGATGATCGTGCACCTGGCCGTCGACGACGAGCTCACACGAGAGTTCGTGCAGTGGCTGCTCACCGAGCGAGTGCGGCCACCACAGGTCGGGCTCGGGCACGTCGATCGTCCACTCGACCCGGTTCTCGCCGACAGCGGCCGGGTGGTGTAGCTCGTGGTCGACCCCAGCAACGCGCGTTCGTAGCAGGACCGGCCCACCGTCGGGGTGGTCGAAGACGAAGCGCATGGCGAGACGGGCCCGATCCCGATCGGCATCGACGCACACGACACGGAAGTGTTGGATCGCGCTCGAGCCGGTCTCGTGAATCGCAACCCCGCGCCAGATGCCGCCGGGATTTTGGCCGGCTGCCCCCGACAGCTGCGGGTCGAGGATGGCGCCCATCAGATTGCTGCGTTCGTCGGGATCGCCGAACGACGGCACCGTGACGTCGACGGCGAGACAGTGCTCGTTGGTGGCGCGCATCAGGTGCGTGATCTCGAACTGGTGAGGGACGAAGTAGCCGTCGGTATCGCCCACGTAGGCACCGTTGAGCCAGACGTCGCCCTGCTGGGCGATACCGTGCAGGGTGATCCAGCGGCGTCGATCCTCCGCCACGGACGGCATCGAGAAGCGATGCCGGTGCAGGACAGCGCTCTCGTCGGCGAGGTCGGGCGTGGAGGCCCAGTGACCGGGCACGGTGACCTCGGCCCAGTCGCGGTCGTCGAGTGCAGGTTCATGGAAGGTCCGGCGAAGCTCCTCACGAGCGGGGGCGGCACGCCACGCGCCGGACAGGTCCATCCCTGAACGCTACCGGTCGCCCGCCTGGGTCAGGGATTGGCATCCGTGTATGGTCCGGCCATGTCGAACCCTGAGACACTCGGAGCCCTTAAGGCGAGCGGTTGGGAGCCGGTGTCGCTGCGCCAAGAGTTGCGGCGCAACGCCATCGCCAGGATCCAAGCTGATGAGCCGTTGTTCCCCGAGGTGCTCGGCTACGAGAGCACCGTCACCCCGCAGCTCGAGAATGCACTGCTCGCAGGCCACGACATCATCTTCTTGGGCGAGCGGGGGCAGGCGAAGACCCGCATGATTCGCGGTCTCACCGGTCTTCTCGATGAGTGGATGCCGATAGTCGCCGGTTCCGAGATCAACGACGACCCGTACAACCCCATCTCGCGCCACGCACGCGAGCTGATCGCCGAGCACGGCGACGACACCCCGATCGCGTGGGTCCACCGGGACGACCGCTTCGGCGAGAAGCTGGCCACACCCGATACCTCGATCGCCGACCTCATCGGCGAGGTCGACCCGATCAAGGTCGCCGAGGGGCGCTACCTGTCCGACGAACTCACCCTTCACTACGGCCTCGTCCCGCGGACCAACCGCGGCATCTTCGCGATGAACGAGTTGCCCGATCTCTCCGAGCGCATCCAGGTCGGTCTGCTCAACGTGCTCGAGGAGCGCGACGTGCAGATTCGCGGACACAAGGTCCGACTGCCGCTCGACGTCATCCTGGTTGCCTCGGCCAACCCCGAGGACTACACCAACCGTGGCCGGCTCATCACCCCGCTGAAGGACCGCTTTGGCAGCCAGATCCGTACGCACTACCCACTCGATGTCGAGACCGAGGTCGCCATCGTCGAGCAGGAGGCCGACATCTCTGTCAGCGAGGGCTTCGACCTCACCGTGCCGTCGTTCATGACCGAGATCGTTGCTTCGGTCACCCACGCTGCTCGTCGCAGCCAGCACATCTCCCAGCGGTCCGGCGTGTCGGTTCGTCTCTCGATCTCTAACTTCGAGATCATGATTGCCAACTCGGTCCGACGTGCCCTGCGCTCAGGTGCCAGCGCTGCCGTTCCGCGCATCGTCGACCTCGAGGCTCTGCCTGCGTCGACGAGCGGCAAGGTCGAGATTGAGACGCTCGACGAGGGACGCGATGCAGAGATCCTCGACGGTCTGGTGAAGGCCGGGATCCTGCAGGTGTTCAAGGACCGTGTTCCGCCCGACACCCATCGTGCGGTCGTCGACGCGTTCGACGGTGAACTCGTCGTCGACACGGGTGAGGACGTCACCGACGATGCGTATGTCGCCCTCGTCGAGCGGGTTCCTGCGATGAAGGCACCGGTCGACGCCCTCATCTCCGAGGAGGAGGCTGCGAGTGCACCCGCAATGGTCGCCAGTGCGTGCGAGATGGTGCTCGAAGGGCTGCACCTGGCCAAGCGTCTCAACAAGGACGCGGTGGGTGGTCGCGCCCAGTTCCGCAGCCGGGGCTGAACCCGACCTGGTTTACACCGACCAGTTGGCGAAGGTGTCGGCGGCCGCCTTGCGGGCCCGTCCCCGGCTAAGTAGGCCGCGTGGCCGGGCGAAGCCGAGCTTCCAGTCGTAGCCGTCGATCCCGCTGTCGTGGAAGTACCCTGCGAGGCCGATGTCGTGGTGGGCTTCGCGGACATGGTCGAGCGTGCGAGCCAGCAGGTGTTCTCGCCAGGCCTCATCGTCGGTGTTGACCCCATGGCCTGCGACGACGACCGAGTGATCGGGGAGCGCCTCGCTCACACGGTGGAGGGCCTCGGCGAGCTCGGCGGGTTCGGGCGCAAGGCCACTTCCCGAGGCCCGAGCGCCCCGCGGCCAGGGGGCGAAGCCATCGCCGGGTCCGATGCCGATCGGGTGGTCGTGGACGATCCCGACGTGATCGACCGCGTTGACGAACAGCGGCACGTCGACCGGCGCTCGGCCGTCGAGTTCGAGCACGCCGTTGGCGTGAAGCCGCAGCCATGACCAGAAGAGGTTTTCCCAGCCGCGTGCCGCCTGGATCGCCTCGAGCGACACCCGTCCGTCGTCTTCGGCGAGCGCGTGGATCGGATCGGCTCGCCAGGCGGTCATCAGCTGTTGGCGTCCCGACGACAGGAGCCGGATCGCCTCGTGGGTCGCGTGCACGGCCCCTTCGACGGCGTCGCGCAGCACGACTCGGTCCTTGCGTCCGGGCGGTCGGGAGCCAAGCCCGTAGCTGCGCACGGCCCACCCGATCGGGTCGTCGATCGGCACGAAACCGGTGGCGAATTCGTCGAATGCCTCCGCCACCCGGTCGACGTGACGCAACCAGTATCGGCCCCGTGCGTCCTCGTTGCGGTGGCCGCCCTCGTCGTCGAGGTACCAGCCGGGCAGCGTGGTCGACTGGAGCGTGATCCAGTTCTGAAGCCCGACCTCGCGGGCGAAGGCCAGCACGTCTCGGTAGATGTCGAGCGCGTCGTTGTCGACCTTGCCGGGTTCCGGTTCGATTCGGGCCCACTCGATCGTGACCCGCCAGGCGTTGCAGCCGAGCGCGACGAACTGCTGCAGGTCATCGCGAAAGTCGGTTAGCAGCCCGGCGCCGTCGCTCGAGCGCGGGGCTCGACCGTCGCGCTCCCAGGTCGACCAGTCGGCGGCCGAAGCGACGCCTTCGGCTGAGACCGCCGAGGCGGTGACGCCCTTCAGGAACATCGATGCATCAGCGGTGAGCGAAGACGCCGCTGTCGAAGACCACGCGGTCGCCGACACGGGTCTGGAAGAGCACCTGACCGCCTTCGTTCCAGATGTGGACGTCGAGGCGCTCACCGGGGATGACCGGCGACTTGAAACGGCCGCCCATCGAGCCAAACCCGTCGGGGTCGCCGTCGCAGAGCGCGTGGAGGAGAGCCCGGCCGCTCACTCCGTAGGTGCAGAGGCCGTGCAGGATCGGGGTCTCGAAGCCGGCAAGGGATGAGAACGAAGGGTCCGAGTGCAGGGGGTTGCGGTCGCCGTTGAGGCGATAAAGCAGCGCCTGGTCGGTGCGGGTGTCGAAGCCGTGCACGAGATCGGCGGCGCGATCGGGGAGCGTCCACGTAGCCGACGGCCCGCGGTCGCCACCCCAACCCCCTTCGCCGGAGATGAAGAGGCCGGAGCGGGTGGTCCACCAGGGGTTGCCGTCGGTGTCGCGAACGTCGGTTTCGAGCACGACGAGCGCAGCCTTGCCCTTGTCGTGGATTGCCGCGACTCGCCCCTGGCCGATCGAAGTGCCTTCGGCGGGGAGCGTCTGGTGAAGGGTGATGTGCTGCTCGCCGTGGAGCAGGGCGGCGAGATTGAAATCGCCGAAGTCAACGCCGCTGCCCCCACCGAGGACGACGACCTGAGTGGGCAACGCCTGCTGGACGGTGTCTTTCGTGTTCTCGGTGGTGAACTCGAGTTCGAACCCGGTCGGGTTGGTCTGCCCTGCGCCGACTCCCAGCGCGTAGAGCAGCGAGTCCTTGCTTGTCCACGAGATCTCGTTTTCGGGACCGACGGTGCCGACGGCGTCGGGGTTGATGGGCACGAGCGGTCTCCTCGGGGACTAGCGAACGGGAGCGTCGAGGGTGGCGAGTGCCATCGTGATGATGTTCTCGGCCAGGTGGGGATCATCGCGCCGCTCGGGACCGGTGGCCACGCTGGTGATCAACCCGATGGCTGCGGTGACGAGCAGGAAGGCGTCGTCGCCATCGAGTTCGGGACGAGCGGCCTGGAGGGCATCGGTCCATTCGTGAGTCCAGCTTCGGAGGCGTCGCCCCATGGGGGAGCGGCGCTCGCGGCTGAGGTGGCGACGCTCGGAGGTCCACACAGCGATGAGTGCCGAACGCTCGAGCGCGACGTCGGTGTAGGCGCGGATGTAGCCGGTGAGCAGCGCGCGGGGAGCGTCGGTGTCGGCCCGGGCGGAGCGGTTGACAGCGTGAACCTCGTCGGCGGCGAGGGTGATCGCCTCGACGAGGAGGTCCTCCTTGGAGGAGAAGTGGCGATAGATCGCCGGGCCAGAGACGTCGACGGCCTTGCCGATGTCGTCGACGCTCGTGGCCGGGTAGCCGTGACGGTGGAAAAGCTCGACCGCAGCTTCCAGAATCAGCTCGCGCCGATTGGCCGGACGGCGCGTTCGTGCGGCGGTGGCGGTGGCATCGGTCGGACTCATGGTTAGTGAACGTTAACAGCGACGCACAGTGAGATGGAATGCGGGCAGGGCGCCCACCTGTACGAGGTCTGGGCTCCGCACTACATTCCGCCCATGGTCTTCTCTCGTCGTCGTCACCGCCGCCGGCGGGAGCCTGCGCACTTCACCTACTCGCGATGGGATGGCAGCCAGACCGGTTTCGATCTCGACGCCGACCACCTCTTCGGTGAGATGGCGGACGAGTTGCTCTATCACGGCGACGTCAACTCGGCGCTGCGGCAGATGATGCAGAACGGTCTGACAGATCGCGACGGTCGCGACATGGAGGGCATCCGCGACATGATGCAGCGCCTCCGGGAACGCCGTCGTGAGATCCTCGAGAACCACAATCTCGGCGGCGTCTACGACGACATCGCCGATTCACTTCGCGAGGTTGTCGAGACGGAACGTGCGGCGCTCGATGAGCTGGGGCATCCGAACGAGGCCGACGGCGATGATGCTGATGAGCGTCAGCATCAGCTCAGGTCCGACACAGCGGCGATGAAAAACATGGAGCTGGACATGCTCCCACCCGACCTCGCCGGCCAGGTGAAGGGCCTGCAGAACTACGACTTCGAGAGCCAGGATGCTCGCGAGCAGTTCGAGCAGTTGATGGGCCAGCTTCGCGAGCAGCTGATGCAACAGCAGCTCGACCAGATCGCCGAAGGCGTCAACGACATGTCCCCCGAGGACATGCAGCGTCTGAAGGACATGATGGCGGAGCTCAACCGGATGCTCGAGCAACGGGCCAACGGCGAGGAGCCCGACTTCGACGGATTCATGGAGCGCTACGGGGATTTCTTCCCGGAGAACCCACAGAGCCTCGACGAGTTGCTTGAGGTCATGGCCCAGCGGATGGCGCAGGCCCAGCAGGTGCTCAACTCCATGACCCCCGAGCAGCGACAGCAACTCCAGGAGCTGAGCAACCAGCTCATGGAGGACATGGACCTCCAGTTCCAGATGCAACAGCTGGCTGACAATCTCCGTGACCAGTTCCCGCAGATGGGCTGGGGTCAGTCCTATGACTTCGATGGCTTCGACCCGCTCGACATGCCCGAGGCGATGGACATGATGGGCGAGCTCGGCGACATCGATCAGCTCGACAACCTTCTGCGAGGCGCCACCAACCCCGGTGCACTCGCCGAGGTCGACATCGATCGGGCCCGCGAGCTGCTCGGCGACGAGTCAGCGGAGTCGCTTGAGCGCATGGCTGAGCTGGCGAAGCTGCTCGAGGAGCAGGGCCTCATCGAGAATAAGGAAGGAACGTACGAGCTTACGCCGCGTGCGATCCGCAAGATCGGCAACGGCGCCTTGCAGGAGCTCTTCAAGCGCATGTCGGCCGACACGCTCGGGAAACATGCGCTCGAGAAGACCGGCGCCGGTCACGAGCGCGATTTCGACACCAAGCCCTATGAGTACGGCGACCGCTTCAACCTCCACCTCGAGAAGACGCTTCGTAACGCTGTCGCCCGCACGGGTGGCGGCACTCCGGTTCGGCTGCACCCCGACGATTTCGAGATTGAGCGCACGGAGCAGCTCGTGCGCTCGTCGACGGTGCTGATGCTCGACGTCTCGATGTCGATGGCGATGCGCGACAACTTCTTGCCGGCCAAGAAGGTCACCATGGCGTTGCACTCGCTGATTTCGAGCCAGTATCCGCGCGATTTCCTCGGGATGGTGTCGTTCAGTGAGGTCGCTAGGGAGTTCAACGCCGCCACGCTGCCCGAGCTCAGCTGGGATTACGTATACGGCACCAATATGCAGCACTCGTTCCAGATCGCCCGCAAGATGCTTGCGAAACAGGCGGGCACGAAGCAGATCATCATGATCACCGACGGCGAACCGACGGCTCACATCACGCCGTCAGGTCAGCCGTACTTCAATTACCCGCCGTCGCAGGAGACGGTTGATCTCACGCTCGCTGAGGTTGCGAAGTGCACCCGTGAGGACATCCGGATCAACACGTTCGTCCTCGATGTCACCCACTATCTCCAGAATTTCGTGGAGCAGATCTCGAAGATGAACGGTGGGCGAGCTTTTTTTACGACGAATGAGAACCTCGGTGACTATGTCCTGATGGACTTCGTCGACCACAAGCGAAGCCTCGTGCGGGGCCGCTGACCCCGAGCTCTGGGTGACATGGCGCGCGCAATTCGCGCTGAGCGGTAGGCGAAACCCGGTTTCCTGCGGAATTTCAGCCGTCGCAGGCTGAGTTCGGGCTTTACAAACGTAGAGTTACAGTGGTGTAATTACAGCCGTGGCGGCTGGCGGGGGTCCAGGTCGGACCAAATCGTTGTCGTAACGGAGGTTCTCATGGCGCTCTATGACGAAACCGAAACCGAAGAGAAGTCCTGGCAGGACTTCGCCAACTGTCTGGGCGTCGACCCCGACCTTTTCTTCCCCGAGCGCGGGGCTTCCACCCGGGAGGCCAAGGAGGTCTGCCGGGGCTGTGTCGTGCGAGAGGACTGCCTCGAGTACGCCCTGCAGAACGGCGAGAAGTTCGGCATCTGGGGCGGTATGAGCGAGCGTGAGCGCCGTCGGATCCGACGTCAGCGGGCGCTGGCCCGAGCGGCTGCCGCCCAGGCGGGCAACGTCACCGCCTGACCCTGCCGGGCGTCACGCCCTCATCCTTTCATCATCGTTTTCGGGTTATGCTCGCGCCCGTGAACCTTGGCACCCCTGAACTGCTGGTCATCCTCGTCATTGTGCTTCTCGTCTTCGGCGGCGCACGGCTGCCAAAGCTGGCCCGCTCGTTGGGTCAGGCGCAGAAGGAATTCAAGGACGGCCTGTCCGAGGAAGCGGACGACGACAACAAAAACGCCTGACCGGTATGGTGGGCCGTGGTCACCGCACCATGGCTAGCGGTTGAGGACTAGGCGGCGGCGGCCAGCCTCCGGGCACGAAGGATGCGGCGGCGCTGACGCTCGCTGCAGCCGCCCCAGACGCCGTGGTCGACGCGGTTGTGCAGGGCGTACTCGAGGCAGGGTTCCTGCACAGGACAGCCTTCGCAGATGCGCTTGGCGATTTCCACGCCAATGCCATCCGAGGGGAAGAAGGTGTCAGGGGGTCGGGTGGCGCAATTCCCTCGTGCCATCCAGTTGGTGTCCATTCGGATCTCCTTGGCCGGACCGCCGTCCAACCGCCCGCGTGCTGCGTGGAGGTAGTACGCCCAGAACACAGGGAAAGTTCCCGTAAAGGCTTCGTCGTTCGAGATCGTGCGCTGACCTGCGGCCGGATTCGCCCCGTATCGACCCGAAAAAGAGCCACTAGACTCCTGGACCATGAGCGACATCACCGTCGAGAACGACGAGCCGCCGATCGGCCAGGCCACCATCGTGTACTTGGGTCCGTCCGCGCCCCACTGGGAAATCCGGCCGGTGTTCGGCGAACGCGAAGTCATGGATTCGTTCCGCGACCGGGTAAACGCCCGTCTGGTCCTGCTTCCGCCGCATGATCCCCAGTTCCGTCGCAACCGTGAGCGCGTGAACCGCGACGGGGAGCGCGAGAACATCGTGGTGGAGTGGGACCTCGGGTATCCCGAGGACGAACCCGCGACCTGACCTCGAGTGAGGGGCCGTTGCGCACAATCGGCATCGATCTCGGGGGAACCAAGACCCTGGCGGTCCTCGTGGAGGACGGCGTGGTCGTGGAGAAGGCGAAGCGGCCAACGCCTCGCGTCGGTTCGCCCGACGACGTCCTGGCCACCATGGCGAAGGTCGCCGCATCAGTCGACCCCAACGCCACGGCGACGGCGATCGGCGTTGGTGCTCCTGGCCCGGTCGCCGCCGGCACCGGCGTGCTGCCGGCCGCCCCGAACCTTCCCGGCTGGGACTACGACGTCCCGGTTGCTGATCTGATGAGCGAGCGCCTCGACGGGCGGCCCGTCGTGGTCGGCAACGACGTCAATGTGGGCACGCTCGCAGAGCACCGTCTCGGGGCGGGAAAAGGGTTCGACGACCTCCTCGGCGTGTTCGCCGGCACCGGGGTCGGAGCTGGGCTCATCCTCGACGGCCAACTTCGCCAGGGCCCTCGCGGGCTCGCTGGCGAGATCGGCCACATCTTTGTTGCATTCCGTGACCTCGCCCAGCAGGTCGAAGGACTCGGCCGCGGTGAACTCGAGGATTACGCAGGCCGCAGAGCGCTCGAGCGCCGCGTTGTAACCGCCGGCGCCCCCGACAACGAAGCGATGCTCGCGCTGCGCACCGACGGCCGCCTCAAGTCGAAAGCCTGGGCCACCGCGATCGAGATGAACGACCCGCTCGCTCGTCGCCTCGTCGACCAAGCCGCGTCGGCGCTGGCCACCGCCATGGCATCCGTCATTACCATCCTCGACATCGAACTCGTCGTGCTCGGTGGAGGCTTCGCCGACCGTCTCGGTGAGCCGTTCCGACTGCGGGTCGAAGCCGAGGTCGCCGAGCGAGCTTTCGCCGGCATCACCGCTCCCGTTGTTCCCGCTCGTCTCGGTGATGCCGGCGGCGCGATCGGTGCGGCGCTGTTGGTCGAGGACCTGGCGTGACCCTCACCCCGTCCTTCCGTGGCGCCGATGTGGTGGCCCGAGTCGGTGGCTGGGATCATAACGACACCAACGTCTTCAACCGAGAACTGAGCTGGCTCGCTTTCAACGCCCGGGTTCTCCAACTCTCGAGCGACACCGAGGTGCCGCTGCTCGAGCAGATTCGATTCCTCGCCATCTTCTCCAGCAACCTCGACGAGTTCTTTCAGGTACGCGTTTCGGGCCTTCAGGATCAGCAGGCGGCGGGCATCTCCACTCCAGCTTCTGACGGGCGATTGCCGGCCGAGCAACTTGCACTCGTGCGCGACATCGTCACCGACCTTGTGGCCGAGCAGGAGCGAGTTCTCGTCCACGAGATCATGCCGGCCCTTCGCAAGCAGGGAATCGAGTTGTCGACGTGGCACGATCTCGACGACGACGACCAGATCGGGCTGTCGGAGCAGTTCCGCGACCGCATCTTTCCGGTGCTCACGCCGCTCGCCGTCGATCCTGGACACCCGTTCCCGTATGTGTCGGATCTGTCGCTCAACCTGGCGGTCGTCGTCTGCGATCCACGTGACGAGCGCAAACTGCTCGCCCGGGTGAAGGTCCCGAACACATTGCCCAGGTGGCTCCGGATCGGCGACGCCGACCGTTTCGTGCCGCTTGAGGAGGTCGTCGCCGCACACCTCGACCAGCTGTTTCCTGGCATGGAGGTGGAGGAGCACCATGCGTTCCGCGTCACTCGCAATGCCGACCTTTCCGATGCGCTCGACGAGGCCGACGACCTCCTGTCGGCGGTCGAGTACGAGCTGCGGCGGCGCCGGTTCGGACGTGCCACCCGCCTCGAGGTGGGTGCATCGATGACCGACGAGGTGCTCGACCTCTTGATCGGCGAATTCGATCTCGACCCGTCGGCGGTCTACGTCGCTCGAACGCCGCTCGACCCGACCTCGTTCAACGAGATCGCGGACATCGAACGCCCGGCTCTGCTCTGGCCCGAGTGGAAGGGCGTTGTCGATCCTCGGCTGCAGCCCGACGACGAACCGCTCGACATTTTCGCCGAGATCCGAGCTGGTGATGTTCTCGTTCAGCATCCGTACGAGTCGTTCAGCCGCTCGGTCGTCGAGTTCATCCACCAGGCAGCGAGCGACCCCGACGTACTAGCCATCAAGATTACGCTCTACCGCACCGCCAGTAGCAGCCCGATCGTCGATGCCTGCATCAAGGCGGCCGAACGGGGGAAGCAGGTCGCCGTGCTCGTCGAACTCAAGGCCCGATTCGACGAGGCCGCCAACATCGGGTGGGCCCGCCGGCTCGAACAGGCGGGGGTCCATGTTGCCTATGGCCTGCTCGGCCTGAAGATCCACACCAAAATCGCGATGGCCGTCCGGAAGGAACCCGACGGCATCCGCCGCTACTGCCACATCGGCACGGGCAACTACAACCATCGCACCGCCCGAATCTACGAAGACATCGGCATCCTCACCGCCGACCCGGAGATCGGCGCCGATGTGGCTGATCTGTTCAACCATCTCACCGGCTACGGACGCGAGATCCGCTACAGCAAGCTGCTGGTCGCGCCGGATCAGCTGCGGCACGGTTTCGAGGCGCTCATCGACAACGAAATCGCCTCCGGGCGAGGTCGAATGATCCTCAAGATGAATAGCCTCGTCGATTCCCAAATGACCGAAAAGCTCTACGAGGCATCACAGGCGGGTGTCGACATCGACCTGATCATCCGAGGCCAGTGCAGCCTCAAGCCGGGGATCTCCGGACTCAGCGACCGGATCCGGGTGCGGTCGATCATCGGCCGCTACCTCGAACATTCACGCATCTACCAATTCGCGAACGGCAACGGCCCTGGCGAGTCGGCGACCTACATCGGGTCCGCCGACCTGATGAGCCGCAATCTCAACCGGCGGGTCGAAGCACTCGTCCGTCTCGACGACCCCCGCACCCAGCAGCGCGTTCATGAGATCCTCAACGTCGTGCTCAACGACGACCGACTCGCCTGGACCCTCGCAAGCGACGGCGTGTGGACCAGGCGGCGCGGCCCCGCTGCGGTCGACACCCACGTTCGGCTGCAGCAGCTGGCCCGAGGTCGTGCGAATGGGTAAGGCCACCGAGTCGCTGCTCTCGGAGCATCCCGAGATCGAGGTGTGGGCGGCGGGCGGCGCAGTGTGGCGCGCCGTTGGCGGACCGGTCGAACTCCTGCTCGTGCGCCGCGACAGCCACGAGGACTGGACCATGCCCAAGGGAAAGCTCGACGAGGGGGAGACCCTGCGAGCCTGCGCCCTTCGCGAGGTCGAAGAGGAGACCGGTCTCCGTTGTGCCACTGGTGATCGACTTTCTCTCGTCACGTATACCGACGGCCGAGACCAGTCGAAGGCGGTGGTCTACTGGATGATGACCGTGATCGAGGGAGCATTCGTCCCCAACGGGGAGATCGACGCCGTCGGTTGGTTCGACCTCGCATCCGCCCGGTCGATCCTCAGCTATCGCCGCGACGTCGTCCTGGTGGACGAAATCGAGACGAAAATTACGTCGTCTACGATCACGCCGTGAGCCAGGACGGTTGGCGCCCGATGCGCTCCCCCGAACCGGACAAACAAGGCGCTGAGGCGTTCTTCGTGTCGCCGTTCATGCGACTCGCTCGCACCCATGCGATCGGGGCGGCATCCGATGCCGCGATCGCAGTCACGTTGGCCGGTTCGATCTTCTTCTCGATCAGTCCCGACGACTCCCGCGGTCGGGTGGCGCTTTACCTGGCGCTGACCATGGCGCCGTTCGCCATCGTTGCCCCGCTGCTCGGCCCTGCGATAGATCGAGCCAAGGGCGGACGTCGCCTGATGATCATCGGCACGGCCGCCGGTCGTGCCATTGCGGCGTTCTTGATGATCGACAACATCGACTCGTTGTGGCTGTTTCCGCTTGCGTTTTCGATTCTCGTGTTGCAAAAGACGTACTCGGTTGCGAAGAGCGCCGTGGTTCCGGCCCTCGTACGCTCCGAGCACGATCTTGTCGGTGCCAACAGTCGGCTCGCCTTGATCAGCGCGGTCTCGGGCATGGTGGGCGCCACCGTCTCGGGTGTCCTTTCCCTGATCGGTGGGCCAGCGTTCGCCGCTGCCGTTGCCATGGTCGGCTTTGTCGCTACGAGCGTTGTCGCGACAAAGGTCCCACGAACGGTGGTGGCTGCAGAGCCCGCCGAAGAGATCGAGAAGGCGGAGTTGCGCGATGCCCACGTTCTGCTCGCCGCCTATGCGACTGCGATCCTTCGGGGGGTCGTCGGCTTCGTCACCTTCCTGCTGGCCTTCGAGTTCCGCGGGGGCAAGGAAGGGCTCGACATCAGCACCCTCGGTTCGGCGGCGGGGGGTCTCACCGCCACCGCCCGCGGCGTCGATATCTCCGGCGATCCCGCAGCGCCGGTGTGGCACTTCGGTGTCGTGCTCCTCCTCGCTGGCATCGGTGCTCTGATCGGGGCCCGTCTCGCCCCGAACCTGCGAGAGCGGGTGGCCGAGGAACGCATGCTGCAGACGGTCCTCGCGATCGTCGGTGTCGGTGCGTTGTTCGCGGCGTTCTCCAACGGTCTGTTCGGTGCTGCAGTGCTGTCGTTCGTGATCGCCAGCGGAGCCGCCACCGGGAAACTCGCCTTCGACTCGCTCGTGCAGCGAGCAGCGCCCGACGCCAACTACGGCCGTTCGTTCGCCCGGTTCGAAGCCCGCTTCCAGGGTGCGTGGGTCATCGGTGCGTTCGTTCCCGCCGTCATCCCGCTCAATCTCGTCGTGGGCGGCTTCGGGGTCGCCGCAGCGGCGATCTTCGCGCTGGTTTCCTATCTGATCGGGAAGCCCGCTCATGAAGCGGTCCCATGGTCGTCAATCCGGACGCTGCGCCCCAAGGGGGCCGGGGGAGCATCACCTTCTCCAGCCGGCACCATCGACGATTCGTCGGCCGAGTCACCATCGACGACTTCCGGCCAAGCGGAGCCCGACCCCGCCGAACTCACGATCGAAGACCTGCGGCCGAGTCAGCCCGAGGCACCTGCGGGCACGGCGGACTTCGCCTACGGGTGGGGCAACGCCGAGCCGATCATCTCATCGGTCGATGGGGTCGAAGTCGACCCGATCAGTGAGACACCTCGGCCGCCCCAGCGGCCCGACGACACCGACGACTCAGGACGGTAGATCGATCCGGGCCAGCCAAAGGCCTGGGGCGTCGACCTCGTTGGGGGTCGGCAGGTGCGCAGGGTCGTCGAAGAGGCGCCGCAGTCCTTCGGCGCGGGCGCGCTCGACGACACCGCCGGCGAAGGCCGTGCCGCGGTCGTAGTGCTCCGCATCGAGCTCGAGTCCCAGGATTCGCTCGACGAACCGATCGCTGGAATCGGCTTCGACTCGGCGTCGCCTGAGCGCCTCGGTGACCATCCCGTAAGAGCCGATCAGCGACTCGCCAATCGAGTCCATCACCCAGTCGATGTAGCCGGTCATGGCGGCGACGAGAGCGGTGAGCTCGGGTTGGATCGCCTCCTGGGCGGGGGAGCGGACGGCCCCGAGGACGAGTTCGGGATTGCTGAGGGAGTTCTGGATATCGGCCAGCGCCTCCGGCCCCGCCATCGGGTCGAACCCCCCAAGTTGGTCGGTGATCCGAGCAGGGTCGGACTCGAATGCGGCAGCATGGCGCTGAAGCAGATCGGTAAGCCGCTCGCGGACGTGCGGAACGTTGAGCACCGTCTGGTGGGCGACCTCGTGGAGACACACCCACAATCGGAGGTCGTCGCGATCGAGCGACCAGGCATCGCCGAATTCGTCGACATTGCGCAAAAGCACAAGGATCGGCGCGTCGGCGGCTCGGGGGACCGGCAGGTCGAAACCGCCGAGTGCCCGGCGGGCGAGGTGGCCGACCATCGAGCCGGTGGTCATGCCGAGCATCATCGGCCCCATCATTTGGGTGAGGCTCGCCATCATCGCCGCCATCGGATCGTCGGTGGGGAGATCGTCATGCAGCTGGAGCCCCTGACTCATCGAGTCCGAGAGGGTTTCGAACAGTGGGCGGTAGTCGGTGATCGTGCGGTCGGCCCACTGTGATCGGTTCCCGACCTCGACCGTGATCGAGCCGGCGGAGAGCCCGGTGAGAGATGCCACCTGGAGCTCGGCGACCCGGATGAGCTGCTCGACGGCGATGCGGTCGGCCGGATCGATGTTGGGCTCGCTCTGTCCGTCGTTGGCGATCGTGTGGGCCAGTTGGCGAGCCGTGTCGTTGCTGCCGGAGGTCTGGCCCTGCAACAACTTCATGAGGTCGGCCATGAACGGCAGACCTCCGAACATGTCGTCGGGTGGATTGCCGTCGCTCATGACGGCATCGTAGGGGCGTGGATTCCCGAAGTCGCCTCGAGGACAACCCGAACGAGCACGCCGTGGTGGTGGTCACCGGCGCCGCCGGTGCGGTGGGATCGCGTGTGGTGCGCCGTCTTGTCCACGACCACCCAGGGATCGACGTGCGGGCAGTCGACAAAGCCGCTGTCGGCGCGCGGCCCGGCCTCGACGTGAAGCGGGTTGACCTTGCATCCGACGACCTGACGGCGGTGTTCGCTGGCGCGACGTCGATCGTGCATCTCGCCACGGCAGTCACGCCCGACCTCGACGACCCGTCGGCTGACGAACTCGAGCTCACGATCGTATCCCGGGTGCTCGACACTGCCGCCGAAATCGGTGTGGGCCACGTGTGCGTGCTCTCCACCGCCATGGTCTACGGCGCCTGGGTCGACAACCCAGTGCCGCTGACCGAGGACGCCGACGTGCGACCCAACCCCGACTTCCCATGGGCCATCACCCGTGCCGCTGTCGAGCGGGCCGTCCTCGAATGGTGCTTAGGCCGTGAGGCTGCCGTCAGCATCCTGCGTCCCACCGCAGTCGTCACCGACGACACGCTCGGACGCCTTGCGCAGGTGCTCCACACCGCCCGCGTCGGCATCGCCGCCGATGGCGACCCACCGGTGCAGTACCTCCACGTCGACGATCTCGCAGCGGCGGTGGTCGCCGCCATCCAGACCCGTTTCGACGGGGTGGCCAACGTCGCACCGGACAGTTGGATTCCGCCGGATGCGCTCGCCGACCTCGAAGGCCCCCAGGCTCGGGTGCGCGTGCCGGCATGGACGGCTCGTGCTGTGGCGGCAGTCCGGCAGCGGGCGGGGTTGGCTCCCATCCCGCCCGGCATCGTGCCCTACACGTCCCACTCGTGGGTGGTGGCCAACGACCGCATGCGGGCGCTCGGCTGGGAGGCCGACTACTCGAACGAGGAAGCGTGGGTTGTGTCTCACGACCCGAGCCCGCTCGAGCAGCTGCCCGCTCGTCGCCGCCAAGAGCTCGCGCTCGCTGCTACCACTGCGCTTGCGATCTGTTGCGTCGTCGGCGCAGTGCTCATTCTTCGCCGGCTCCGTCGTAACTAGGCACCTCGGTCACCCCAGAGGCGGCATCGGACTCCCGCGGGAGTCGCTTCGACCGGTCGGTGGGCGGCTGCTTCGGTGCTCCTACGATGTGATGATGCTCACCCCGCCTCTCGATGGCGACGACTGGCTTGCCCTCACCGAGGAGCCCCTGCCCGTCGGCGCCGCAGCTGATTGGGCCATCCTGCCCCGCTGTGGCGCAATCGTGTTGTTCAGTGGCACGGCTCGCGACCACGCGCCCGGCCGTGAGGGCGTCGAGTTGCTCGATTACGAGGCCTACGAGGAGCACGTCGTTCCGCGTCTCGCCGACATTGCCGCCGAGATGCGGAGCCGCTGGCCCGACCTCGGGCGCGTGGTCGTGATTCACCGAATCGGCCAACTCGACATCGGCGAGTCGTCGGTGATCGTCGTTGCGTCCGCTCCCCACCGGCCCGCTGCGTTCGAGGCCGCCCGGTTCGGGATCGACACCCTCAAGGCGACCGTACCGATCTGGAAGCGTGAGCG
>CAJWHS010000054.1 GCA_913041415.1 uncultured Acidimicrobiaceae bacterium | reverse complement strand
GCCCTGCTCTTGTTTGCGGCCCTCGTCGGCATCTACGGCTCTGTGATCGGTGCCGGCGGCGGTTTCGTGCTGATCCCGGGTTTGGTCCTGCTCTTCGACCTGGAAGGCGTCGAGGCGGTGGGCACGGGTGCAGTTGCGCTGGCCGCCATCGGTGTCGGTGGTGCCCGGACCTATGACCGGAAGGGCTTGGTCGACCGGCGGGCTGCGTTGTGGTTTGCGGCAGGTTCGATCCCGTCGGCCCTTCTCTTTGCGGCTGTCGTTGCGGATCGCATCGACAGTAGCGTCTTCGTAGACCTGCTCGGACTGCTGCTTTTAACGCTCGCCGTTTTTGTGGTTGCGATGCCGACGACGTTCGACGAGCACGGCGAACGTGCCTTGCATTCCCTGCGTGCATTGCCGGCCGGTGGCGTTGTTGTCGGCTTCCTTGGCGGCACGTTCGCGGTCGGGGGCGGGCTCGTCACCCTTCCCTTCCTCGCCCGGCTTTGTCGTCTTGAACCGCACCGGGCAGCAGCGACTACCGCAGCAACCGCCATGCTCAGTTCGCTAGCGTCCTCGACCGGTCACGCCATTGTCGGCAACGTCCGGTGGTCGTACGCGGTCATACTCGTCATCGGTGCAGGACTCGGCTCGACGTTCGGCGCCAGTCGCGCCGGCCGTCTGCGCCCGCGGACGGTGCTCCTTCTGGTCGCCGGCGGACTTGTTGCGACGGGTGTACCGCTCCTCGTCCGCTAGCCGTCCTGCCCGGCCCGTGATCACGCGAAACTCAGGCCTCGGCGACCCGTCGAGGAAGGCTGCTCTTCTCGATCGCCGCGAGGAAGTGGTATCGGAGCGGTTCGATACGATCAAAGGCGGCGTCAACCTCGATGCGTCGCCCTCTTTCTGCCGAGCGAAGCTCATCGAGCACTGAGTGAGGGTCATCTGCGAGAAGCTGCAACTCAGCGAAGCGACCGGGCGCGAAGGCCGAGCCGAAGCGAAGTGACGCCACGACGCCCGGGCCGAGCGAGGCGAGCCGTTCGTCGCGGTCGATCACAAGCCGGAGCGCGACGTGTCCGACATGGACGAGGTCACGCTCGTCGAGGCGCAGGTTGGGGTCCGATGCCGTCGACAGCAGCGTCAGGGCGTCACCGCTTCGCACAACTCGCGCACCGGCACCGTCCATCCGGCCGGCCGCTTCAAGCTCGTCGCGACGTGCACTCATCGTCAAGATCGCAGCAGCGGGATCGACCGAGGTTGCGTACCAGGTGAGGTAGACACTCCGCCCACCGCCCCAAACGGCGTCGTCGCTGGCAGCGATGCGGCAGTCGTGGAGGGCGGGTGACGCCACGTAGCGGTGACCCGTCACGACTTCCGGGAGCGCCAGGTTCGGTGCCAGATGCTCCAGGTCGTACCAACGGTTCCAGGCAGCCCCATTGTCGACGTCGACGTCCAGCGCGGCCAGAATCAGGCCGACGGCTGGCTCACCCACGGGCGCCCTGTTCAGCCATGAACCGACATCGAGGAGTTCGGGTTGATCTCGCGATTCCGGCTGAAGAACCCGATGTCCAGATCCACGCCCGAGTAGTGACCCGTCACGACCAGAGGATCGCTGTCGTGGTCATGACCGCCCTCGACCGCCTCGATGAGGTCACCCATCATCTGGGCTGCGGAACCCGCGTTCTTGTACTGGTTGCCGCTGGTGCCGATGGCGACATAGAAGCCATCCAAATCGGTTCGATCATAGATCGGAATCCAGTCGTCGCTGACGTCGTACAGGTCGACGATACCCCTCTTCTCATGCGGCATCCCGAGGGCCGGCAGGCGACGGTTGGCCCGCAGCATCTGGACCTCCCACTGCTCGGCGTTGATGGTCTGATCGTAGTCGTCGGGGTCGACGTACTCGCGCTCGTCGCACTCTGGGTCGCCTGAGCCGATGAGGATGTGATTGCCGACCTCGGGTCGGAAGTAGATGCCGAGATCGTCGTCGGCTGCGGTGACGCCGTCGGCTTCGAAGTCGACGCCCCGGGGCGCTGGTGCGTGGTGCACCTCGTGGCGCAGCGCCTTGGTCTTGATGTTCATCGACTCGTAGACCCCGGCCATCTCGTTGATGATGTAGCTGTGGGGGCCAGCAACGTTGATGACGACCTTGGCTCGTGGGGACCGACCGTCGGCAAGCGTGACACCGGCGACCCGGCCATCGGCACGATCGACAGAGACAACCTGGGCGCCGAACCAGAACTCAGCGCCCTTCGCCTCCGCTCCGCGTTGCAGGTTGTGGCAGGAGAGCTGGGGGTCGCTCACATAACCGGCGTCGGGAGCGAAATAGCCACGTTCGATCGCCCCGTGCGCGTCCTTCCAGAAGGCATCGTCGTCGGGACGTGTCGGGGGACCAAACAGGCCTGGGTCGAGGTACGGGAGCCGTTCCTTGATCGTGTCGGCGTCCCAGGTTTCGTGAGGGATGCCCATCTCGTCCCACAGGGCCTTTACCCGAGCTGCGTGGGTGCCCTCGCCAGGCGGCTGGAAGACGAGCTGGCCGGTCATGTGGTAGTTGATCAGCCCGAGCTCGTCGTCGGCGCCGATGTACGCCGGCCAGTCTTTCCAATAGTGCATGCCCTCCCACGCGAGGTTGGTCCCCTCGACGCTCGAGTAGCTGAAGCGCACAATGGCGCACGAGTTGATGGTCGAGCCGGCACCGGCAGACGCCGCCTTGTCGACGGTGAGTGTTTTCCAGCCGCGGCCAGCGAGCTCGTGGGTGATCGCGGCGCCGATCACCCCGGCTCCGATAATGAGGGCGTCGAAGGGCTCGGGCGTTTCGCTCATGGCGCGAAAGGTACCGACCAGCGGCAGGGGTGTCGATACATCTTGCGAATATTCCCGCAGGATGGGACGTTGTGGATTCCGAGCCCTGACGGTGTGTCAGGTATGGTGAGGACATGCCGGTGCCGCTCGAAGACTTCCCAAAGATCATCAGCGTCGACGACCACGTTGTCGAACCACCACACGTCTGGCAGGACCGCCTACCGGAGAAGTACAAGGCCGCAGGGCCGCGCATCGTGATTGCGCCCCAGGGCGAGATGACACTGGTTGACGGGTCTTGGGTCGAGACGCCGGGCGACGGCGACAAGATGGCGGCCTGGTGGCACTACGAAGATCATCGCTACCAGATCAAGGAGATGATCGCCTGCGCCGGCCGTGACCCCAAGACCGTCACGATGCAGGGCGTCACCTACGACGACATCCGACCCGGCTGCTACGAACCCAAGGCGCGGATCGAGGACATGGACGACAACCATGTCGAAGCATCCATCTGCTTCCCAAACTACCCGCGCTTCTGTGGCCAGTTGTTCGCCGAGCGCAAGGACAAGGAACTTTCGAAGCTCTGTGTGGAGGCTTACAACGACTGGATGATCGAGGAATGGTGCGGCGACTCCGGCGGTCGCCTGATCCCGCTTTGCCTCGTGCCTCTGTGGGACGCGGAGCTGGCGGCTGCGGAGATCCGCCGCAACGCCGCTCGTGGCGTCAACGCTGTTGCTTGGTCCGAGCTGCCGGCCTGGCTGGGCCTGCCGTCGATCCACTCGGGCCATTGGGACCCCTTCTTCCAAGCCTGCGAGGAGACCGGCACCGTGATCACGATGCACATCGGCTCGGGCACGCGCACCGTCCGTCCGTCCGACGACTGCCCAACGATCGTCACCGCCGCCATGATCTCGGCGAACTCGGCCACCTCAATGATCGACTTCCTCTTCTCAGGGGTGCTCGTGCGCTATCCGAACCTGAAGCTGATGTACGCCGAGAGCCAGATCGGCTGGATCCCGTACTACCTGGAACGTGCAGACGACAACTACAAGACACACATGTGGGCCCAGGGCGAAGAGCGTCTGCCTGAGCCGCCGTCGTACTACTACCACCGCCAGGTCTTCAGCTGCTTTTTCAAAGACACGGCAGGCATGAAGCTGCTCGACGAGGTCGGTATCGACAATGTGCTGTTCGAGACCGACTACCCCCACAGCGACGGGACCTTCCCTCGCTCCAAAGAGGTCGCTCACGAACTCTTCGGCCACCTCGACCCCAAGGTCGTGCACAAGCTCGCTCGCGGCAACGCCATCAAGCTGTTCAACCTTCCGTTCGACTGACGTGACGACCACATAGGTCGACGACGAGGTGGCCACCCTTCTCGTCGTGCATCGCTCCCCTGGCGCGGCACTCCCCGCGATGGTCGACGCGGCGCTGGCCAGTGCACGCTCGGACGGGCTCGAGCGCCTTCAGGTGGACGCGGTGTCAGCACTCGACGTGACGCCAACACATGTGTTGGGCACAGCGGGCTAACTGCTCGCAACACCGACGAACCTCGACTCCACGAGAGGAGCGCTGAATCACGCCTTCGACACGACCTACAACGACGCCCACAACGTGACGCAGGGCCGAACGTACGGCGTCCTGGTCCACAGCGAATCCGATACAGCAGGAGCGCTGCTCGGCATCCAGAAGATCGTCACCGGCCTCGGATGGCGCAAAGTGGTCGAGCCGGTGTCGGTCATCGGGACCGTGCGGGGGCGGCCTGACGACTGCCGAGAACTCGGCGCCGTGGCTGCCGCCACGACGCTCGGTTACTAATCGAGCGCCCAGGCGAGATCGGCCCAGAGGTCCTCAATGCCCTCGCAGCCAACACTAAGCCGCAAGAGGCCCGGCGGCACCGTGTCGGAGTATCGGCTTCGACGTTCAATCAGCGACTCGACGCCGCCGAGGCTGGTTGCATGACGGATCAACCGGAGCGACCGACAGACCCGGTCGGCCGTCACCGCGTCGGCAACGTCGAAGCTGACCATTGCACCGAAGCCTGGATACCGCACGACGCCGACCGCCGAATGCTCGGCGAGGCGCGCGGCGATCGTGGCAGCGCTCGCTTCAGCGGTCGAAAGCCGCATAGCAAGGGTTCGCACACCTCGTAGTGCGAGGAACGTCTCAAGCGTGCCCGGAACCGAACCGGCGAGTGTTCGGGCCGCCCGAAGGGTGTCGGCATAGGCAGCGTTGCGTGTCGTGACGATGCCACCGAGAAGGTCGCTGTGGCCACCGATGAACTTCGTGCTCGACTGCATCACGGCGTCTGCTCCGAGATCGAGTGGCTGCTGCCGGAGGGCCGTCGCAAACGTGTTGTCGACGACAAACCTGGCGTAATCCGGGTGGGTCGCTCCGCCGATCGCCTCGAGATCACCCATGAGCAGCATTGGATTCGTGGGGCTTTCCGCCCATACGAGATCGGCCGTGGCTCGGGCTTCAACCCAGCGCGTCGTGTCGTCCATGGGGAACGAGGTCACCGACCAGCGACCAAGCTTTTCGCCGGCCGAGGCGACCTGCCTCACCCCGTGGTAGCAGTCATCGGGAATGACTACCGCAGCACCGACGCGCAGCTGATCGAAGACCGCCGACACGGCCGCCATGCCCGATGCGAAGGCGACGCCGTGCGCCCCCTCGAGTCCACTGACCACAGACTCCAATGCCTCCCAGGCCTCGGTGGCTTCACCACGGCTATACACCCGTTCGCCGCCGTGTTCGAACGACGAGGCGGCGAAAATCGGGTGGTTCAGCGCCTCGCCCGGCCCCTCGGGCCGTCCGGCGGCGATCAACCAGGTGGCCGGATCAAGGTCGTGCGGGTCGAGGCTCATCGTGGGGAGGGTAGTGGGCATCCGCGCCCACCACCTGCGAGACTCACCGACGTGGACGACGCCGTCGAGATCAACCGATCCAGTGGCCTGCGCCGCCTTGAGCAATCCGCGCCGTTCCCGGTCGGGCCGTCGACCTTCGAGGAAATCTGGAGCCAGCGTTCCGATGAGTCGATCGCCGTCATTGATGCGCATTGCTCTTGGAGCACGCATGAGTTACGAGACGAGGTCGAACGCGTAGCTCGGTCACTTACGGCGGCGGGACACGGTGGCGGGAGGCGGTTGGCCTGGGTGCTCGGGAACGACGTTGGCAGCCTGATCTCCCTTCTCGCCACCGTGCGCGTGGGGGCGGTTTGGATCGGCCTGAGCGACAGGGCGACCGACGTCGAACGCCAGGCGGTTTTGGACAACGCCAGGCCCGATGCCGTCTTCGATGGTCTCCCGATCGACGACCCTACAGTCGACCTGCCGGAGCCGCCGGAGCCGACCGCTCCTGCGGCCATCGCGTACACCTCCGGCACGACTGCGCGCCCGAAAGGCGCCGTCCACACCCAACAACAGCTGCTGTACCCCACCGCAGCAGCGATCGCCACGGAGGGCCTGGACGCCGATGCCCGTATCGGGACGCCCCTACCACTGTCGGCGCTCAACATTCTTCTCCTGGGGCCCGTCACTGCCCTTGCGTGCGGCGGCACTGCCGTGATGATGAAGGGAACGAACGCGTCCGCCGTCGCCGAGGATCTCGAGCGACACGCCGTGACGAGAGCACTCCTCGTACCCACGATCGTTCATGACCTCGTTTCGCAGGACGTCAACCCGGCGCAGCTCCAAACCCTCGACCGCCTGATCGTCGGCGGTGCTGGCTACGACACCCGTCGGGCAGAAGCAGCGCAAGACACACTCGGCATCCCACTGGTCGCTAGCTACGGCCTGTCGGAGGCGCCCTCCGGCGTCGCACGAATGCGGGTTGGCGATAGCGGAGCCACTCCGCTTCCGGGTGTCGATATCCGGATTGAAGATGACGGCGAGATCACCCTGTCGAGCGTCGCCGACGGTCCGTGGGCCGGATGCTGGCAGGGCACACTGGGCTACTGGGGTGATCCGGAAGCCACCGCGGCGCTCTGGAAAGGCGGCCGACTCCACACCGGCGACGCCGGCTCACTCGGTCCTGACGAGCGTCTGCTCGTCAACGGTCGTCTCAGCGAGATGATAAATCGGGGTGGTGCAAGCATTGCTCCTGCCGAAATCGAGGCGGCGCTGCTCGCCCTTGATGGCGTGGCGGACGTCGCTGTCTTCGGCGTCCCTGATGAACGCCTCGGGAACATCGTGGCGGCCGCCGTGGTCGGCGACGTCGACGTCGACACCCTAAGCCCCGCCGTTCGCTCGACACTAAGCGGCTACAAGGTGCCAGAGGCCTGGATACATCTCGACACCCTGCCCCACAACCAAAACGGCAAGGTCGACCGGTCCACGCTGCGCGCGATGCTCGAGAGCTAGAGCCCGCCGGTATCGGTCTCGAGCCCGAACTCAAAGCGGCCGAGCGGCTCGAACACCCGACCTGCAACCATCGCGTGTTGCGAGGCGACATGAACGTCGCAGAACACTCGCTGGAGGGGCGATCGGCGGTAAACCGCTTCACCACCGGCGGACGTGTAGCAGCGATCGACCGCGCCGACTGCGGCCTCGGCTGCTGCGTTTGCCGCGAGCCGGAGGGCGACCTTGCGGTCATCGGTGACACGGCCAGTCGCAACGACGTCGTCCCACGAGCGACCGACTTCATCGGCGACATAGGCCCGAGCACTGCGAACAGCGGCGACCGACCGGGCGAGGTCGGCCTGCACAGGTGCGCGATGCGCAAGACCTTTGGTCGACCCCTGCGGGATTTTGTCGGCAAGCAGCGTGAGTTCCTCGATCGCTCGCTCGGCGAGACCAACCATCGTCATGGCAACGCCAAGGGCAAGCGCTCCAAAAGTCGAGAATCGATACAGCGGCTCGTCGACAACGAGTGACCGTCGATCCATCGAGACGATTCGCTCGAGCGGCACAAGGACGTTGTCGACTCGGTAATCGGTCGAATGCGTGCCCTGGAGGCCACTGACATGCCAGGTATCGAGCTCCTCGACCCCTGCGAAGAAGGCAAAGCCGACCCGTCCGCCATCGACGATCCGGACACCACCGCCCATCGTGGTGGCATGGCGGGAGCCACTCCCCCACGCCCACTCCCCACTCACTCGTGCGACTCCATCGCCGAGCGTTGCCACACCCATCGGGGCAGCGAACCCGCCTGTCACCGCGTCGGCTCCGCCGAAGACTTCGTGAGCGACCTCGCGATCGAGACGTGCCGCCAGGAGCCCAGTCGTGTTGGCGATCATCACGCACCAGCCAACAGCACCATCGGCCCGCCCGATCTCCGCGATTGCATCGAGACCGGCCTGAAGGGAGGCGCCCGCTCCGCCATAGTCCTCGGGCACCCACAGCTTGAACGACCCGGCCTCGACAAGCGAATCCACCGTGCTAGGTGCGAGACGGCCGCCGGCTTCGGTTGCCGCGTCGGCGTTTCGGATCGTGTCGAGCATGTCCATCTCGGTGGTCGTTCGGGCTTTCGGTACTGGGCCTGGGCTGAAGGCTAGGGTCCCATGCATGGGAGAGATGATCGAATTGGACGACCACGCACGCGGCTACCTCGCCGTGCCCGACAGTGGATCGGGGCCTGGGATCCTGGTGATCCAGGAGTGGTGGGGTCTAAATCCCCAGATGAAGGGCACGGCCGACCATCTCGCGGAGAACGGCTTTGTTGCACTTGCTCCTGATCTCTACCGAGGTGAGCTCGCCGGCCATGACGAAATGGACAAGGCGGGTCACCTGATGAGCACGCTCCCGGCAGAGCGGGCGGCCGCCGACATGAGCCTCGCTGTCGACGCGTTGAGCGATCACGGGTCCACGACAGGGAGCACGATCGGCACGATCGGCTTCTGCATGGGTGGGATGCTCGCCCTGCTGGTCGCTGCGCTCCGGGGCGACGCCGTGGGGGCAGCGGTGCCGTTCTATGGGTACCCGACAAGCGACGAACCTGACTGGACCAATCTTCGCGCCACCGTGCGCGGACATTTTTGCGCGGATGACGACTTTTTTCCGGCTGACGGGGCGCGGGACCTCGAAGCACGGCTTCAGGGCATGGGCAAGGATGTGCAGATCACCTTCTATGCCGCAGGACACGCCTTCATGAACGAGACCGACCCATTCGGCATCCATGACGCGGAACTCGCCGCCCAGCTCTGGCCGGAAGTCATCAATTTCCTTCACACCGAGCTCTCGTAACGGTGTTGGAGATGGATGCCCTGTAAGGCGTGCCCATTCTCGCGAACCCGATCAGCGAGAGCGAAGCCGCTGATGTGACCGTCGTCTTGAAGGCGCTTGCCGACCTGATTCGGCTGCGCCTCGTCAGCGTTGTCGCAGCCAGCGGTGAGGCCTGCGCCTGCGACTGACCGGCACTGGTGGGCACAAGGCAACCGACGGTCCGCCGCCACCTCTCGCAGCTGGTAAAGGCAGGCATCCTCGAGCGCGAACAGCGAGGCAAGTGGGCCTGGTTTGCGGTGAACGAAGCCCGCATCGCTTAAGTGCGTTCCTTCTCGCTTCGGAGGACTCGCCCCGGGGCCACCGCGACGCGTAGCCTGACGCTATGACCGACACCCAGGAACCCGATCTCGGGGCGTTCCAGCCCGATCAAGAGGGCATCAAGCTCGCACGCCCCGAAGCGCAGGCCGACATCGAGGTGGAGCGTCTCAACCGGAAGCAGCGGCTCGCGGCGGGTTTGCGGATCATGGGACGCCTCCGCCTCGCCGAAGGAGTCGCCGGCCATGTCACGGTCCGTGATCCCGAGTATCCCGACCGGTTCTGGGTGAATCCGTTCGGCCTCAACTTCAAGCTGATGACCGTGTCGGATCTCATCTGTGTCGACCATGAGGGCACGGTCGTCGAGGGCGATAAGCCAGTGAATGCAGCGGCGTTCGCCATTCACTCTCAACTGCACGCTGCCCGGCCCGACGTGATCGCGGCCGCCCACTCGCACTCGATGTTCGGCAAAACGTTCTCGACGCTGGGGAAGCCGCTGAAGATGATCAGCCAGGACTCCACGATGTTCTACAACGACGTCGCGTTGTGCGACGCAGGTGCCGGTGCCGTCGTCCTCGATACGGCAGTCGGTGCCGCGATGGCGGAGGCGCTCGGTTCCCGCAAGGCACTCATCCACCAGAATCACGGCATCATCACGGCCGGCGGGTCCGTCGATGCTGCCGTGTGGTGGTTCGTGGCGCTCGAGCGCTGCTGTCAGAGCCAGCTGGTGGCAGAGGCAGCCGGAACTCCCATCGAGATTCCTGAGGATCTCTGCCAGAGCGGTTACGACGCGCAGGGCCACGATCTCGCCGGCTGGTTCCAGTTCCAGCCGTGGTGGGACGAACTCTGCCGGGACGAGCCCGAGTTCCTGAACTAGACGCCCCAGTCAGAGGCTGCGTTCAGCTCCGCCCGTTCGCGCCGGCAGTCGGCGGGAAACGGGTGGACGCAGCAGCCACGGTGAACGTCCGTTAAATGACGTGTTGCGCGGCCTTAAAGCCTGAGCTGCTCCAGAATGTCCCCTACACAGTCATCGAGTGGTCGGCTGGTGTCAACCCGGATTTCCGGTGCCGTCGGAGCCTCATATGGGGCCGAGATCCCGCTGAATTCCAGGATGTCGCCAGATCGAGCCTTGGCGTAGAGGCCTTTGACATCTCGGGCCTCGCACACCTCAATCGGCGTGTCGATGAATACCTCGACGAACTGCCCAGGACCATGAAGCGCCCGAACCTGGTCTCGGTCGGCCTGGTACGGCGAAATGAACGCCGTGAGCACAATCAGTCCGGCGTCCTGAAAGAGGCGGCAGACCTCGCCAATGCGTCGGATGTTCTCCGTGCGGTCCTCTGGTGAAAAGCCGAGATCCCGGTTGAGACCGAACCGGACGTTGTCGCCGTCGAGCACATAGCACGCAACGCCTTTATCGGTGAGCGCCCGCTCGACCGCGAAGGCGAGCGTGGACTTGCCCGAACCCGACAGGCCGGTGAACCAAACGGTGCGGGAGCTGTGGCCGAAGAGGGAAGCTCGATCGTCGCCGCTCACGTGTCCGTCAGCGCGGGCAATGTTGCGGCTGACCGGCGGGTCAGCCACGGAGGTGGCCGCGTTCGGCGAGCATCTCAATGATGGCGGCGACGCTTTCTTCGATGCTCAGGACGGATGCGTCGAGGCGAAGGTCGAACGTCTCAGCGTGGTCGTAGGGTGCTGACACGCCGGGAAAGTCTGCGATCTCACTCGCATCGGCGCGTTCATAGAGGCCACTGGCATCGCGCTCTCGACAAACGTCGATGGGAGTGTCGACGAACACCTCGATGGAGCGCTCGTCACCAACAAGTTCTTTGAAGCGCGAACGAACGGTGGCGTCGGGTGAGACAAACGCCGCGATGACGGTGATGCCCTGGTTGTTGAGCAGTCGGGCGATCTCGGCGGCGCGTCGGAGATTCTCGGAACGATCTGCAGCGGTAAAGCCCAGGTCTCGGCTGATGCCGAGCCGGATGTTCTCGCCGTCGAGCCGAACGGCGACCTTGCCGCGATCGAACAGCTGCCTCTCGAGGGCCGTGGCGATGGTGGACTTGCCAGCGGCGGTGAGGCCGGTGAGCAGCACTGTGGCGGGCTGCTGACCGAAGCGAACGGCACGTTCGGCCGCTGACACCATCGAGACCTGGCGCTGGAGAGAGTCCTCCGGAGCGCGATCCCACGAGGACCCGGCGCCGGTGATCATCCCGGCGCCGATGGTGGCGTTTGTGAGTCGATCGACGAGGATGAAGGCGCCGGTTTGTCGGTTGTCGCCGTAGCGATCGAAGATCAACTCGCGATCGGCGCTCACCTGAACCCACGCAATGTCGTTGAGCGCGAGTTCCTCGGTGGACTGTTGCTCGAGTGTGTTGATGTCGACTCGATGATGGATGGTCGTGACCGTGGCATTCGACAGGCCGTTCGCATGCTGCAGGAGGTATTGGCGGCCGAGGGTCATCGCCTCGTCGGTCATCCAGACGACCATGGCGTCGACATTATGGGCACGAAGCGGTTCCTGACCTTCGGACACGAGTACGTCACCGCGGCTGACATCGATCTCGTCGGTGAGCGTGAGGGTGATAGCGCGGCCCGGTCCAGCGATCGGAAGATCGCCGTCCATCGTGACGATGCCGTCGACAGTCGACGACACGCCCGATGGCAGGCAGACGACCTGATCGCCGGGGCGGACGACACCCGAGGCGATCGTCCCGGCGAAGCCCCGAAAGTCGAGGTCGGGTCGGGTGACCATCTGAACGGGCAAGCGAAACGTCTCCAAGTCGATACCGGCCTCGACGTCGACAGTCTCGAGATGCGCCATCATCGTCGGCCCGTCGAACCAAGCAAGATTGTCGCCTTTCTCGACGACGTTGTCGCCGAGCAGCGCCGACATGGGCAAGAACACCGGGTCGATCAGGTCGAGCGGCTTCGCGAACTCGAGATACTGCTCGCGGATCTCATCGAAGCGCTCCTGGCTCCAGTCGACGAGATCCATCTTGTTTATCGCGACGGCGACGTTGCGGATGCCGAGCAGGTTCGCGATGTAGCTGTGGCGTTTGGTCTGAGTGATCACCCCGTGACGCCCGTCGATCAAGATGATGGCGAGTTGGCAGGTTGACGCGCCCGTCACCATGTTGCGGGTGTACTGCTCGTGGCCTGGCGTATCGGCGATAACGAACTTACGCTTCGCCGTCGAGAAGTACCGATAGGCGACGTCGATGGTGATGCCCTGCTCGCGCTCGGCCTTGAGCCCGTCCGTGAGGAGCGCAAGGTCGATCTGATCGCCGGCGCTGCCCTGTGTGGTGGAGTCGGCTTCGAGACTGGCGAGTTGATCTTCGTAGATCATGTGCGAGTCGTGCAGGAGGCGGCCAATCAGGGTCGATTTGCCGTCGTCGACCGAGCCGCAGGTGAGGAAGCGGAGGAGGTCCTTGCGCTCGTGTTCGGCAAGGTAGGCCTCGATGTCAGTGGCGATGAGTTCGGACTGATGACTCATGACGCACCGCCGTTGGTGGGAGCCTGCGTGGCGAGGGAACGCATTAGAAGTAGCCCTCCCGCTTCTTCTCCTCCATCGAGCCGGACTGGTCGTAATCGATCACGCGGCCCTCCCGCTCGGAACGCGTTGCGAGCAGCATTTCCTGGATGATTTCCGGAAGCGTCGTGGCGGTGGACTCGACACCACCCGACAGGGGATAACAGCCCAGCGTTCGGAAGCGCACCCACTTCTCCTCGGCCTCTTCGCCCGGTTCGAACTGGAAGCGATCGTCGTCGACCATGATCGTCACGCCGTCTCGCGTCACGACCGGACGGGGCGCCGAGAAGTAAAGCGGGACGATCTCGATGTTCTCAAGGTGGATGTACTGCCAGATGTCGAGCTCGGTCCAGTTCGAGATGGGAAACACCCGGATGCTTTCGCCCTTGTTGACCCGGCCGTTGTAGAGGCTCCAGAGCTCGGGGCGCTGGTTCTTGGGGTCCCAGCGGTGGAACTTGTCGCGGAAGCTGAAGACCCGTTCCTTCGCTCGCGACTTCTCCTCGTCGCGGCGAGCGCCGCCGAATGCGGCGTCGTAGCCCCCAGCGTCGAGGGCCTGCTTGAGGGCCTGGGTCTTCATGATGTCGGTGTAGTTCTTGGATCCATGGTCGAAGGGGTTGATGCCCTTCTCGATCCCCTCCTGGTTCGTCCACGAGATGAGTTCGAGCCCCATTTCCTGCACGATGCGGTCTCGAAACTCGATCATCTCGCGGAACTTCCACGTCGTGTTCACGTGAACGAGTGGGAACGGCAGCGGGCCCGGGAAAAACGCCTTGCGGGCGAGATGCAACAGGACGGAGGAGTCCTTGCCGATGGAGTAGAGCATCACGGGATGCTCGAACTGGGCCACGACCTCACGCATGATGTGGATGGCTTCGGCTTCCAGTTGCTTGAGATGTGTCAGCCGGAGTTCGTCGGGGAGTGTCGATACGGTCATAGCGCTGTTCCAGCATGCTAGCCGTCGTCTTCTGCAGCGCCCGTAACTCACCGGTTGGAGAGAAAGATGGGGCTTGATGAGCGACTGAATAAACGTCAAGGATGCTTGTGCTCTGGGCCAACCCACGATCGACCTGGACCGCCTTCGAATGGATGATGCGAAAGCGCAGCGATTTCACCCGCGTCCACAAGCCCTTCAACGAGGCGCCCTACTACGGCAGCGATCGGCGCAGCCAGCGCGACGCCGACGTGGCGGATACGGAAGGAATGTCTCGTTCTGCCGTGTGGTCCTCGCTGGCTGAGGCAGAAGCCATGAACCCCGTATTCGTGGAGGACTTTGCGTCTTCGGTGGAGCACGAGCTGACGGAGAAGCGCCTCGGTGGCATCACGAGCACATTCCTGCTCCGCGACCCTCGCCGGGTGATCCGAGGGCTCACCAAGCACCGGCCGGATTGCTCACGTGACGAGATCGGATTCACCGTCCTCCATCGACTTTCCACCGGTCTCCGGCCGTAACGGCATGCCACCTCCAGTGCTGTTGTCGACTGACCTGCTCGAGCACCCAGGGGGAGCCACGGGCGCCTACTGCCAAGCCGAGGGAGTTGGGTTCAAACCTGAAGCACTGGAATGGGGCGCAGGCGAGCGCCGAGAGGGGGAGGTAATACGGCGAAGGCACGGGTCCGTGGCACGACACCCTGCGCGAGAGCACCGGCACTCAGAGACCAATGACCGCAGATCAGCCGCTCGAGGAAACATCTTGCCTCGCTGCGCTCCACGAGGAGGCACTGCCGCTGTTCGTAGACTTGCTGGCGCATGCCCTCCCGGTCGAGGTCGAGTCCTGATCAGGCCCAATAAATCCGGGCGAGCGTGAGGGTGCTGCAGTAGTAGACGTCGCGGTCGTCGCCGACGCTGAGAAACATGCCGTTCGCGATCCGCGAGCCAGTGGCGACCCGATCGAGCAACTCGCCGCTCTCGACATCGACGACCGCGAGATAGTCAATGCCATCGTCGGCAAAGTCGTTGATCACGAGTTCGCCTGAGTCCGGATAGACGATCGGTTGCATGCTCGGACGGATGTCGAGTGTCCAACTCGGCTCCATGTCGACAATCGATACGCCCGCGAGGCCGCCATTGATCGAATCCCAGGCCACGGCGACCCCGGACTCGGGTACGACCACCGGCGGCGCAATGATCCCGCCCCCGGGCAGCCCGAAGGGGGCGACACTCGTTGTTTCTCCTGTCGACGGATCAATGCGGTGCAGGCGCTGCGGCCCGTCCCACGGTGCCGGTTGACGCCACGAGAGATCCGGAGGCGTGTCGAACCGGCCGTTCGGGGATGTGGAGTGGATGTGCCGTACAGAAGGAACGTCTCCGTTGTCCATCAGCCACACCGCCTCACCGGAAAGGCAGGCGTCCCAAGCGAGTCCGTGGGGCCCCCCAACGGTGCGGTAGCGAGGGCGCCACTCGTCGAGTGCCATTCGCTCGTCATCGATCACGACCCGGAATACATGCTCAGTGCCTGGCACATAGACGCGTTCGACACCATCCCCGCCGATATCCGCGGCGATCCGCCCCATCGACCCTTCGGGCAGGGTGAGTGACGGACCAACCGGCTCGAGCGTCTCTGGATCGAACCGGCTCAGGGTCGTCTCCCCCTGCCCGTCGAGCCGGAGATCCTTGGTGAAAAGCGAGCCGTCGCTCAGGGCCAAGAGGCCGTTGTGACTGCAGTCGACGAGCTCACGTTCTGCCTCGACGTGGAGATCGTCCGCGTTGAGGCGGTGCACGTACGAGCCGTTGACCGAGTAGATCGATCCGTTGGCATGGGCGAGGATCGCCCCGCACCAGACATGATTGCCGCATGGCAGCTCAGGAGATACAACCAGCGGCTCGAGCGTGACCGGATCGAACCTTTCGACCCAGCCATACGGTGGAGGTCCACTGAAGGCCGACATCGTGCCTCCCACGTACCACTGCCCCGGATCTCGCCGGACGGCCATGACGTCCCACCGGCCGGTACGACGAGTGGTCACCGATGCCGTGCCGGACGCTGCATCGAGCCGCCCGGTCGCCGACTTCTGTCGACGATTGCCGCCGCATTCGACCGGCCACGGCGACGACCAGTAGCCAGTGGCGATGGTGGCTCGGTCATCGGCGAACATTTCTGGACCCTAGGCGAGCCTGCGGAACAGATCACCACGGTAGCGGCCCGCGTCGTGCGCGAAAAACACAAACGGCAACGGCACCTGGGCGCATTCACCCAGGTGCCGGGGCCGAAAGGCGAATCAGGCGCGAGCGCCGAGAATGGCCTTGCTTTCGAGGAACTCCTCGAAGCCGAGCTCACCCCACTCGCGGCCGTTGCCCGATTGCTTGTAGCCGCCGAACGGGGCGTTGAAGTCGGGACCGGCGCCGTTTACGTGCATCATGCCGGTGCGGATGCGTTTGGCGACGGCGACCGCTTCGTCTTGGTCGCCAGAGATGTAGCCGGCCAGGCCATACTCGGTGTCGTTCGCAATCTCGATTGCCTGCTCGACGGAGTTATAGCCGATGATCGAGACAACCGGGCCGAATATCTCCTCTTGAGCGATGGTCATGTCGTTGGTGACGTTGGCGAAGACGGTCGGCTTCACAAAGTAGCCCTCGTCGAGTCCGTCAGGGCGGCCGGTGCCGCCGGCGGCGAGGGTGGCGCCCTCGTCGATGCCCTTCTGGATCAGGCCTTGCACCTTGTTCCACTGGGCTTCCGAAACGACCGGACCCATGACGACACCGTCGGACGTGGGGTCGCCGACCGTGATGGCGGCGGCCGCCGTGGCGGCAGCGGCGGCGGCTTCGTCCATTTTCTCGGCCGGCACGAGGATGCGGGTTCCAGCGTTGCAGCTCTGCCCGGTGTTCCTGCACATGCCGAAGAAGTCGCGGCCGACGGTCTCGCCGACGTCAGCGGACGGCAGGACGATGTTGGCCGATTTGCCGCCGAGTTCCTGTGCGACCCGCTTGACGGTGAGCGCGGCGTTCTTTGCGACCTCCACCCCGGCGCGAGTCGAGCCGGTGAAGCTCATCATGTCGACGTCAGGGTGCAAGGAGAGGTGGGCGCCGACGGTGGGACCGTCACCGTTGACGAGGTTGAACACGCCGGCGGGCACACCGGCGTCGTGGAGGACCTCGGCGAACAGAATCGCGTTGAGGGGCGCTATCTCCGAGGGCTTCAGTATCATTGTGCAGCCCGTGGCGATCGCAGGGGCGACCTTGCAGGAGATCTGGTTCAACGGCCAGTTCCAGGGCGTGATCATTCCCACGACGCCGGTCGGTTCTTTGACGAGCAGGAAGTTCTCGTGCTGCTCCTCGAATTCGTAGTTGCGCAGAATCTGGGCGGCGGTGGCGAAATGCATCAGTCCGGTCGGGGCGTGGGCAGACTTGGCGAGGCGACCGGGTGCACCCATCTCCGACGAGATCGTGATGGCGAACTCCTCGGAACGGGCACCGATCATTTCGGTGATCTTGTCAAGGAGGGTGATGCGCTCCTCGACTGAGGTCTGTGAGAAGGTCTCGAATAAATCCCTGAAGGCGCTTATCTCCTATGAGGAGCCTTGGTACACTCAAGAGATGTTGAGCCTCAGTATCGAATTCTAGACCGAGCTTTGTCAATATTTCACGATATCCTTCGACAATCTGTATCTGTGATGGGCTCAGTTCTAGTTCAAGAGGAGAAATGAGATTTTGAGCCTCCCAAGATGTCATTTCGTTACGGAGGCGTTCGTAACGAATCCGCTCATGCAGTGCATGCTGATCGATGATGAATAGTTCATCTCCACCCTGTGCTAAGATGTAGGTGTCTGCAAATTGTGCCAGAGGTTCCATTACAGGTACATTCGTCTTTTGACCGCTACGTGTTGGTTCATCCATTGGAGATACCGGGTCACCATGATTTGAATGCCGGTGGAGATGTC
>CAJWHS010000053.1 GCA_913041415.1 uncultured Acidimicrobiaceae bacterium | reverse complement strand
GCCGTTCTCGAGAGCGGTGTGAACGAGCATCAACGCCGGGTCGGTGCCGCCGATGAGTTCTACGACGATGTCGACCTCGGGATCAGCGACGACCGCCGCCGTATCGGTGGTGAGCAGCGACGGATCCGCGAGACGGTCCTGGTGCTTGGCAGTATCGCGTACGGCGATCGAACCGATGCGCAGCTCCACTCCTGTGCGGGCAGTGATGGTGGCGCGGCGGGCGTCGAGCAGGTCGACAAGCGCTCCGCCGACGGTGCCGCAGCCGAGAAGTCCGATGGTGAGGTTGGTCACGAAGCTGAGCGTAGCCGCTTGCCTCAGCGGGCCGACTCGACATTCGGTGGGTGCCGGTCATGCCTTTTCGTGCTGCCCACCCGATGCAACCCGTTGCTGCCGAGACTCGGCGTCAGCCGGGCCGACGGGTGGTGAGGGAGCGCAACAGTGCGGGCTTGTCGCGCCAAGGCACCACGGTGAGCGACGCCAGCGCCTGTCGACGGACGCGTCCGTCTCGATCTGCGTAGCTGGCAAGCAGGCGACGATCGCGGCTGCGAGGCCGATGAGCCTCGGCCCAGTCGATGATCGGATGCCGAGCGCCGATCGAGCCGGCGGCAGCGAAGCCGACAGCGGCGGGCGCCTCAGCTCCCCAGCGCACGATGGTCCGCATCACCCGATCGACATCGAGGTTGGTTCGCTCGAGGAGCAGCGCAATGTCGCGGACGTCGCCGAGCCGAGGCTCGACACCCCCGAGCGCGACATGCAACGCAGCATGAACCAGGTGGAGTTCGGGTCGGAGGATGAGCACATCGACGCCGCCAACTTCGACGGCGACGGTCGACGCGGCGAGTTCGTCGAGATCGACCAGATGTCCGTACGGACCTGGCGCGAGTGTGCGGTGCAGGCTGAGTTCAGCGCCGGTCCGCCGGCGGATCAAGACCGACGGGGCGAACCGCCGCTCCCAGTCGGGAGAGATCGTGGGCTGGCTCCGAGTTGCCCCGAAGGCTTCCAGCGCTGAAGCGGCAGCGTCGAGTCGGTCGGCCAACACGAGCAGGTCGATGTCGGCAGAGATTCGTTGGTCCGGTTCGGGGAGCAGGCGGGCGATCGCCGACCCCCTCAGGAGGCAAGGAGTGATGCCGGCATCGAGGAGGATCTCCACCGATTCGAGCATAAAAGTGTCGAGCAGCCGTGCACCGGCCAGCGCCCGCTCGTGCGCCTCGACGACGACCTCGGGTCGATCGACCTCCGCCTCGCCGGCTCGCATCGCCGCCAGCAACACGCCGGTGAGCCGTTGCTCTGCGACCACCGACAGATGCTGATCGATCTCGACGGTGTCGACGGTGTCGATTACCCCGTCGGAGAGGTCCCAGCCGGCGAGGAACTCGAGCAGGTCGCTCACGAGCGGGACTCTCGCGTACGCCATCCGTCCCGCGTCAGACGTCGAGCCTTGTGAGATCGTCGAAGGTCTCCCGCCGAACCACGAGCCGTGCATCTCCGTCGCGAACGAACACGACCGGTGGACGAAGGACCTTGTTGTAGTTGGAGCCCATCGAGTGGCCGTAGGCGCCGGTGACGGGGGTCGCAAGGATGTCGCCGACCGCGATGTCGCCAGGCACGAGACCCTCACGGACCAAGATGTCGCCGGACTCACAGTGCTTCCCGACGAGCCGGATCGGCAGAGTCCGCTCGGCATCGACCGACCGCGGGAGGAAGGTCTCATAGCCCGATCCGTAGAGGACGGGCCTCGGGTTGTCGCTCATGCCGCCATCGACGGAGATGTAGGTCCGCACCCCCTCGATCTCCTTGATCGTGCCGACGGTGTAGAGCGTGACGGCAGCCGCAGCGGTGATCGAACGACCGGGTTCGGCGAGGATCGTGGCGGTGACGCCGGCAGCGGCGCAGGCGTCGCGGACGACCTTGCCCCACTCGCCGATTGTCGGGGCGGTCTCATCGTCGACATAGGGCACGCCGAGTCCCCCACCGACCGACATCTCGACGAAGTCGTGGGTGGTGGCGATCTCGCCGATGACGCCCGCAGCCTTCCCGAGCGACCCGACGGCGAAGACCTGGCTACCGATGTGGGCATGGATGCCGAGCAACTCGACGGCCGGGGACATCTGGGCCCGTTCGATCGCCCGTTTGGCGGCGCCGGTGGAGACGGTGAATCCGAACTTGGAGTCGTCCTGGCCCGTGGAGACGTAGTCGTGGGTCTCGGCCTTGATGCCGGGCGTGAGCCGCAGGAGGACCTTCGGGGCGATACCGGTCTCGGCGTACAGCATGTCGAGCCGATCGAGTTCGTCGAAGCTGTCGACGGCGATGCGACCGATGCCGGCCTCGACCGCCATACGAAGCTCGGCGATCGACTTGTTGTTGCCGTGCAGCACGAGCCGTTCGGCCGGAACCCCGGCGTGGAGCGCAACATGGAGTTCGCCACCGGTGGCGACGTCGAGGTGCATGCCTTCCTCATGGGCGAGGCGGGCCATCGCCCCGCACAGGAACGCCTTGGTGGCGTAGGCGACGCCATCACCGAATGCCTCGACCGCCTCGCGGCAGCGATCACGGAGATGCTGCTCGTCATAGACGAAAACCGGGGTGCCGAACTCTCGAGCGAGCTCAAGCGTGTTGCACCCTCCGATGTGGAGGACGCCGTCGACGACCTCGGCCGAGTCGGGCAACAAGCGGGTGGGCAGCGGACGCACGGTTACATCGACTCCGGAGCGGAGACACCGAGCAGCTGCAGGGCGATCTGGAGACCGACCTGGCTGGCTGCGACGAGCGCAAGGCGGGCCTGGGTGAGTTCGGGAGCGATGGCGTCACTCATGACATAACAGTCGTGGTAAAAGCCGTGCAGCGCAGCGGCCTGCTCGCGCGACCAGGCGGCGATGCGATGCGGAGCGTTGTCGACACACGCGACCCGCACGATGTCGGGCAGTTCTTGCAGCGAACGGAGCAGGTCGAGTTCCCGCTCGTGGATGAGCAGCGACGCATCGACATCGGCCAACGGTGAACGCTCCACGCCGGCTTCGGCGGCCTTAGCGAAGATCGAGCAGATGCGGGCGTGGGCGTACTGGACATAGAAGACCGGGTTGTCCATGCCCTGCTTGGCGACCTCTTCGAGGTCGAAGGTCTGACGGCTGTCAACCGACTGCACGAGATAGGTGAAGCGAGCGGCGTCGGCACCGACCTCGGCGATGACGTCGTCGAGCGCGATGAAATCACCCGACCGCCCACTCATCTTCACTTCTTCCCCACCGCGAGCGAAGTCGACCATCTGGGTGATGGCGATCTCGAGTTCGTTGGGATCGTGGCCGAGCAACTGCATCGCCGCCTTCATGCGGGTGACATAGCCGTGGTGGTCGGCACCCCAGACGTTGAAGAGGAGTTCGGAGCGGGAAAACTTGTCGCGGTGATAGGCGATGTCGGGGGTGAGGTAGGTGAGATCACCGTCGCTCTTGACGAGGACGCGATCCTTGTCGTCGCCGAACTCGGTCGAGCGAAGCCATACCGCACCGTCGTCTTCGAACACTGCCTTGTGGGCTCGAAGGTCGTCCATTGCATCGTCGATGGCGCCGGTGGGCACGAGCGACCGCTCGCTGAACCAAACCTCATGGTGGATGTCGAGTGCTTCGAGCGTGGCCCGATGCGAGTCGAGGCCACGCTGGAGACCCCATTCGAGCGGGTCGGCGTCGGCCGGCATCTCACCGGCCCACGCATGGATGTACGCGCCGTGGTAGCCGTCCTCCGGGATCGGTTCATCGGCCTTCGCAGCGGCGAGAGACTTTGCGTAGTTGGTCATCTGCACGCCGCGGTCATTGATGTAGGTCTCACGGGTAACGCGGAAACCACATCGTTCCTTGAGGCGGGCGATCGAGTCGCCGAAGCAGGCGCCGCGACCATGCCCGGCGTGCAGCGGCTTATTCGGGTTGGCCGAGACGAACTCGATGTTGAGGTGGGCTCCGGCACCGAGATCCGGTGAGGCGTACCCATTGACACCCTGCTCAAGCACGTCGGTCATGACCTCGTGGAGCCAGGTGTCGACCAGCCGGAAGTTCACGAACCCAGGGCCGGCGATCTCGACCCCAGTGACATGGGCCGGTGGGCACACGCTGAGGAAGTCGACCAGTGCCTGGCCAAGTTCGCGTGGATTTTTGCCCGCCTTCTTGGCGGTGGCGAGCGCAATGTTCGATGACCAGTCGCCGTGGTTGCGGTTGGCAGGACGCTCGAGCGCGATGTCGTCGGGAAGCGGGTCGATGCCGGCTTCGGCGAGGGCGGCCCGCAGGCCGTTGCGGAGATGTTCCCGGACGTCCATGAACGCCTGATGCTACCGGCCGACCCCCGTTGTCAGAGCGACGATCGCGGGTAGGGTGACGCCTCGTCCCTCCCGAGGGGCATGCCCTCGTAGCTCAGCGGATAGAGCATCGGCCTCCGGAGCCGTGTGCGCAGGTTCGAGTCCTGCCGAGGGCGCTCACCGCCGTTGCGGTGCGCTGGTCGCAGCTACACACCGACGTGCCACACTCGGAGCCATGGACATCGACATCGTCGCCGAAGCGATCCGAGAGGCCGAGGCTGCGACGATCGCCCCACGCTTTCGAGCACTCGACGCCGACGATGTCGACTTCAAAGGTCCCGACGATCCCGTGACCGTCGCCGATCGCGCCTGCGAAACAATGCTCGGCGCCTCGCTCCGGATGATCGACAATCTCCCTGTCGTCGGGGAGGAAGCGGCCGACGCCGATCCATCGCTGCTCGCCGCCACAGACCATGATGCCTGGATCGTCGATCCTCTCGACGGCACGAAAAACTTCGCGAACGGCTGGGGTGGCTACGCCGTGATGGTCGCCAAGGTGTGCAGCGGCGAGACGACCCATGCGTGGATCTGGATCCCGCAGCGGGGTCAGATGGCGATCGCCGAGCACGGCGCGGGCGCGACCGTCGGCGGCCTACAGGTGCAGGCCGGGGCCGTCGATACCGATCCGACCATGTGGACGGCGGTCGTGAAGAAGCGCTACGTCCCCGCCGAAGATCGGCCCGTCGTCGACCGTTTCGCTGCCTCCATCGGTGATCCCGTCGAGGGCATCGGATGCGCAGGGATCGAGTACGTCGATCTCGTGCTCGGCCGATACGACCTCTTGATGTACTGGCGGACCCTGCCGTGGGACCACGCCCCTGGCAGCCTGCTTGCGACCGAAGCCGGGCTGGAAGCCATCCGACCCGACGGTCGCCCCTACCGGCCCGGGGAGGATGCACTCGGCCTCCTCGTCGGCCGCCACGCGACATCAGCAGTCCCACATCTCGACCGGCGCTGACACTCGTGACCAACCACCGAACGTCCAAGCCGACTGACTCACCGGATCGGGCATGTGCACCCATGCGGCGCTCCGATCTAGCGTTTGGCATGGCGACCACGCTTGTTCGGCATCTCGACATCCGTTCGACGGCCGGGGACGACGTCGAATGACACGCGTGCTGCTCGTCGGTCCGGGGGCGATTGGACTCACCGTTGCAGGCGCCGTCCTGCAACGCCCCGAAATGGCTCTTGCAGTCGCCGCACGCACGCCGTTCGACACGATCGCCGTTGACCTCGACGAGGAGCGGATCGAGTGCGAGGTGCCGGTGCTGACCGACCCCTTCGCGATCACGGGCCCGTTCCACATGGTTCTGCTCAGCACGAAGGCCCACCAGACTCCCGCCATCGCGCCGTGGCTCGCTGCGGCGTGCGGGCCCGACACCGATGTCGTCGTCCTTCAGAACGGCATCACCCATCGTGAGCGCGTCGAGCCACTCATCGGGCCGGCATCGCTGGTACCCGCTGTCGTCAACATCCCGGCCGACCGGGAGGCTCCCGGCCACGTCCGAGTCGGATTCCGGCGGCACCTCGTCGTGCCCGACGACGACCCCGGTCGCCGCACGGCCCATCGGTTCACCGACACCTTTCTCGACGTCGACACCACCGCCGACTGGCACACGGCAGCGTGGCGCAAGCTCGTGATGAACGCCGTCGTCGGCACGATCACGGTGCTGACTCGCGCGACCAACACCGTCCTCCTCGACCGGGATGCCCGGGCCCTCGCCGTCGCTCTCGCCGATGAGGTGCAACACGTCGCCATTGCCGATGGTGCCGCCCTCGAGCCCCGCGACTACGGGCCGGTCATCGATCTGGTGGGTGATGCCGGCGGTGACCACCGGTCGTCGATGACCACCGATCGGGTCAATGGCGTCCCCTCCGAATGGCGGGTCCGCAACCTCGACGTGATCGAACGCGCGCAGAAACACGGTGTCGAGGTGCCTCTGTTCCGGCATCTCACCGCGTTGGTGAGGTTGGGAGAACCATCCGACCGGCACTGACGTCGGCCCTCCCGACGAAAAGAACTTCGTGCAGACCGCCCATCTCTTCCTCGGCTCGATCGGCGACTAGGTTCCCCCCATGGCCGTCACCGACACCGCTCCCCCTGCGAAGAAGGAACGCTGGACCTACCAGTGGAAGGAACTCCACGACGAGGTCATCACCAGCGGGCTGTGCACCGGCTGCGCCGGGTGTGTGATCAGCTGTCCGCACGATGTGATCGGGTACGAACACGAGCCCGGCGCCTACAAGCCGTTCCATCTTGAGGAAGAACTCGGCACCTCCGACTGCGTCCACGGCCAGAAGGGCTGCACCTCGTGTACCCGAGCGTGCCCCCGGTTCCGCATGTGGGAACCAGAAGCCGACATGCATCTTCACGGTCGTGCGCGGGAAGACGGCGAGATGTCGGGCATCTACTCCGACATTCTCCTCACCCGGGCGAGCGATGATTTCGTGTACGAGACCGGCCAGGACGGCGGTCTCGTCTCGGCGATGCTGATCTGGCTGCTCGAGAACGACATCATCGACGGCGCGTTGACCTCGGGGGTGGAGACACTCGAGAACGGCGAGCCGGGATGGAAGGCCTTCCCGATGGTCGCCACCAACCGCGACGAAGTCCTTCGAGGTGCCGGGAGCCGCTACACGTACTCGGCCAACACGATGGCGTTCGACGAGGCCAAGGAACGAGGGCTCGAACGGCTCGCCCTCGTCGGCATGAGCTGCCAGACCTCGGTTGCCCCGGTGATGTGGCATCGCAAGATCGGCAAGGTCTCCAAACCGATCAAGCTCAACATCGGTCTGCTCTGTTCGAAGTCGTTCGACGATGCGCTGTTCGACGAGCTTTTCGAGGTCAAGTACGGCCTCAAGCGCGAGAACATCGCCAAGATGAACATTAAGGGCGTCTTCCAGGTCTGGACCAAGGACGGCGGCTACCACGAGATCAACCTCAAGGAATGCCACGCCTGGACTCGCGAAGGCTGTAATCACTGCCCCGACTTCGCGGCCGAGCACGCCGACATCTCCACCGGAGGGATCGGCAACGAGACCGACTGGACCCTCACCATCGTGCGAACCGAACTCGGTCGTGCCGTCATCGACGCCATGGTCAACGACGGCGCCATTGAGACCCGACCCGGCGACGACGACCCGGGCGCCATCGCGCTGATGCATCGGCTCGCTGAAAACAGTCGCAAGCGTTGGCCTGACTGGGCACAGCCAGCGGCGAAAGTCGGAATTTCCACCAAGCCCGCCGGGTAGCGCCCGCCTACCCACTCGCCACCAGACAGGAAAGGGAGCCATGTCGCGCGACATCGAATTCTGGGCCGACCCTGCTTGACCGTGGTGTTGGGTGACGGCCCGTTGGGTCGTCGATGAGGTCAAGGACCAGCGTGATCTGCAGATCACCTGGCAGCCGTTCAGTCTGCTGTTGAAGAACCAGCCGACCGAAGGCACCCCGTATTACGACGGCGTGCTCCAGACCTACAAGATGCTCCGCGTCATGGAGTCCGTCCGTGCCACAGAAGGCAACGACGGCGTGTTCGCGCTGTACTGGGAGCTCGGCGCGCGCATCCACCACGACAAGGATCGCGATTTTGACATCGCCAATGCACTCGAAGCGGCGGGCCTTCCGGCAACGCACGCCGAGGCCTTCGAGGACGAACGCTTCGACACCGAGATCCGGAGCAGGCACGACGCCGGCCTTGCCCTAACGGGCGACGATGTCGGCACACCCATCATCGCGATGGGCACCCCCGGCGGCCGCCAGGGCATCTTCGGTCCGGTCATCACGGCAGTGCCGAATTCCGAAGATTCCCTGCGGCTTTGGGACGGTATGGTCGCCATGATGAGCGTCGACGGCTTCTGGGAACTCAAGCGCACCCGGACGCGTCGCCCCGAGTTTCCGGCCCGACCCGAATGAGCGCCGATACCCCACCGACCGAAACCGGCGGCAACCTTCCTCCCCTCGAGGAGGCGTCGATCTATCACCTGCTCAAACCGGAGGTGCTGGAACACGGTGCCGGGCGCGCCGTTCTGCGTTTCACCCCGGAACCGATCTGGACGATCGGCGCTGGTGTAGTGCAGGGCGGCATCGTCACCGCCATGCTCGATATGGCGATGGCGTTCGCCTCGAACGGACTCTCGACGGCGACCATCACCGTCGACATCCTGCGGCCAGCGACCGGTCGGCTCACCGCTACCGGTGAGGTCACGAAGTTGGGCCGCCGTCTCCTGTTCGCCACCGGTGAGTTGCACGACGACGACGGTCGCCTCGTCGCCCGAGGCAACCAGACGGCGATTCCGCCGAGCTGATCAGACGACGCCGGCGAGTACGGACACCTACAGCACGTCGTCGAGCACGGCGCAGGCCCGGGCGATGTCGTCGCTGGAGTTGTAATGCACCGCCGACACGCGCACGACGCCGTCGTCGATGTCGAGGCCGAGCGAACCGACGAGTCGATGCGCGTAGAAATTGCCGTGGCCACAGGAGACCTTGGCTGCGATCAGCGCGTCGTAGATTGACGCCGATGTTGTGCCCGGCACGTGGAAGGCAACCGTCGGGGCCCGAACGGTGTGATCGGCGGTCAGCGCACCGACGAGACGCGCCCGGTCGTGTGCGATCAGCATCTCGACCAGCGGCGCCGTCATCTCGGCCTCATGGGCGGCAAAGGCGTCGAAGAGTGACGCGATCCGATCCCGTCTGGTGGTTCCTTCGATGCCGTGATGAACGACAAGAGTGTCGTAGTAATCCACGACGCCTGCGACCGAACCGATCGCTGCGTGATCGGGACCGGCTGGGGTCAACCATCCCTCCGGCGTCGTGTCCTTGAAGTAGTGGCCTTGGTTGGTCATCTGCTCAAGCAGCGATCGGCGGGTGTACATGAGCCCGACGTGAGGTCCGTACGTCTTGTACGTCGAGTACAGGTAGACGTCGCAGTCGAGCGCGCCGACGTCAGGAAGGCCGTGCGGTGCATAGGACACGCCATCGACCACGATGTGCCCTCCCACTGCGTGCATACGATCGGCGAGCGCCCGGACCGGGTTGATGGTGGCGGCGATGTTCGATGCGTGGGTGACGGCAAGCAGACGGGTTCGATCGGTGATCAGTTCGTCGATGTCGGCGGGATCGAGCAGCCCGGTCTCGGGGTCGACCGCCCATTCCTTCACGACGATGCCCGTGTCGGCGAGGCGTCTCCATGCGCCCTGATTGGCCTCGTGGTCCTGCCCGGTGACGATGATCTCGTCGCCGTCGTCCCACATCGGCCGCATGGCCTTGGCCAACACATAGGTGTTCTGACTGGTCGACGGACCGAAATGGATCTCACCCTCGTCGGCCGCAAAAAGTTCGGCCATCACCGCACGCGAGCGATCCATCGCCTCGGTGGCAACGACCGACGGGCCAAAGTCCCAGTTGGGCTGGCATTTGGCGTGGGCGAAGAGATCGGCGAGGAGATCGACGACCTGGCTCGGGCAGTAACTGCCGCCAGCGTTCTCCAGGTGCGCCCACTGCCCCATCTCGGGGTGCGTAAAGACCGGGAACTGGGCCCGGACGAAATCGAGATCGAGGGTCGTCATGCGGGCACGCTAGCCCGCACCCGTCAGATCAGGAGGCGAGTGCCTGGTCGGTGCAGCCGCCCTGACCGGTGAGCAGGGCCCGGATGTCGGCGGGGATGTCCTCGGGGTTGTCCCGCAGGGTCGACTCGAGTTCCTTGAAGGCCGCGAAGTCACGGCCGGAATCGGCGGCAACGGCCGCATCGGCGAGTCGGTTGGAACCGGCGATCTCGCCACCGAAGTACTCGACGATTTCGACGAAGGCACACTCGCAGTAGGTCGCGATCTGGCCAGCCGTCAACTCGATCTCGGCGCCATCGGTGTTGGCTTCCGTGCACGCCCGGATGAAGTTCGGGCGGAGGTTGCCGTCGTCTTCGGCCTCGGCCCACGACTGCGGGTCATTCGAGGAGCCACAGGCGCTCGCGAACACGAGCACGCTGAAAAGCATCGCAAAAATGGTGAGGGATCGCTTCGTCGTTCGCATGACGAGACGAGGGTAGCGGCGAGTGTCGCCGGGGCTACGCCGCCGTGCCGAAAATGGTGGAGAAGCGGACTAGCGAGTCCCGAGCTCCCGGGCCCGGGCGAAGACCGCATCGAGCATCTCTTCGGTGAGTCGGCCGGTGAAGGTGTTCTGCTGGCTGACGTGAAAACTGCACAGCAGTGTTTTGCCATCGTCGAGGGGCACCTCCACACCGTGACCGAACTTGGGTCGAGGCCGAACGCCGAGTTCCTGGCAGGCCACCTGATACCCGAAGCCGCCCAGCACGACGATCACCTTCAGGTTGATGAGCGCCGCGACCTCCCGCTGGAAGAAGGGTCGACAGGTGTCGCGCTCGACCGTGGTCGGCTTGTTTTCCGGTGGGGCGCACTTGACCGGCGACGTGATCCAGGCACCGTCCATCTCGAGCCCGTCATCGGCGCGCACCGAATCGGGCTGGTTCGCATACCCGGCGCGGTACAGCGCCCGGTAGAGCCAGTCGCCTGAGCGATCGCCGGTGAACATCCGCCCCGTGCGGTTTGCGCCGTGCGCCGCCGGTGCAAGTCCGACAACAAGAAGATGAGCAGCCGGATCACCGAAGCCCGGCACGCCCCTTGCCCAGTAGTCGTGATCCTCGTAGGCCTTGCGCTTTTCCCGCCCGATCTGTTCGCGCCACTCGACCAGTCGGGGACACGCACGACACGCACTAACCTCCTCGGCCAGCGCTCGGAGCTGGGCGACGGGTTCTCGCTGACGGTAGGCCACGGGCGCAGGCTACGTTGACCAGTCGATGGCACGTCGCTCCACTCCCCCCAAACCCACCCTCGTCTTGTTCGTCCGCCACGGTCAGACCCCGACCACCGGCGCCTCCCTGCCGGGCCGGGCCCCGAACCTCCACCTCGCCGACACGGGCGTGGCCCAAGCCGAGGCCGCTGCGGCGCGCATCGGTGCGTTGAAGCACGTCGCTGCGATCTACGCGTCGCCGATGGAACGCACCCGAGAAACCGCGGCACCGATCGCCAGAGCCCGAAAGCTGCGCGTCCGTCAAGCGAAGGGCTTGATCGAGTGTGACTTCGGCGACTGGACCGGAAAGAAGCTGGCGGACCTCCGCAAGCTCGATGCGTGGAAGACCGTGCAGCGCTATCCCAGCGGCTTCCGGTTCCCGGGCGGCGAGTCGTTCGCAGAGATGCAGTCCCGCGCCGTCGACGCCACCCACGAACTCGTCGCCGCCCACCCCGGCGAGACCATCGTCGCCGTCTCCCACGCCGACGTGATCAAGGCGATCGTCGCCGCCGCCACCGGCACCCACCTCGACCTCTTCCAGCGCATCGTGGTGTCGCCATGCTCGATCACCGCGATCCTTTACAGCCCCGAGGGGCCGGTCGTCTTGACGGTCAATTCCACCGGCGACGACCTCACCGCTCTGGCGCCCTCATGAACGAATCCTTTTCCTTCGACGACCTCGAGTTCTTCACGGTCGGCACGCTCGGCCCTCGGGGCGAGCGGGTCTTCTACCTGCAGGGACGTGGCGACGGGCGATTGGTCTCGCTCCGGCTCGAGAAGCAGCAGGTGGCGAGCCTCGCCGACTACCTGACGCAGGTACTCGACGACCTTCCCGAAGCCTCGATCGGCCCGCTCCCCTCGGATCTGAGCCTGCGCGAGCCAGTCGTTGCGGCCTGGACGGTCGGGGCAATCGGCATCGCGTACTCCGCCGACGACGACCGACTCGTGGTCCTCGCGGAGGAGATGACCGACGACGACAACGACGATCCCGCTCAGGCTCGCTTCACGCTGTGTCGTGAGCAGGTCGTCGGCCTCATCGACCGGGCTCGCGACGTCGTGTCGGCCGGTCGGCCCCCGTGTCCGTACTGCGGCAGCCCGCTCCAGCCCCGCAACGGGGACTGGTGCGCCTGCTTCAACTGACACCGTGGCCGCACCACACGCCGATGAGGAGTCGCCGTTCCTCTCCCGTGACCCCATCGCCACCGACCGGGCACTCGGCCTGCTCACGGAAGGCGGGGTCGAGCTCGTCGGTCGCATGCCGTACTCAAGCAACGCAACCTTTCTCGTCGACATCGAGCACGACGGACTCCGGGCCCAGGGCATCTACAAGCCGCTGCGAGGTGAGTCACCCCTCTGGGATTTCCCCGACGGCCTCTATAAGCGTGAGATCGCCGCGTTCGTCGCGAGCGAGGCGCTCGGTTGGGATCTCGTCCCGCCCACCGTCGAACGCGAACTCGTGCACGGCGTCGGTTCACTCCAACTCTTCATGCCGTGCGTGTTCGAGGAGCACTACTACACACTCCATGAGGAATCAGATCGCTACGACGACGAGTTCCGCCGGATCTGCGCCTTCGACATCGTGATCAACAACACCGACCGCAAGGCCGGCCACTGTGTGCTGGGTGTCGATGACAAAATCTGGGCCATCGACCACGGTGTCGCATTCCATCAGGAGTTCAAGCTCCGGACGGTGCTCTGGGACTTCGTCGACGAGGACATCCCCGACGAATGGTGCGACGACCTCTGGCGCCTCGTCGACAATCCTCCGGAGCGGTTGAAGGAACTGCTGAATCCCTTCGAGCGAGACGCCGTCACGACGCGAACAACCGCTCTCGGAACCGCCCGGCGTTTCCCCCGAGATGAGACCGGGGGACGTCGCTATCCCTGGCCATTGGTCTGACCTCCGCCGATAATTCAGGCGCAGGACCGCTGAAATTTCGGGGATCTTCCCGCCCGCTCGAGAAAAGCGCCAAAAACACCCAGCAAAACCAAGCGCCGAAAAAGCAGATGTGCTATAGTGTAGAAGCATCGCTTCCTCGGAACTCCGAGCGAAGCGATTTTCGTTTTCGGGCCGCCGTGTCCCGAACCGACTTGCATCTATGTCGAAAACGACGAACCCCCGGCCGAGGCCGGGGGTTCGGTTGATCAGTTGCGGGCAGGAGTCAGCGAGACTTGAGCGCCTCGATGAGGGCCGGCATCACCTTGTGGACGTCGCCCACGATGCCGAGATCGGCGACGGCGAAGATCGGCGCCTCCGGATCCTTGTTGATAGCGATGATGTTCTTGGAGCCCTTCATGCCGACGAGGTGCTGCGTTGCGCCAGAAATACCGGCAGCGATGTAGACGGTGGGCTTCACGACCTTGCCCGTCTGGCCGACCTGCATCGAGTAGGGCACCCAGCCGGCGTCGACGATCGCACGACTCGCACCGGCGGCACCGCCGACGGTGGAAGCCAGCTCGTCAACGAGCGAGAACGCATCGGCCTCGCCCAAGCCACGGCCACCGGAGACCACGATGGCCGCCTCGTCAAGCTTCGGGCCTTCGGACTCTTCGACATGGCTGTTGGTCACCTTGGCGGCTCCGACCGCACCGAGTTCCGGCACATCGAGATCCTCGGTGTCGGCCTCGGCACCACCGACGCCCTCGGCCTCGAACGACTTCGGACGGATGAGGAAGATGCCCGGCTTGCCTGACGTATTCTTGGTGCGGACATCGGTGACGCCACCGAAGACCGGCTCAGAGCCGATGAGCTCGCCGCCGTCGGCCTCAAGGGCCACACAGTTGGTGATTACGCCGGTATCGAGCTTCACCGAAAGACGGGCGGCGACATCGCGCCCGTCCTGGGTGGTGCCCAGCAAGAACGCATCAGGAGCGTCAACGTCGCCGTCCTCGATGGCGTTGGCGACGGCTGCGGCGACGGCCACACCCTGAAGGCCACTGTCAAGATCGCCCGTGCTGAAGACAGTCTCGGCGCCGTGCTCGCCGAGCTCCTCGGCGTAGTCGTCGCCGCCGTCGCCCGCCATGAACACCTCGACGGTGTCGGCCAGCTCACGAGCGGCAGCGAGCATCTCGAGCGTGATGGAGGCAACGGCATCACCGTTCGCCTCACCGAAAACCCAGATCTTGTCGAGTCCCATGACCGGTGCCTCCTACAGAACCTTGAGATCGTCGAGGAAAGAAACGATGCGCTCGTAGGCGTCGCCCTCATCCTCAATGACTTCGCCGGCCTCACGAGCGGGGGCATCGGCGATCGAAACGATTTCCTGACCGGCGCCGGCCCAACCGACCGAACCGGCGTCGATGCCGAGACCGCCCAGGTCGAGCTCGTCGACCGGCTTAGACTTGGCAGCCATGATGCCCTTGAACGACGGGTAGCGGGGCTCAACCACACCGGCGGTCACGGACACCAGTGCCGGCAGCGGGCACTCGACCTCGTCGTAGCCGGCTTCGGTCTGGCGCTGCACCTTGGCAGCACCGCCATCAACGGCGACCGACTTCGCAAAGGTCACCGACGGGAGATCCATCAGGGCGGCGACCTGCTCCGGAACGGTGCCCGTGTAGCCATCGCTCGACTCGGTCGCAGCGAGGACCAGATCGGGCTCCTGGCGAGCGATCGCAGCAGCGAGAACCTTGGCCGTGCCGAGGGCATCGGAGCCCTTCAGGGCCTCGTCACTGATCAGCGTGGCGCTTGCCGCACCCATCGCAAGGGCAGTGCGCAGACCGGCCGTCTCGTTATTCGGAGCCATCGACACGAGGTGAACTTCGCCTTCACCGGCAGCATCGACAAGCTGCAGAGCCATCTCGACCCCGTAGGAATCCGACTCGTCGAGGATGAGCTTCGCATCCCGAACGAGCGTCTTGCTCTCGGGATCGAGCGCACCCGGGTCGGCCGGATCCGGGATCTGCTTTACACAGACAACAACCTTCATGACTCCCGAGTCTGCCACCAGGCCGGAAAAAATGCGCCACTGGGCGACCGGCAAATTCCACAAACCTTCGGGGTAGCATCACCGCTGGTACCGTCACCGCCTGTGCGGATTCTGTTCATCGTGAACTCCGTGGCCTCCTCGGTCACCGCCCGACGACGGGTCGTGATCCACAAGGCGTTGTCCACCGACCACGACGTCACCCTCGCCGAAACCAGCCGGCGGGGCCACGCCACCCGTCTCGCCCAATCGGCCGCCCGGGAGAGCTACGACCTGGTCGTCGTGCTCGGCGGTGACGGCACGCTCAACGAGACAGCCAACGGCCTCGCCGGCACGGACACTGCACTCGCCACCCTCCCCGGGGGCTCCACCAACGTCTTCGCCCGAATCCTCGGCCTCCCGGACGACAGCGTCGACGCGGTCAACGTGCTGCTCGAGGCCCTCGACGCCGGCAACATCAATCGCATCGGTCTCGGAGGGGTCGAGGGGCGCTACTTCCTTTTCCACTGCGGCGTCGGCTTCGATGCCGCAGTGGTCGAACAAGTCGAACGCCGAGGTCCCTGGAAGCGCTGGGCCGGCCACCCACTCTTCGTGTACGCCGCCATCGACACCTGGATCCGGCGCGTCGACCGCGCCAACCCGCCGCTGCGTCTCATCGACGCCAACGGGCAGGAGCTCACGCGCGGTCACTTCTCGATCGTCATGAACGCGAACCCGTACACCTTCCTCGGCAACCGGGCGTTCGAACTCGTTCCGGAACTCACCCTCCAGGACCCACTCGCCGCCGTGACCCTCAAGGAACTCAACCTGCGCACGCTCGGCCCGATCGCCGTTGCCGCGCTAGCCCATCGGCCGATGGAGGGGCGCAAGAACCTCAATATCGCCACCGGTGTGCGTTCGCTCGTCATCGAAAGCGACCCGCCCTCGCCCTACCAGGTCGACGGTGACCACCTCGGCGCCAGCAAGCGGCTCCGCTTCACCTGGACACCAAACCACCTGTCGCTCTTGATGCCGCTGCGCTGACCCCCGGTTGATGCCGCTGCGCTGAGCTGTTTCAGGTCTCGAGGGTGTCGAGTACGTCTCGGGCGACGTCGGGAACGTCGGTGCAGATCCCGTCGACGCCGAACCCGGCGAGCACCTTCATTCGCTCGGGATCGTTTACGGTCCAGACATTGACCGCCAGCCCCTCGTCCTGTGCTCGCTCGACCAGGGAGGCCGTGACCAGCGGGTCGTACGGGTGAATCGCAGTCATTTCGTGCGCACACGCCCGAGCGATCGCCATCGCCGGATCGCCGATGGCGAACAAGTACGCCAACGGGATCGTCGGATCGACGGCGTGCAGTCGATCGAGCGTGTCGATGTTGAACGAGGACACGATCGTGCGCTCCGGGCCGAGGTAGGCCTGCACGAGGCCAGCGACGGCCTCCGAGACCAGATGATCGGCGTCGTAGTCGGGGTCGCTCGGCAGGTTCTTGATCTCGATGTTCACGCCCATGTCGTGACACTCCTCAAGCGCTTCGGCAAGGCTCGGGATGAACTCGGGCAACTCGTCAACCGTCAACTCTGCGAGCACCCGGCCATCGGCGAGCTGGGCGTCGTGGTGCACGACAACCACGCCATCGGCGGTGCGGCGGGCATCAAGCTCGACCCATTCGGAGCCGAACTCACGGGCCAGCCGGAACGCCGGAAGGGTGTTCTCCTGGGCAGCTTCACGGGCGCCACGATGGGCGATCACGGTGGGGGCCGATGACATGGAATCAGTCTTTCACCTCTCAAGGGTGCGCGTGGCCACAAGTACGGATTTCGGTACTGCTCCACCACAAAACAGGCGCGGCGATCCAGCCGTCTCGGAAAAAGAAGAACCGGTTACAACTTTTCCTTGCTCAGTGGCAGAACCCGTTCCTAATATCGCCCAAGACCGGGACATCGCCCCGATCGCCATAACCGAGGGGGACACTCGTGGCACTGACCGCTGACGCTTTTTCTGACAGTGTTGACTGGCGAAAGGATGCGCGCTGTCGTGACACCGACCCGGGCCTGTTCTTCCCCATCGGCACCACCGGGATGGCGATCGAACAGATCCAGAACGCCAAGGACGTCTGCGATCAGTGCAACGCCAAGGTCGCCTGCCTCGAATTCGCGCTGAGCACCAACCAGGACACCGGTGTCTGGGGCGGCACCTCCGAAGAGGAGCGTCGGGTGATCCGTCGAGCACGCCGCAAGCAGCGGGCCGCCGCCCAGGCCTGACCCGCCGGTCGGGTCAGCCGACCACCACCGGGTCGCTGCGCCGCCGCGGCACCCGGATCTCCACCAGCGCACCCCGTGGCTCCTCGGTGTGCGCCGCACCGATCGTGATCGTCCCTCCGAGGTCGGAGACGACGAATGTCCGCACGATGGCAAGTCCCAAGCCCGCATCTCGGTCGAGCGAGAACCCGTCGGGAACGCCGACGCCGTCGTCGCGGACCCGAACGACGAGGTCGCGATGATCGCGGACAACCTCGACCTGCACACTGGCGCCCGCTCCCGGGCGGGCATGATCGACCGCGTTCTGGACAAGCTCGACGAGAGCCACTGCGAGCGGCATCGCTACCTCGCCCGGCAACTCCCCCACCTCGC
>CAJWHS010000052.1 GCA_913041415.1 uncultured Acidimicrobiaceae bacterium | reverse complement strand
CCGGTGGCGCTTGGCCAAGCGATTGGTCTGGCTCGCTGTCGTTGGTCGTGATGCCCAGGCGGGAGAGGGCCCGGGGCACGCTGCCGATGGCTTCCTCCTCGTTGCCGGCGAAATACTCGACACGCTGGATGCCGGCCAACTGGTACTTCATCGACTCGGGAATGTCGGTGGGCGCGATGAACACCGGGAGGATGGTCTTTTCCTCTTCACTGGCCAAGGCGAGTTCGCGAACGACCGGGGTGAGATCGATGCGTTCGTCCTCGATCGGCCACGTCTCGCCCTCGGTCGGGTGACGCTCGAAGATCTCGCGCATATCGGCCTCAAGAGGCTCGACCACGTCCTCTAGGCAGCGGCGACACGGCACGCGGGACTCGCCGCGCACCGTGCCGACGGCCACGATTCCTTCGGTCGCCGCCTCGACGACCAGGTCGACGTTGAGCCGGCCATCGAGAACGCATCGCTCCCCCACCTCGAGGTCGGGCAGGACGAGCAAGGCGCTGACGTCACGCCGCGTGCCGGTTCGACGTTGGACTTCGACGACGTCGACGACGAGTCGTTCGGCACCGCTGGCGGACGACCCCGTCATCACCCGTCCTGATCGAAAAGGCCATCGGGGGTTTCCGGCTCGACCGGCGCAGGAGCCGGTTCGGCCTCCCGGCGTTCCGCCCCCTGCAGTCGGGCTCGACCCGAGGCGACCGTCGTCATCGTGCGTTCGAGCACGACCTCCATGGAGCCGAGCTTCTGGTCACACCAGTCCTCGGTCTCGAGCTTCAGGTGTCGGGCCTGTTCCTCGGCGTCGACGACGATCGAACGAGCCCGCTCCTCGGCCATCTTCACCAGCTCAGCGCGCTGCACCATTTGCTCAGCCTGCGAACGCGAGGTGGCGATGATCTGATCGCCTTCGGCCTGGACCCTGGCAAGAAAGTCCTGACGCTCCTTCAGCAGCCAACGCGCCGCACGCAACTCCTCGGGGAGTGCCTGTGCAGCCGCCTGCAACACAGCGAGCACCTCGTCCTTGTTGATCATTGATGATGCGGACAGCGGCATCGGCCGCGCCTGCTCGATCAGTTCGATCGCCTGTCGAAGCAGCGCCTCAGCTTGAGGCGAGCGGTACTCCGGCGGCAGTGCGCCCTGCTCCTCGCTCACCCGAAGCGTTCCTTGATGCGACGGTTGACCGCCTCCGGCACCATCGACGACACATCGCCACCGAACTTGGCGATCTCTCGAATGAACTTCGATGCGAGGAACGACGATTTCGACGCCGAGGGGATGAAGAGGGTGTGTACCCCCGAGACGGCGTTGTTCATCTGCGCCATCTGGAGTTCGTTCTCGAAGTCCGACACGGCGCGAAGACCCTTGATGATGAAGTCGGCCTCGATCTCTTTTGCGAGGTCGACCACCAGCGACGAGAACATCGTGATAATCACGTTGCCGAGATGACTGACGGACTCGCGGATCATCTCCTCACGTTCGTCGAGGCTGAACGAGCCGCCACCCTTCTGCGGGTTGCGCATTGCGGCCACGACCACCTCGTCGAACAACTCCGACGCTGTCGTGATGATCTCGATATGGCCGTTGTGGACCGGGTCGAACGAGCCCGGATACAGAACACGAGTCACGGTGTCTCTCCCTGCGCACTCGCCGTCGCGAGCATGACCACGGTACCCCCGTAGCGCTTCCGCCGGTGCAACTCCCACGAATCTGGCACGACGACCTCGCGATCGGACTCGATCACGACACGTGCGCCGACCGGGACCGCGGCCAGGAGTTCGTTCCACTGATCGAAGCCATACGGCGGGTCGAGCAGGACCAGGTCATAGTCACTTCCCTCGGCTGCGGTGCGTTCGAGATGAGCCAGCGCGTCGCCGGGCACGACGCGACCCTGGGCACCGAGCTGCAGCGTCTCGAGGTTCTCGCGCAGTGCCGCCAGTGCGTCGCGTCCGGTCTCGACGAAGGTGGCGTGCATAGCGCCGCGGGACAGTGCCTCGATCCCGAGCGCGCCGGAGCCGGCGAAGGCATCGAGGACTCGGGCACCCTCGATAGCGTCGAGCGAGAACAGGGAGTTGAACATCGCCTCCCGTACCCGATCGGAGGTCGGGCGTGTGTCGCTCCCGTCAGGGGTGACGAGTTTGCGCCCACCGAGATCTCCTGAGACAACACGCATGTCGACAGTGTGCCCCTTTCGAGCTGGTTCGGCGTACGGTCGGGGCGTGGCGATTCCGACGACCATCACCTGTGTCGACTGCGGCGGTGTCTGTTCGTTGATCAGCTACGAGCCCGACGAGGGCTGGGAACCGGGCGACATCGTCGCCTTCCGGTGCCGGGACTGTCTCGATCGTTGGGATGTCGAACTCACCGTCGAGGACATCGAAGCGTGAGTCTCGACCGGGGCTGACCGGGAAGGCTCTCTCCTATGTCCGGATGCTGGTCAACATTGGACCAACGCCGAAGCGTCGGGGACATGGCTTCGCTTCCGGATCTCCAGCGTCATCGATCGTTCTTCACAGTCGTCGATGTCGACTTCGACATCGACGACCTCCGGGCCTTGGTCGACGCCGTCACCCCAGCAGAGCGATATCCGAACGCCGAGGCAATCGACCGCGAGGTCGTGGTCTACGACATGGCGATCGAGCCCAGCCCTGAGCAGCGTCGGGCGATGATCGAGGAGTTGACCGATGCGTTCGGTGCTGGCCCGGGCGTGGTCGTGACGCGCAACGCAGTCGCCCCCGATGTCATCGCATGAGCGACCGCCGCCTTCGAGTCCTTGATCGCGCAGGCGAAGGCCGACGGCCTTGCGCGCGGTGATCACTTTGCAACCCTGGGCGCAAACGATCGGGTGTGAAATGCGATAAGGAAACTGGCCGTCGCCGATCCCAAGACCTTCGTCGACTACTACGCGTTTGAGGCGCTCGAACTCGTCTCGACCGCCTGGCTCGGGCCGGCGTACCAGGTGACCTCCCAGCTCAACGTGGTGAACCCCGGCGGGGTTTCACAGTCGCCCCCGCACTACCACCTCGGCCTCATGACCGGTGAGCAGGCAGAGCGCTACCTGGCGCACCTCCATGCGCTGTCGCCCATGCTCGCCTTGCAAGGCGCCGTAGCCCACGTCGATATGCCGATCGAGTCGGGGCCGACGATGCTGCTCCCCCACTCTCACAGATACGGGCCGGGCTACGTGGCATGGCGACGGCCCGAGGTGATCGAACTGTTCGCCGAGCGGCAGGTGCAGACCGAGCTCCGCGCCGGGGACGCTGCGTTCTTGAACCACACCGCCGGAGAGCACGGCATCAAGCGCATCGGCAACCTGTTGCAGATCTCGACCGCGATGGGCATTGCGCTGGAGGCAGTCGATCGTGATCGCGGGTGCCGAGCCGTGGTTCTGGCGCTCCAAGTCCGCCGTTCGGATGGCTGGTCTACAGCAGGCCTCGATCGCGTGAACACCGCGACAGCGTTCGGCTATCCGTTTCCGACCAACCTCGACCTCGACCCGCCGATCAACGGCCTCAAGCCGCCGAGCCAGGCCGACATGTTGCGCGATGCAGTGCTAAACGATTCACCGGCTGCCGAACTCAACGCCTACGCGGCGCGGCGCCGAACGCACTAACGGGAACCGGTCTCCGACTGCTCGACGTCGAGTTCGGCGAGCGCTTGCGTGACCGGATCGAGGTGCTCGTGGACGCTCGCCTCGATCTTCGCCAAACGGGCATAGTGCGCTGTATGTTCGGGCACCGGCTCGAACGTGTCGTCGCGATGGACGAGCACGGCGGTCGCGGCCGCCGGCGATGACCAGATCCCGGCGTATATCCCGGCGTTGACCGCGCAGCCGATGGCGGCCGCGGACCGGAGCCGATTACGGGTCGCAGGAACGCCATGGACATCGGCGAGGATCTGCATCACGACGTCGCTGTTGGCGCCGCCACCGCTGACGATCAACCCGGTGAACGGCTGATCGAGCTCGACGGCCATTGGATCCATGTGAGTCTTGAGCCGAAGGGCGATGCCTTCGAGCATCGACCGGTACATGTGGCCTCGGGTGTGACGGCCGTCGAAACCGATCAGTGCGCCCTTGCGGAACGGGGCCTGAGGCGGTGCCGCCCAGTCGTGCACGGTGAGCAGCCCGTCGGACCCGACCGGCACCCGCGCCGCTTCAGCGTTGAGCAGGTCCTCCACCGACACGTCGGCGGCATCGGCGACGGCGGCAGCGCCGAACTCGTCGCGGAACCAACTGATGCTCCACATGCCGCGCCGGACTCCCCAGCATTCGTAGAGGTGGTAGCCGGGAAGCGAGGCGGGAAAGGTCCAGAACGACTCGGCGTCGGGTGCGTGTCGGACGCCGTAGGTCATCGCGGCGATGTAGGTGCCGAGCGACACTAGGCCGACGCCGGGTTCGAGGGCACCGGATCCGAGAGCTTCGACCGCCTTGTCGTGGGCGGTCGCGACGACGGGGAGCCCACCGGGCAGGCCGAGGAGCGACGCCACCTCGTTGGTGAGACCGCCGATCCGTTCGCCGGGTCGCACGAGATCGAAAACCTGGTTGCGTTGGAGGTTGGAGGACGCCCAGTATTCGGGATCATCAGACCAGTCGAGGGCGAGGTCGTCGACGGGCCACCAGCCGATGAGGTTGGCCGACGTGTCGATCCGCTCGCCGGTGAGTCGCAGCCCGATGTAGCCGGAACTGGTGGTGACGTGGCTGACCTCGCCGTACTGATCCTCATGCGCGTGGGGATGGTCGAGGCGTTCGTCCATCCAGTTGATGACGGGATGGGCCAGGCTGCCGTCGGCGCGCAGGAGCGCCCGGCAACACCGGATGATGCAGATGCCCATCGCCTTGATGGAGGCGACATCGTGCCCGGCGGCGACGAAGCTGGCGACTGCTTTTTGTATGGCGGCGACAACACCGTCCCAGAGATCATCGTCGGGGTGGACCGCCCGATTCGGTGAGGGGATCTCGAGCGGGCGAAGGGCCTGATCGCCTTCGGCGATGACCTCGCCGGCGGCGGCGAAGATCATCACCTTGGCGCTCTGGGTGCCGACGTCGACCCCGATGACGAACCGATCCTCGGCCATGGCGCAGCAAGCTAGTCGGTCTCCCTGTGCGAGATGCCGCTGCGGCGATCTCAGTCGCCCTTGACGGGGTAGATCGTGCCGAGGTTCATGATGCCGTTGGGGTCGAACTCGTTCTTGAGTCCTTGCATAAGTCGGTAGGCCGTGCCGTGCTCTTCGGCGGTCCACGGGGCGCGGTACTTGCCGATGCCGTGGTGGTGACACATCGACCCGCCTGCCTTGAGTGCCTCCTCGACGAAGATCGCATTGAGGGGGATGTGGTACTTCTCGCGCTCCTCTTCGATAGAGCAGTCGACGACGTTGTAGTCGTACACGAAGTACATGTTCGTGCCGGTCTGGTAGCTATGCGACGAGTGACCGCCGAGCATCGTGATGTCGGCGACGTGGGGGAACTCCTCGCGCACTCGGCGGATGCCGTTTTCGTAGATCTCGTTGATGACCGACCAGTTGCCCGAGACCTCGGTGGTGTACCCCATCCGCATGTGCTCGCGGATGAACTCCCGTTCCTCGATGAGCTTCTCGGGACCCCAGTTCAGGTGCGCGAACCAGTCACGGATGATCTCGGTGTCGACTCTGGTCACGTCGGGACGGGCATCGACGATCTCGGCGATGCCGTCGGCAGTCGCCTGGGACACACCGGCAGGACCTTCGGTCGTGAAGATCAGCACGCACTGGTCGGGGGCGAACGAGTCGAAGCCGTGTTGGGCGCCGTCCTCGGCGTCGTAGAGACGGGCGACCGAGGGCTTGTAGCCGGCCGCCATCACGTCCCGCAGGATCTCGAAACCCAGCTTCATCTCGTTGAGACGCCAACCCAGGAAATGGTTGTGGTCCGGGTAGAAGGCGAAGAGCTTGACCGTTACCTCGGTGATGTAGGCGAGGGCGCCCTCGTTGCCGATCAGGATGTGGCGGATGTCGGGGCCGCCGGCTCGACGGGGCACGTCCTTGATGCGGACGACCTCGCCCGACGGCAGCACCGCCTCGACACCCATCACCATGTCCTCGATGCCGCCGTAGAGTGTCGAGAACTGGCCAATCGAACGAGTGGCGACGAGACCGCCGTACATGGCGATCGGCTTCGACTGCGGTGAGTGGCCCGTTGTCAGCCCGAGTGGACGCAGCTGATCCTCGAGATCCTGCAGCTTGACGCCGCACTGGACGGTGGCTTGCATGTTGAATTCGTCGATCGACACGATCTGATTTATCGCATTGCCGTCGATGACGATCGAGTTCTCGGCGATCGTCTCGAGACCGCCTTCGGTGGCGGTGCCGCCGGTCTTGGGGACCACGTTGATGGTGTGCTCGTTGCAGAAAGCAAGAGTTTTCGACACATCATCGGTGCTGGTGACGCGCACCACCGCCGCCGGGATCGGCAGGTTGTAGATTCTGAAGATGTCCTCGAGTTTGCGGTAGCGATCGAGGCTGTTCTCCTTGAGCGTCTGCTCGTCGGTCTCGACCTTGTCGGCGCCGAGCAGACCGATCAGGCCATCGACGATCGCTTCACGGGTGAGGGTCATGGTGAACTCCTGGGAGGGAAAGAAGGAAGGGTGACTAGCGGACGAGGTAGCCGCCGTCGACGGCGAGCACGTGCCCGTTCACGTAGTTGGACGCCGTCGACGCGAGAAAGACGCAGGCGCCCATGAGGTCTTGGACCTGGCCCCACTCGCCGGCGGGGATGTGATCCAGCACGGCTTTGTTGTAGGCGGGGTCCTTGCGGGTCTCGGCGGTGAGTTCGGTGGCGAAGTAGCCGGGCGCAATGCCGTTGACCTGGACGCCGAAGGGGCCGAGTTCGTCGGCGTAGGCCTTGGTAAGGCCGGCGATCCCGTGCTTCGTGGCGGCATAGGCCGGTGAGCGTTGCCCACCGTGGAAAGAAAACATCGAGCAGACATTGATGATCTTGCCGCTTCCCTGCTCGATGAAAATCGACGAGACAGCGTGGCTTATCTCAAACGCAGCCGTGAGATTCACCGCCACCATTGGATCCCACCGGCTGCGATCGAAATCCCGCACGTCCTCGACATTGATCCCGATGCCGGCGTTGTTCACGACGATGTCGACCCCGCCAAGCGTGTCGACGCAACCCTGCACGACCTCGGCAGGCGTTCCGGTGACGGTGAGGTCAGCGGTGACGATCTCACAACGGCGACTTTCGGCTTCGATCAGTTCGTTGGTGGTGCCGTCGTCGTCGGCGACGGTCGGGATGTACAGGTCAGCGCCGGCCTTGGCCATGGCGACGGCGTACGCCTGGCCCAGGCCTCGGTTGCCGCCGGTGACAATCGCCTTCTTGCCCAAGAGCGAGAAGAAATCCAGCGAGAAGTCACGGATGTGTCGTTCGGTCACCGTCGCTGCTCCATCGTCCGGGGTGGTGCGCGGCGCGAAGCCTACGCGAGTCGCTTCCGACCTGGCGCGCCCCTCGGCAGGTTCCCACCGAACGGGTTGCAATGATGCTCCGCTACTCGAGCAGGTCCCGATAGATCGACAGCGTCGCTTCGTCGAAGCAGACGAAGATGATCTCGTCGACGCTGGTCGTGGCGGCCCGGACAACATCGACCGCGATGGCTGCAGCCAGATCGGCTGGATAGCCATAGATGCCGGTCGAGATCGCGGGGAACACGATCGTGCCCGCCTTGACCTCATCGGCCCGAACGAGCGACTCCCGGTAGCACGATGCCAACTGCTCGGGTTCGCCTGCAGCTCCGCCACTCCAGACAGGGCCTACCGTGTGGACCACCCAGCGGGCGGGCAGATCGAAGCCAGGCGTCGTTTTCGCCTGACCCGTCTCGCAGGCGCCGAGGGTTCGACAGAACTCCAGAAGCTCTGGCCCTGCAGCCCGATGGATCGCCCCGTCGATGCCACCCCCGCCCAGGAGCGACGTGTTCGCTGCATTCACGATCACGTCGACATCGAGCGTCGTGATGTCGCCTTGCATGGCGCGGAGGACAAGCATGGCGTGATCCTCGCGCGAATGCGAGCGGCGAAGGGCACGGCCGGTCGTGGGCCGCTTGGGTCAGCCAGCTGAGAGCCTCTCCATCATTGCCGCCATCTGTTCACGGACCGCGTCGAGGGCCTTGTACGGACGCATCATCACCTTGAACTCGGTGATCCAACCGTCGTCGTCGCACGTGATGATGTCGACCCCGTTGACCGAGACCTCACCGACCATCGTCTCGAACTCGAGCATGGCGTGGCGGCCCTGGGCGATCTTCTTTGTGTAGCGGAACTTCCCGTGCTCATCGTCGTTCGTCACCGGCTTCGAAGCGGCCTTGTATCCAGGCAGAACGTTCGCTGCTGCCGACAGGTACAGCTTCGAGATCTCTCGACCTCGCTGAGGGGAGAACACCACCGGCGACAAGAAGACACAGTCCTCATGCAGGAGCGCGTCGAGGCCTCCCGGCAGCTGACCTTTGAGGTGCTGGTGCCAGCGATCGAGGACGTCGTGGATCGGGTCGTCAGAGCTCATGAGCCCTGATCATGTCACGACGCGCGCCCGCTATCGTCTCGGAGATGAGCAACGAGCGCGAGATTCTCGACTACTCGACGTTCGGCAACGCCGTCCGAGAGTTGGCCCAACTGGTCGCCGACGACGGCTACCGGCCCGAGATGATTCTCGCCATCGCCCGAGGCGGGCTGCTCGTCGCCGGCTCCCTAGGCTACGCCATGTCGGTCAAGAACATCTACGTCATGAACTGCGAGTACTACACCGGCGTCGACGAGCGGCTTCCGGTTCCGGTCATGCTTCCGCCGTATGTCGACTTCGTCGACATGGAAGGCGCCAAGATCCTTATTGCTGACGACGTTGCCGACACCGGCCACACCCTGAAGATGGTCCACGACCACTGCGCCGAACGGGTCGGTGAGGTGCGTTCCGCCGTGCTCTACGAGAAGTCGCACTCGCTGGTGAAGTGCGAGTACGTCTGGAAGCGAACCGACCAGTGGATCAACTTCCCCTGGTCCACCGAACCGCCGGTGGTCAGCGCTGAAGAGGCCCGCCACAAGGCGCTCGACGCCTAACCCTTCACACTGCGACACCCGCCGTCGCCCCGTGTTTTAGGCGAGGACCTCGTCCTGAAAGCGCTGAAGAACGTCGAGCTTGCCCGGCCCGGCGATTGCGAAGTCGGGAACGATCAGCTCATCGACGCCGACCGCTCGGTACTCCTCGATGACAGCCTTCAACTCGTCGACCGTGCCGATGAGCCCCGACCGATGAGCGAGACTCTCGCGGAGCGTTGCGCTGGTCTCCGTGTCGTCGACGAGGATCAACAGCCCGACGGCGGTCAGGTGGAGATCGTCGAACGAGCGGCCCTCCGCCTCGCAGTGACCGCGCAACACCTCAAGGTGCTCGGCGATCGTGTCGGGACGACCCCAGGCGTTCCATTCGTCAGCGGATCGGGCGACGGTGCGCAATGTGCGCTGGTGGCCTGCACCGCCGATCATGATCGGGATCATGCCGTTGACGGGTGCCGGGTGCACCGGAATCTGGGTGAGGGTGTAGTGCTCACCTGCGAAGTCGACCCGCTGCCCACCGGCGGCGAACACGGCACGGCACAACGCCGCCGCTTCCTCGAGCATGTCGGAGCGGACCTTGACCGACGGTAACTCGATGCCGAGCCGCTGATGATCGTTGGTCTGCCAGCCGGCACCGAGGCCGAGCACGGCCCGACCGCCGGAGATGTGATCGAGCGTGAGCGCCATGTTCGCCACGACGCCGGGGTGCCGGTAGGTATTGCCACCGACCATCAGACCGAGGCGCAGAGCAGGCACCGATGCGGCGAGTGCGCCAAGGGTGACCCACCCTTCGAGCATGGGGTTCATCTCGGCATCGGTCGGGCCCGGACCATTCTCGTTGTCGGCCGACCTCATGAAGTGATCAGGCAACCAGGCGCCACGCCAGCCCGCTTCGGCGGCCCACTGGGCGGCCGAGCGGATGTCGTCGAACGACTGGGTGGTCGAGGCCCAATACGAGACGTGGATGTCAGCGTTCCTCTCGCCGATAGGCGATGCCGATCGCCGCAGGAGCCGGCGACGGGCGGTTCCTCGCACGGAACGAGATCACCACGAGCACGGCGATCGTCAACAAGAACGGGAGCATGTCGACGAACTGACCCGAAATCTCGATGTCGAAGAGGGTGAGACGACTCTTGAGCGCAAGTGTCAGGCCGAACAGCAGTGCACCGATCGCGACCCGGCCGACCCGCCACGCACCGAAGATGACGAGCGCGACAGCGATCCAGCCCCGGCCGGCGGTGAGGTTCTGGCTCCACGAACCCACGAGATAGGTCGTCAGGTAGGCGCCGCTCGCCCCCGCAAGTGCGCCGCCAGTGGCGACGGCAGCGAAGCGCAACCGGACAACCGAGTGGCCGGCGGCGTCGGCGGTGGATGCCGTCTCGCCGACCGCTCGCAGGCCGAGGCCGATAGCGGTGCGATTGAGAACGAACCAGGCGGCAACGCCAATGATGACGGCGAGGTAGGTCACCGGCGAATGGCGGAAGATGACCTCCCCGACCCACGGGATGTCATCGAGTCCGGGGATCTCGACATCAGCAAACCGCGCCCGTCGTGCGTCGTCGGTGTAGCCGTCGCCGATGAAGTCGGCGAAGCCGAGCCCGAGGAAGGTGAGCGCAAGGCCGCTCACGACCTGGTCGGCGCCGAGGCCAACTGCGGCTGCGGCATGGATGAGCGACACGATCGCCCCGGCGACCGCGCCGCCGAGCAGGCCGAGCCAGGGACTTCCGGTCTCCACCCCGACGATGAAGCCCATCGCTGCGCCGGTCGCCATCATTCCCTCGAGCCCGAGGTTGAGCACACCGGCCTTTTCCGAGATCGTCTCGCCGAGGGCGGCGAGATATAGCAGGGTGCCGAACTGGACCGCAGCGACGAGCAGGCCGATCACGCCGGCCTCGGTGAAGGTCACGCCGAGGATCACGACTCGGCCACCTGACGGTCGACCAGCCGGAGCCGGTAGGTCGAGAAGACAGCGGCGCCGATTGCCCCGAAGAGCACCAGGCCCTGCAGGATCGTGGCGACAGCCGGCGAGACGCCGGGGTTGGTCTGGATCGCCTGCCCACCGACTTGGAGTGCGCCGAAGGCGAGGGCCACTGCGGCGACACCGCTGGGTCGCATGAGGGCAAGGGCAGCCACGATGATGCCGGCGAAGCCGTAGCCGTTGGAGATCTGGACGTTGAGCTTTCCGGTGGTGGTAGTGAGCAGCTCGATCCCACCGGCGAAACCGGCGACTGCGCCAGAGACGAGCAGCACCCCGAGGACCTTGCGTCGCACCGAGATACCGGCGAAGGCGGCGGCCTTCTCCGAGGAGCCGGCGATGCGCAGCTCATAGCCCCAGACGCTGCGCCGGAGGTACCACGCAAAACCGATGATCACTGCAAGGGCGATCAGGACCCCGATATGGGTGCGTTCCCAGAGCGTGCCGAGTTCGGCTTGGTCGGGACGGGGGGTGACGCCGGGGAAGCCGAAGCCGTCTGGATCCTTCCAGGGGCCCTGCTCGAGGTAGACGATAAGGCGAGACGCGACCTCGGTCAGCATCAGGGTGGTGATGATCTCGCTCACACCGATTTCGGACCGAGCGACGGCGGGGCCGAACGACCAGAGCGCACCGCCAAGGGCGGCGGCGAGCAACATGGCCACGATGAGGACGAGGCCGGGGGCGTCCGGCAGGAGGCGACCGACGAACGTCGCTGCGATGGCGCCGAACATGATCTGACCTTCGGCGCCGATGTTCCAAAGGCCCATCGTGGCCGCGATCGACACGGCAAGCCCGGCGAGAGCGAGCGGCACGGCCCTGTTGAACGTGTCGCTCCAAGTGTTCTGCGAGCCGAGCGAGCGATCCCACATGCGCTCGTACACATCGAGCACCGGGTCGCCGGTGATCCGCAGCAGGATCGCGCCGACGACGAGCGCGAAGACGAGACCGACGAGGAAGGCGAGGGGCTGGCCGCCCCGAGTTGTGGTTTCGCGGCGAGCGAGCACGAGCCGCTTCACGACGACACCTCCTCGGTATCGGGCCGGGTGCCGCGGTCAGACCCGCCCATCATGGCGGCGCCGATATCGGCCCGGGTTGCGACACGGGGGTCGAACTCGCCGACGATGCGACCTTCGACCATGACGAGGATCCGGTCGGCGAGGGCGAGGAGTTCGTCGAGGTCCTCAGAGACCATCAGCACGCCGGTGCCGTTGTCGCGCTGCTGAACGATGAGGCGCTGGATCGCTCGAACGCCGGCAACATCGAGGCCTCGGGTGGGCTGAGACGCCACCAGGATGTCGGGCTCGCCGGTGAGTTCCCGACCGAGCAACAGCCGTTGGAGATTGCCACCCGAGAGCGAGGCAAGCGGCGCGCCTTTCGAGCCGATCTTGACCTCGAACTCACGGATGATCTGGTCCGTGAGTTGGTCGGCGTCGTCCCAGGCGATTATCGGCCCGCGCCGCAACTTGCGGTAGGCCCGCATCATTGCGTTCTCGGTGACCGGGAGTTTCGGGGCGAGTCCGACGCCGAGTCGATCCTCGGGGACGTAGGCGAGACCTGCCCGGAATCGCCGTTGAGGCGGCGCCGAGGTGACGTCGTGCTGCATGACCGTGATCGTGCCGGACTCGACCGGCTCAAGGCCGGCGATGGCGTCCGTGAGAGCCCGCTGACCATTACCGGCGACGCCCGCGATACCGACGATCTCACCTGAGCGAACCTCCAGCGAGACATCATCGACAGCGAGGAGACCACGGGCATCGCGCACAGACAGCGCGTCGACGGTAAGGGTCGGATCACCCGGCATGGCGACCGCAACCGGTACCGGTTCGACGGCGACGTCGCCGACCATGAGCTTCGCGAGTTCGGACGCGTCGACCTCAGCGACGGGGAGCGACGCCGCAACGGTTGCGCCACTGCGCAGCACCGTGGCCTCGTCGCAGAACGACACGACCTCGTCGAGCTTGTGCGAGATGAAGATTACCGAGCGACCTTCGGCGACCATTCGCCGGAGGACCTCGCCGAGCTCGACCGCCTCCTGTGGCGTGAGCACAGCAGTGGGTTCGTCGAGGATCAAGACGTTGGCTTCACGCCACAGCGCTTTGAGGATCTCGACTCGTTGGCGCTCTCCCATCGAGAGTTGCCAGACCGGTCGGCCCGGATCGGCGTCGAAGCCGAAGCGGGCCGCCAAGTCCGCGACCAACGCCTCGATGCCGCCCTGGTCGATGACCCGTGGGGCGGCGCCGAGGACGACGTTCTCGGCGACGGTGAAGGTAGGCACCAGGCGGAATTCCTGGTGGACCATGCCGATGCCTGCGGTGATCGCGTTGGCGGGCGAGGAGAACGACATCTCTCGCCCGCCGAGACGAACTGCGCCCTCGTCGGGGCGGTACACCCCGGCGAGGCAGTTCACGAGGGTGGTCTTCCCGGCGCCGTTCTCACCGAGAACGGCGTGCACCGTTCCGGGGCGAACCGTGAGGTTCGCCCCGGAATTGGCGATCACACCGGGAAACCGCTTCCAGATGCCGTCGAGTTCGACGGCGGGAACGGTCACCCTTCGGCAGAACCGATGACGCCTTCGACGAAGTAGGCCATGCCGAGCAGATCACCGTCGGCAGGCACCACGCCGGCGGCGATGACTTCGTTGCCGTCCTGGTCATTGATCGGGCCGGTGAAGGGGTCGAACTCGCTGGCGATCATGGCGGCAGCGCGCTCCTCGATGAGTGCCGTGGTCTCGGCCGACACGTCGTCGGCGAGGCTTCCGATCTGCACGATGCCGTCGTCCATGCCGCCCCAGTAGGCGCCGCCTGCGTAGGAGCCGTCGGCGACGGCCTCAATCACGCTGGCGTAGTAGGGGCCCCAGTCCCAGATGGCCGACGCAAGGTAGGCGTCGGGGGCGTAGGCGCTCATGTCGCTGTTGTAAGAGACCCAGCGGGCACCGGCGGCCTCGGCGGCCTCACCGGCAGCGGTGGAGTCCTGGTGCATGGCGATGAGATCGGCTCCACCCTCAAGGAGGGCGTTGGCGGCGTCGCCCTCGACGGCCGGGTCGAACCAGGTGAAGGTCCAGTTCACGGTGACGGTGGCGTCGGGGTTGGCTTCCTTGACACCAAGGGTGAAGGCGTTGATGCCGCGAATCACCTCAGGGATCGGGAAGGCGGCGACATAGCCGATGTTGCCGCTTGCGCTCGCCTCGCCAGCGGCGAGGCCGGTCAGGTAGCGGGCCTGGTAGATCCGTCCAAAGTAGTTGCCGAAGTTCGTGTCGTTGGACATGTACCCAGTGGCGTGGGCGAAGGCCACGTCGGGGAACTCGGCGGCGAGCGCCTCCATGGCGTCCATATAACCGAACGAGGTGCCGAAGATGACGTCGGCACCCTGATCGATGAAGTCGCGCACGGCGGTGTCGAACTCGGGGCTGCCCTCGGGAATGTTCTCGACGGTCAGTGTGGTGGCACCGGTCTGCTCTTCGGCGAACTGACGACCGTTGTCGTGGGCGTAGGTCCAGCCGGCGTCACCGGTCTCCGTGAGATACACGAACCCAGCGGTGACGGCGGACGTGCCGCCCGAGTCGGTGGCGGCGTCTTCTGCGGCGGTGTCGTCGTCGGCCGCCTCCGACGCCGAGGCCGAATCAGTGGTGGTGTCGTCGGCGGCCTCGGAGGCCGAGCCGGAGGCGGCGTCGTCCTCGTCGTCACCGCACGCAGCGGCGACGAGAGTGAAGGCGAGTAGGACAGCTAGAATTTGCCAGAGTCGGCGTTGCATGATTTACCCCTCCCAGGATTGGATGCGAGCCTGAGGCTACGTCAAACGACGCCCTTGTCAATTCCCTCGGGGGTCAGAGTTCACCACCCCGTAATAAACGGTCCATGGTCGGCCGAAAACCCCGGGTCGGGGGTTCGATTCGGTCGGCGCCCGGTCAGACCGTGGGGGTGAGGGCGGCCGAACCAGCGACGGTTAGAGCAGAACGCAGCAACCCGGACGCCACCCCAGTGCGTTCGTTCGTTGAACCTACTGCCCAGGTGCGCTAGACGGGACCCATGACGAGCAGCGAGCAAATCCCGACATCTGTCTCGGGCAACGAGGCCATGTGGCACCAGACGGCCTGCAACCTCTGCAGCGTCAACTGCGGTGTCGAGATCAAACTCGCCGACGACGGGCGCACGTTCGCTCGCGTCCGAGGCGACAAGAACAACCCGGTCAGTCTGGGCTACACGTGCGAGAAAGCGCTCCGCCTCGACCACTACCAGAACAACCCGCACCGGCTCACGAGCCCGATGCGTCGACGTGACGACGGCACCTACGAGGAAGTCGACTGGGACACTGCGATCCGCGAAGTCGCGGCTGGTCTGGCGAAGGTCCGCGACGAGCATGGCGGCGAGACGATCTTCTATTACGGCGGTGGCGGCCAGGGCAACCACCTGCCCGGCGGCTACTCCGGAGCCACCCGCAAGGCCCTCGGCATGAAGTACTCCTCGAACGCTCTCGCTCAGGAGAAGACTGGGGAGTTCTGGGTCGACGGACAACTCTTCGGCGCGATGTCGTGCCACACCACCCCCGACATGGAACACACCGCCTGCGGCGTGTTCCTCGGCAAGAATCCCTGGCACTCGCACGGCATCCCTCGGGCTCGCACCGTCATCAAAGAGATGGCGAACGATACCGACCGCACGCTCATCATTATCGACCCGCGCGTCACCGAGTCGGCCGAGATAGCCGACATCCACTTGCGGGTCCGTCCCGGCGGTGACGCCTGGCTTCTCGGCGCGATGCTCAAGATCCTCGTCACCGAAGATCTCGCCGACCGCGCGTACCTCGCCGATCGGGCCAACCGGCTAGACGAACTCGAGGCGATGCTCGCCATCGTCGACCTTGACGAGTGGGCTGACAAGGCCGGCGTGCCACTCGACCAGATCCGCCACGCCACCATGACGATGGCCCAGGCCGAAAGCTGCGCGATCTTCGAGGATCTCGGCATCCAGATGGCCCCCCACTCGACTCTCAACAGCTACCTCGAGAAGTTGATCTTCATCCTCACCGGCAACTTCGGGGTGAAGGGTGGGATGAACCTTCACACGGCGTTCGGGAAACTCGCTGGCGGAGGTGGCGGCGGCGATCGTCGCACGCCGGTTGGCAACCACCGCATCCTCGGTGGCCTGATGCCGTGCAACGGCATCCCCGATGAGATCCTCACCACCCACCCCGACCGACTGCGCGCCGCGTTCGTCGAATCGTCGAACCCGGTGCACTCGCTGGCCGATACCAAGCGCTGGCGTGAGGCCTTCGAGGCGCTTGAGTTCTCGGTGGTGATCGACGTCGCCATGACCGAAACCGCCGAGTGTGCAGATTATGTCTTGCCGACCAGCACCCAGTACGAGAAGGCGGAAGCCACCTTCTTCACCTTCGAGTTCCCGGAGAACTTCTTCCATCTGCGGCCGCCGGTCGTCGATCCGATCGACGGTGTCCTGCCCGAGCCCGAGATTCACCGCCGCCTCTGTCACGAACTGGGGGTCTACACCGACGACGACCTCGCTCCCCTCCACGCCGCCGCAACCCAGGGGCTCGACGCCTACGCCGACGCCTTCCTTTCGGTCATTGCGGCCAGCCCTGACCTCGGCCGATACCTCCCGGTCGTGTTGTACGAGACGCTCGGTCCGGCCTTGCCTGAGGGTATGGAATCTGCAGCTGCGATCTGGGGCCTCTCACAGACCTTTGTGACCAGCAACCCCGAGTCCGCCGCTCGCGCCGGCCACTCGAGCGGCAACGATTTGTTTAACAAGATCCTCGACAACCCGAGCGGTGTTGCCTTCTCGAGCGACCCGTACGAGGCCACCTGGGATCGCATGCGTTACGACGACAAGAAGATCAATCTGATCGTCGACGAGCTTGTCGGGGAGTTCCGGTCGCTCGCCGACGAGGACCCTCGAGTGACGAACGACGAGTACCCCTTCATCCTTGCGGCCGGCGAGCGTCGCTCATCGACCGCCAACACGGCGATGCGCGATCCCAAATGGCGCCGAAAGCACCCGACCACCGGTCTTCGTCTTCATCCCGACGACGCCGCCACGCTCGACGTCGAGCACGGCGCCAAGATCCGCATTGTCACCAAAGCGGGCGAGGCGATCAGCAATGTGGAGATCTCTGACTCGATGCAGCCGGGAATGGTGTCGCTGCCGAACGGCCAGGGCCTGTCGTGGCCGGGCGTCGACGCCGACACCGACCTCGGGGTCTACCTCAACGAACTGACGTCGGTCGAAGACCGCGACTGGTTCGCCGGCACCCCTCACCACAAGCACGTGCGGGCTCGGCTGGAGAAGGTGTGAGGCGCACCCGTTTCGACGCCGACCCTTGCCCCATTGCCCGCGTCGCCGATCTGTTCGGCGACTGGTGGACACCGATCATCCTCCGGGATGTGCTCTTCGGGGTGCAGCGATTCGAGGACTTCTAGAAGAACCTCGACGTCTGCCGGGCCACGCTCTCGTCGAGGCTCGCCCGACTCGTCGATGAGGGGTTGATGCAGAAGTCGAGTACCAGCAGAACCCGGTGCGACACGAGTACGTCCTCGCCGAGAAGGGCCGGGCTGCGGGCGATGTAATGATCGCCATGTGGCCCTGCAGCGAGGATCACTTCTGGCCCGGACGCGCTGAGCCTCCGCTTGAGCTCGTCTTCCGCGAGAACCAGGCGACGGTGCGGGCCGCAGTGGTCGACGAGTCCACGGGGCGGCCGCTCAACCCGGGTGAACTCCGGATCCAGCGCCGACGCAGCTGACGGTATCTGCCGGTCTTTGTGCCGCAAAGTTGCTCGATGTCACGTCGAGTTCAGCCATCGAGTCGGGCCCGAACTGGCTCGCTTTCAGCAACCGAAGGCAAAAACCATCACTGAATCCTGAACCCTTGCATCTCCGGCGATGAACGGGCGGAATGCTTTCCACCACGGCCGGCTGCCACCTGCCCTCGCTGACCGATGGGACGCAGGCTTGATCAATGGTCGGGACCGGCGAGCACCTCTTCATTCAATCCAAACTCGACCGACCGTCGCTAGCTGTTGGAGCGCTGGATGGCCCGCTCGTCGGTCCCAAGGTAGCTGGAGATCACTGCGT
>CAJWHS010000051.1 GCA_913041415.1 uncultured Acidimicrobiaceae bacterium | reverse complement strand
CCGACAACCCGTCGATGGCGTTCGGTCGTCGTCTCTGAGGCCGTAGTCTCGGCCGCGATGAGTGAGCCGATCTCGAGCTACTACGGGCTGCTCCGCCGGATCCACGAGCTGCGACAACCCTCGCTGTACGTCGAGATCGGCGTGCACGAAGGTCACTCGTTGGTGTTCGTCCAACCCAGCACGCGCATCGTCGGGGTCGATCCTGAGCCCAAGGTGGCTGAAGCCCCGGCTAACTCGACGATCGTCGCCCAAACCAGCGATGACTTCTTCGCCGATCCCGTGGCCCTGCGCGGAGCGAAGATCGAGCTTGCCTTCGCCGATGGGCTGCACTGGTGGGAACAGACCCTGCGCGACGTCGCGAACCTGGAACGCCTCAGCTCACCTGACGCTGTGATTCTCATCCACGACTGCAATCCGATCGACGAAACAACGGCTGCACGCAACCGCACAACGGCGGTCTGGTCTGGCGATGTGTGGAAGACCATCGTCGCTCTTCGTCGATTTCGACCCGACCTGCATGTTGTCGTCGCCGATGTAAAGCCGACCGGTCTTGCGATCGTCAAGGGGCTCGATCCGACCAACACCATGCTGTTCGACCAGTACGACGAAATCGTTGCCGAGATCGACCAGCTCGGCTGGGCCGACATCGCCACCGCCGACCGCAGCAAGTTCCTCGGCCTGGTGCCCGGCGACTGGGCCGGGCTTCGCCCACTCGTTGCCTGACGGGTTGATCTTGACGAATAAGGGATCGCTGACCGTTCCAACCCCCATGAGGCCCGCCGTGGCAGGACGCAACGCCGTAACGGCTCTCAAGTGAGCGCCGCATCCAGGGACGACATCGAAGCGATCCGGCAACTCAAGGCCCGATACTTCCGCACGCTCGACCAAAAGGACTGGTCCGGCTATCGACGAGTGTTCGCCGAAGATGTCGCGATCGATGTGACCGACGACGCTGCGGACGGCCGCTACATCGGAACCGGAATCTATCTTCCGATGATCGAATCATTGCTCGGTGCGGCGACAACCGTACACCGCGGCGGGCAGGCGGAGATCGCCGTGGACGGCGACGCTGCCAGCGGAATCTGGGCCATGGACGACCGGATCTGGTTCCCTGGTGGGGCCACCCTTATCGGATCTGGCTGGTACGAGGAGACCTACCGACGCACGTCCGCCGGTTGGTTGATCGCAACCATGCGACTGCGCCGGCATCGGGTCGAACTCGACGGCGTTGTGATCTTCCCGCCGGGCTGACCGCACGCCCGGCAGCGTCTCCCTGTCCCGAATCCACGTCGGCATTCGGGACACCGAAAGGCAGAGCGAGCCATCAGGTCGTAAAGGTTCGGCCCTCGACCGTGACCCGTGCCCCGATCAAGTCCTCCTGCGTGGCCCGAGCGGCCAGCGCCTCGTCGTCACACGCAGCGACGGCCCGCTTCCCGCTGTCGAGGTCGATGATCGCCGAGACCCGAGGACCGGCGGTCGTGTAGGTGGCGATCACCCCCGCGCCGTGCGGATCCTCGTCGAGCGGCGCCACATCGGTCGAGGCTCGGACATCGGCGACGAGATCGGATGGAGCGCAGCGAACGTTCGGGTTCGTGCCCCACACGGTGAGGCCTGGCTTGGTGAGCAATCCGCTGACCGCGGTGACCAAGCCCCGCTCCCCCGGAAGCTTGCGCAGGCGCTCGACCATGGCGACCGTGGCCTGGAGGACGAAGTTGTTGAACGGTCCACCAGCGAACGACATCCCACCGGTGATGGTTGCCGTCGCATCAGGGTCGAGCCCGAGTTCGGCCTGCTGAACGCGGACGGCAGCCGGAAAACACGAGTAGAGCTCGACATGTTCGATCGCGGTGAGCGGTTCGCCCAGCCAGGCCTCGGCCGTTCGACCGAGCACGCCCATCGCCGGCCATCGATGCAGATCAGCCCGCCGGCTGAGCGACAGGGACTGCGATGACTCGAGCGCAACGAGCGGATAGATGGAACGGCCGGGGGCGATTCCGGCCAGCTCTGCGCCGACGGTTGACGTGATGAGGATCGCCGCTGCCTGATCGACGCCCCACTGACTGTTGTGCCACTTGTTGTAGGGGAAGGCGAGCATCCGGTTCCCCTCACCGGGTTTGCGAATCCATGCCGCCGATCGGGGCTCAGGGAAGGCCGCCTTCGGATTGATCTGCGCGACCTCGTTGAATGATTCCCAAACAGCGGCGATGTCGTCGCGGTGCTCGTCGAGGGTCCACCCCGCGGCGGCGCGTCGAGCCGAGTCGATGAGCGCGTACTGCTGCACGGGGGCGGCAGCGCCGACGTCGATCTCGGGGCGGGCAACGATCTCGCCCTCAGGCGCAATCAGTTCGTCGTCACCGCACTCGAACACATCGAGCGGTGATAACTCGACCCCCGCCCGACGAGCGACATCGTCACGCCGCTTGGTCTCGCCGCCGACGATCAGCGCAGCGCGGGCCGATCCGTCGAGGACGGCCTCGATCGCCCGATTGATGAGCGCCTGTTGGGGAATCCCGACCTGGTAAGTGACAGCCTGCGCATCGGGGGAACCGACGGCATGGGCGACTCGACCGGCCGCGTCAGTGAGCATCGACAGACCCTGCGTGGCCAGTACGAGGTCGACCATCGAGGCGATCGAGTCGCTGCCAGTGTCGACGATCGCGGCACGGGCGGCCTTACACATGAGTGCGGCACAGTCGACGCCCTCACCGGGCTCGGTCGGCCATTGCTCCGCCGTTGCCACCCCAACCGCGACGGGATACGACCGGGCGAGATCCTCCGTGCTGATCACCATCAGGCCGGTCGGGTGAGGTCGAACAGGTCGGTGGCGTGGGAGTACCAGTTTCCGGCGTGACGGCCGACCGCCCGCAGCTCGGACTGGTTCACGCGAGTTCCATCGAGGACTCGATCGGCAACGTGAAGCACGACGACTTCACCGATGACAAGGTCGTTGCCACCACTCGCGCGACCGACGTGCACAATGTCGACGACGATGCACTCCATCGTGGCAGTCGCCTCCACGACGCGAGGCGGACGGATGCGCTCCGACGCCAGCTTGGTCAGCCCGGCGTGGTCGAACTCATCCTCCTCGGGTGGCAGTGTCGCAGCGGTGTCGTTCATCGCCACGACGGTCTCGGCCGTGACGATGTTGACCGTGAACTCCGGTACCTGCTTCACGTTGGCGAGCGAGTCCTTGTCGCCGCCGCCGACCGAACCGGGAGAAAAGGCAACGTGCACCGGGTCGTTGCCGATCAGGTTGAAGAACGAATAGGGCGCGAGGTTGGCGATGCCGTCGACCGAGAGCGAACCAATCCACCCGATGGGCCGCGGAACGATCAAACCCGAGCACAGCTTGTAGGCATCGCTCGCAGCCAACTCGTCGGTGAAGAAGGTCGTGGAGACGTCGGACATGGCTGAATTGTGCGACTCCAGCGCCCACTTGACACAATTGACTCATGACCGCTCTGCTTGATGCCGCTCGCGACCTGTTCGAAACCCTCGACGCCGAGGCCGCGATTGCCGAGGAAGCTTGCACACCGATCACCGATCGTGCCGTGGCCCTGTGCCGAGACGCCGGGTTGTACGGGACGATGATCACCCAGGATGCCGGTGGCGCAGAGCTGACAATCGGCGAGAGCCTCGACGTCTTCAAAGAGCTGGCCCGAGCCGACGGCTCGACCGGTTGGGTCGTCATGGCATCGTCAACAGCGGCCGCCTACTTCTCGGCGTTCTGCCCCGATTCGTTCGTCCAGCAGGCGTTCGGTGACGGCCCAGCGCCGCTGGTCGCCGGCCAGTTCGCCCCTAACGGTGTAGCCGTGCCCGACGGCGACACGTACGCCATCACCGGCTCTTACAACTTCGGCAGCGGCATCGAGCACGCCGACTGGGTCGGCTTCGGTTCGTTCACCACCCCGACAGACGGCACTCCGGCCGACTACATGTTCGCCGTCGTTCCCAAAGAGGAAGCCAACATCACCGGCAACTGGGACGTGCTCGGGCTCCGAGCGACCGCCAGCTACGACTACTCGATCGACTCGACCGTCCCAGCCGACCGAACCTTCAGCTTCGGTGGACATACCCGTCATCGGGGCGGCCCGATGTACGACCTCGGTGTGCTGTGCCTTACCGAGGTCGGACACGCCGGTTGGGTGCTGGGTGTCCTGCGTCGGGCAATTGACGAGGCGGCCCTCATCGCCCGCTCGAAGCAGCGCATGACCGGCAAAACCACGCTCGCCGACGATCCCCGTTTCCAGTACGACCTGGCGATGGCCGAATCGACACTCCAGTCCGGCGAGCTGTGGATTCGCGATACGTTCCACCGAGCAGAGCAGCACGCCATCGCCGGCGGCGGCATCGACCCGGCGATCGACAACGACGTTCGCCAGTCGACGACCTTCCTCACCCAGCGCGCGTGCCGCGTCGTGCAAGACCTCTACCTGCACATCGGCACGACCGCGCTTCGCGACGGGCCGTTCCAGCGCTGCTTCCGCGATCTTCACGCAGGCAGCCAGCACGCAATGGTGAGTCCGGCGCACACCTTTGAGTTCGCGGGCCGTCTCCTCACCGAGCCTGAGGCCTAGCCCTCGGCGCCGACCTTGTCGGCAAGCTTGGCGATCACCCGCTGCATCATTTCGCGAGCGACCATCGGCCCAGCGTTCTGGTTCTGACCGGTGATGAGGTCACCGTCGACCACAAAATGGTTGGCGAAAGCGTCACGGCGCTTGTGGCGGGTCGACTCGTACAACGCCCCAGCATTGCGCAGTTCCCGCTCCGGGTGCTGCGGGGTGTGGCTGATCCCGAGTTGCTTCACCTGACGATCGGTGACCGCGGTGAGGCGACGCCCTTCAACGAACAACGTGCCGTCGGGGTTCGTGGCCTGAAGTAGTCCGAGCGGCCCGTGGCACACGCCGCCGATGACCGCCCCGTTGGCTATTGCGGCCGAGGCTTGCACCCCGACGACCTCGGAACGGCCGAGATCCCACGCGGCGCCCCAACCGCCGGCGAAGAAGACGATGTCGTACGTCGACATGTCGAGATCGCCGATGGCGAGTGACTTCACGCAGAGGTCCTGAAGTACGGAGTCGTCGAGGTAACGGTCGTCCTCGGTGGTGCGAATCGGGGGGCGGAACGACGTCGGGTCGAACGGGACGTCGCCCCCACGAGGTGACGCCACGTCGACCTCCATGCCGGCGTCAAGGAAGGCGTAGTACGGCACCGTGAGCTCGGAGCCGAACACCCCCGTGGCCTTTCCAGGCTTGAGCGTGCCGTGGTTGGTGGCCACGACGAGCGCCTTGCGCCCAGCGACACCCGACAGATCAACGCCGGTGACATCGTCGTCTGGATGCATGCCCGCCTTCTGCAGCGCCTTGCGCAGGCGGAGGACGGGACGCGGAGGTGTCTTCATCGCGGGGGTCTTTCGTTCGGGCCGTTGGACGCAGGGCCACGGGGTATTGCGTTCGTGGACCTTTTCGCTGCGGGTGTTGGTGAGCGTCTGCTGCAACGCGGCGAGCAGATCAGCGTGCGCCGGATCGATGGCGAGGTTGACGGCCTCGATCGGATCAGCGTCGAGGTCGTAGAGCTCCCACTGATCAGGGATCGGCTCGGTGCGGTACGCAGGGCCAGCCAGACTACGCACCGAGAGGTGGCGCACGTGCGGATCAGTCCAGGTGGCCGGGTCGTCGAAGGTGCGAGCGATCTTGTAGAGCGTGCCGTCGTGTTCGACGACGATGCCCTCAACGTTGGTTGCAGCATGGGCCGGGATCCGGATCTGCAGCGGGAACGCCGGTTCGAGCTGGCCACGGGCACGAGCCATCGCGCTGGCAGAACCATCGCCTTCGAGCATGTTGTCGCGGGTGATTAGATAGATCGGCTGACCTTCCGGCGCGTCTCCCGGCGATGCGACCAGGCCGCTGAGATCACGTCCGGGGAGCGGGTGCACCTCGCTGTGGGTCTGCTTGAGCGTCTCGGCGAGTTGGGCCTCGTCCGCTCCAGCGAAGCCGAGCAGGGTCGGCAACAGATCGATGTGGCTGGTCGGCGTGCGCTCGACCGATGCTCCGACGGATCCCTGGGCCCCGACCCGAGCGATCTGGAACGGCACTCGGACGGCCTCGTCGTAAAGCTGGTACCACTTCTGGTGCAGCCCGCCGTGCGAGCCGAGGAGATCGCCGTGGTCAGCGCTGAACACGAGCACGGCATCATCGGCGTTGTCGGTGACAGCTTTACGGACCCGGTCGATCGGTCCATCGACGTCGTGATGAAAGCGGTAGTAGAGCTCCCGGTACTCGGCGGCGTTTCTCTCGTACGCGCCCTTCACGAGTCGGGTGACCGCATAGCCCGAGTAGTACGCGTCCCGGTAGGCGCTGTGCAGCGCAGGCTTGCTCGAGAGGTCCTCGTCCTCCGTGGGCGACGGCGGGATCGTCGGCGGCGGGGCAATCGACGGCGGGTAGGTCTTGCCCTGCCGCATGAAGCGCGGAAACAGCACGATGTCGTGCGGGTTGACGAAACAGCACATGAGAAGAAACGGCTTCAGCGCCTCCTCATCGCCGGCTGCTCGGCGGGCGTAACGGCCCTCGAGCCATGCGACGGTGCGGTCGGCGTACAGCGGGTCGCGGATGTAGCCCGTGTTGGCGATATCAGCGCCGTGAGGTTCGGGTCCGACCCAGCCGCTGAAGCCGAACTCACCCAGGGGGTCGGCATCGAGGTACGCCTGCACGGCCTCGGGGAAGACGTGGCCATCACCCGAGTTGGCCGGCACCGGCTTACCCTTCTTCATTAGGTCGGCGTGGCTAACATGCCATTTGCCGTCGTAGTGGGTGTCGTAGCCGGCGGCCCGGAACCAGTTGCCGATCGTGGGGACCTCGCCGGGTCGCAGCCACCGCATGCGGGTGTCGTCGTGGAGTTTGCCGAGACCGTCGGTCTGGGTGACGCCGTGCACTTCGGGGTACTGGCCGGTGAGCAGCGATGGGCGGCTCGGAACACATGCGGTCGAGGCGACATAGTGTCGCTCGAAGCTCACACCGTTGTCGGCGAACCAGGCACGGGCGGGCAGGTGCTCGTTGCGCCAGGCCCGAATCTCGTCGTTCTCGTAGCTTGGAGCGGCGCGCTCTTCGTCGGTGAGGATGATGATCAGGTCGGGACGACTCATGAGCTTCCCTTCTCGGAGCGGGCGACAAGGTCGTTGACGAGCGACGAGTTGGTTCGTCCGATCAGCCGGGCGGCGGCTTTAGCAGCAAGCTTCATCGGAGGTCGAGGGCCGGGCTCGATGGTGGCGGTGAGTTCGATCGAGGTGCCGGCGCCGTGGAGCGCCAGCACCCATCGGTTCTGCACACTGCGCAGCACCTTGGGGAGACCGACGATCTCGTAAGCCATCACCTCATTCGGTGCCCACTCGACCACATCCTCGAGCAGGATGTTGGACCCCACGACGACCCGACGGCGAGCGCAGGGCCCGGCCGGAGCAGCGGTCATGGCGCTGCAGTGGTTGATCGCCGACGCCCAGGTGTGCAGCTGGAAGTAGTCACCGAGCACCGACCACACAACCTCGGGCGACGCAGACGAGTAGCCGGCCTTGACGACGTATTCGGTCACGAAGTCTCCGGTGCAAGAAGGCGAGTCAGGGCAGCGACCATCGCCGCCCGCGTCGCCGACTTCGAGAGTCGCTGGTGGAACCGCAGTGTCTCGATCGCCTCGAAACTCAGCACCATGGTCATGGCGTTGGTGAGCGCGTCGGCCTCCTCGGTGGGAAGCGCATCGATGTCGGCGCTGAAATGGGCGCGGGCCTGACGCCGCATCCGCGACCGGCTTTGCGAAAGGTTGTCCATTAAGACATCACTCTGCAGGGCGTGCACACGTCCCACCCGGGCAACGGGAGCAGCTCGCTCGTAGAGAGCGAGTCTGTGGTCGACGAACTGCTCGACGCGCCCACTCCGATCGGTGGCCGGCTCGATGTCGAGCCCAAGGAAGGGCTCCAACATCGCGTGATGGCGATCGATGGCAACGCGATACAGCTCTTCGAGGTCCTGGAAGTAGCGAAAGACACTGCGATGCGAGACGTACGAGCGATCGGCGATCTCGTCGAGCGATGGCGAGACGTTGCCTTCTCGGTAGAGCGACAAGATGGCGTCGACCACCGTCTCCCGGTTGCGGTCGCGACGAGCGCGGCGCCCGTCGATGCTGGCGAGTTCTCCTGAGCTCATCGGTGCCCCGGCGCCATGTAGAACCAGACCGGGAAGGGCCCGTCGGCATCCTTGATCGCCTGGCGGGCGGCCATGACGACCTTTCCTGCCTCGGTGACCTCGTAGAACCAGGCCTCGGCGGCGCGGCCGGCGGGTGGCGGGCCGTCGACGAGTTCCATCGCTGCCTCCTCGTAGTACGAGCGGATGTCGTGCACGAGCGAGATCGTGTTCTTGCCCGGAATGTTGGCGTCCTTCCACGGGGTGCCGGCGGCGATCGACTCGAGTGCAGCGATGGCACCTTCGATGCTGTCGACCTCGACGGACCGCCCGACTTGCGTGGCGCCCCGCTTGGCGAACGAGCGCTCCCAGGCCTTGCGGAGACCTCGGAGCTCCTGCACCGCAGCCGATGCCTCGGCGTCGAAGGCCGGTGGGATCTGACAACTCATCGGTGTCTCATCGGCCTCGATGACCTCGGGATGATGCTCGAGCACAGGGCCCGAATCGGCACCGAGCAGGGCAAACGCTCGGGCGAGCACATCGTGCTGGAACTCGGGATCTTGCGGCTTGCCGAGCGGCCGGCCGAGCGGGAAGTCACACCAGAGTGCGCGGGGCGGTTGGGTCCGCTCGACGACTGACAGGGTCGAGGCCAGCGTGACGCTGGCGATACCGGCTGCTTCGAAGACATGGGCGAGCACACTCACGGTGCGCGTGCAGAGCGGTCAAACGGGGGTGAGGAGGACGACATCGACGTCGTCGGCCTTCAAGGCCGCTGCCGCGGCCGGACCAGAATCCATGCGGATCGTGGCGACATCGTCCGGCTGGTTGCCGGCGAAGCTGACGTGCCGATCGGCAACCGAGCCGATCACACCCTGCTCGGCAAGCTCCTCAAGTCGGTCGATCGGGTAGACGACGTTGAGGTCGAGGGTGAACCCAGTGCGATCGAAATTCGGACTCCAGTGACCGAGAACGAGATCGCGTACTTCACGTTTTACGAACCGATAGCTAGTGTCGCCCTGGGAGAACCGATCGTCGTCGGTCGTGTGGATTGCCGCTGAGGTCACGATCGCGACCTTGGCCTGCGCCAGCGGCGTGGGAGTCACCCAGGCTGGATCTTCGAAGGTCGGCGTCGGGAAGTTGTCCCCAAGCGCCCGCATTGCAACATCACCGGACATGACAGCAGCATAATTTGGCAGTCTGACTGCCACAAGTCAGACTGCCGCCCCGCCTAGACCTGACCTCGGCCCCGAGCCTCGATGTCAGCTCGCCGGTCGACAAAAGCCAAGCGATCAAAGCCACCGCGCTCGATCCAGGAGCGGTTGACTTCGCGTTCGACAGTGAGCCCCTCGGCCGATGTCACCGAGCCGGCCGCCCAGTACAGCCGTTTCATCGCCGACACCGTGGTCGCCTCGATGTCCGCCACGTCGGCGGCAAGAGCTTGCGCCCGGCCGACGAGCTCGTCGTGAGGGACGACCTCGTTGAGCAGCCCCCACTCGAGCGCCTGACGAGCGCCGACAAAATTGCCGGTGAAGCTCATCTGACGGGCTCGCCGAACCCCGACCGCACGAGGCAACTCGACCGACAATCCCCAACCCGGCAAGATCCCGACACGGGCGTGGGTGTCGGCGAACGCCGCCCGTTCTGAGCCGATCAGAAGGTCGCACGCGAGCGCGAGTTCGAGTCCACCGGTGACCGCAGCGCCGTTGACCGCACCGATGACCGGTGTGCCCATATCGGCTGGGATCGGCGGCGCGGAGCCACCTCCACCGAGCGCGCCCTCGGCGAGATCGTGCAGGTCGAGACCCGCACAGAACGCCGGGTCGGCACCCGTCAGCACGATGGCGGCGATGGCGGGGTCGGCATCGAGCGACGCCATCGCCTCTCGCAGCCCGCCGATCAACAAGGCGTTGAGGGCATTGCGGACCTCGGGCCGGTTCAGCCAGACGGTCGCCACCGGACGCTCGATTTCCACGTGCAGGACATCATCCATGCACCTCGGTCTAGCATCCCGGTATGGAACACAACATCGGCCAATGGGTTGCCAAGCGCGCCCTCCTGAACCCCAACAGCGAAGCCATCGTCGACATCACCAGTGGCCAGCGCCAGACCTACGTTGAACTCGAAGCCAGATGCAATCAGGTCGGCAACGGCCTCGTCGCCGGAGGCCTCGCAAAGGGCGACCGGGTCGCCACCTTGTTGATGAACGGTCCGGAGTTCGTCGAGACCTTCTTCGGCGCGGCAAAGGTCGGCGGCGTGATCGTCGCACTCAACTGGCGTCTCGTCGCCGACGAACTGTCGTTCATCCTCAACGACTCGGGCGCCTTCACGCTCGTGTTCGGCACCGCCTTCAACGAGGTGGTGGCCGAACTCCAGTCACGCGGCACCGATGGCACCAAAGTCACCCGCTGGATCCACGTCGGCGACGCCGCCGACCGCCCCGACTTCGCCGAAGGCTACGAGGACATGATCAGCACCTCGTCCTCGGCGCCGATCGTCAGCACCGCCGGCGACGACGACCTCCTCTTCATCATGTACACCTCGGGCACCACCGGCCTGCCTAAGGGGGCGATGCACAGCCACAACACGTCGATGTGGGGCTGCCTGACCGCCAACGTCACCGCCGACACTCGCTACGGCGACAACTACCTGATCTGCCTGCCGCTGTTCCACGTCGGTGCGCTCAACCCGATGCTGTCGATCATCAATCTTGGCGGTACGGCGACGATCATGAGCGAGTTCGATCCGGTGAAGATCTGGGAGGTCTTCGGCGAGGAGAAGATCACCGTCACCCTCGCCGTGCCGGCGATGTTGCAGTTCATGCTGCTCACCTACGACAAGGACACGCACGACACCTCATCGCTTCGTTGGGTCATGTCGGGTGCAGCGCCCGTGCCGGTCAGCTTGATCGAGACCTACGCCGCAATGGGCATTGAGATCCACCAGGTGTACGGCCTGACTGAGACGTGCGGCCCGGCCTGCCTGATCTCCCCCGACGATGCGCTCGACCGCGCTGGCTCCACCGGCAAGGAGTTCTTCTTCACCCGGGTACGCGTGGTCAACGAAGCCGGCGACGACTGTGGACCGGACGAGCCCGGTGAGGTGCTGGTCAAGGGGCCGCATATCATGGTTGGCTACCTCAACCGCGAGGACGCCACTGCCGAGTCGATCGTCAATGGGTGGCTGCGCACGGGCGACGTCGCCGTGATGGACGCCGACGGTTTCGTCTACATCCAGGACCGGGTCAAAGACATGATCATCTCCGGTGGCGAGAACGTATATCCGGCCGAGATCGAGAACGCGATCTTCGGGATGGAAGGGGTGAACGAAGTCGCCGTCATCGGCATCCCGTCGGAGAAGTGGGGAGAATCGCCGCTGGCCGTCGTGGTCCGCGCTGACGACTCCGTCACCGAAGACGCCGTGCTCGAGCACGTGTCCGGCAAACTCGCCCGTTTCAAGCAGCCGAAGAAGGTCGAGTTCACCGAAGTGATCCCCCGCAACCCCACGGGCAAGGTGCTCAAGCGGGTGCTGCGCGATCAGTTCGCCGATGTCTCTGCAGAGTGACCGCCTCCACCCGGTGACGGCGTGAAGACCCTCGTCGTCGGAGGTACGGGACCAACGGGGCCGGCCATCGTGGCCGGCCTCGCCGAGCGCGGCCACGACATCACGATCTGCCACACCGGCAGTCACGAACTCCCCGAGGTCGACGGCTACCGCCACATCCACACCGACGTTCGCGACCACGACGCACTCGCCTCGACGATCGGCTCCGAGAAGTGGGACGCCACCATCGTCACGTACGGCCGCCTCCGCACCATCGCCGAGGTGCTGCGCGGGCAGGTCGGACACTTCGTGTCGGTCGGCGGTGGCCCCGCCTATCGCGGCTACTTCAACCCGTGGCGCCACGCACCGCCCGGGCTGCCCGCACCGGTGGCCGAGGACGCGCCCACCTCGACGGAAGCCGACGACGGCAAGTCCTACCGCATCGCCGCCACCGAAGGGCAACTGTTTGAGCATCAGCCCGAGGCAACCCACTTCCGCTACCCGTGGGTCTACGGCCCGCGGCAGCTCGCACCTCGCGAGTGGTCGGTAGTGCGCCGCATCCTCGACGATCGGCCGCACATCGTGCTACCCGACGGCGGCGCGATGCTCAACATGTTCGGGTTCACCGAAAATCTTGCTCACGCCTTGCTGCTCGCCGTCGACCAACCCGAGCAGGCCAAGGGCGAGATCTTCAACGCCGCAGATGACGAGTGCCTGACCATCCGGCAGGTGGTGGAGATCTGTGCCACCGAACTCGATCACGAATGGGAGCTGATCTCGATGCCTGCCGACCTGGCTCGACCGGCATGGCCATTGCTCGCAGGCCCGACCTCGCATCATCGGCTCTACGACACATCGAAGCTGCGCACCAGACTCGGCTACCGCGACGTCGTTCCCGCTCGTGAGGCAGTCGCCCGCACAGCTCGCTGGCTTGCGAACAATCCACCGGAACGGGGCGGTCAAACCGAGCAGATCATCGAGGATCCCTTCGACTACGAGAACGAGGACCTCCTGATCGGATGGTGGCGTGCTGCAGTCGCCCGGCCGCCTGAGCTCGCGTGGCGGTTCCCGCCCGGCTACGGCCTGGCCTATGCCGGCCCGGGGACGAGCTATCAGCGCCCCGACACACGCATCTGACCCTCGCTGCGGCGAGCGATCAGTCGACCCGGCTGCTCAGGAAGGCGCCGGTGAGGACGATGACGGTGCCGGCGATCGCCCACGCGCTCACGGTCTCGTCTCGGAACACCACGCCGAGCACGATCGACACGAGCGGGATCACATAGGTCACGATCGACATCCGCACTGCGCCGACTCGGCCTGTGAGCCAACCGGCAAGGGCATAGGCGATGCCCGTACCGCCAATCCCCACCGCAGCACATGCGGCGAGCGAACCCCACGAGAACGACGACTGAGTACCGTCGATCAAACCGAACGGCACGCACACGAGCGTGGCGACGCCGAGAGCCCGGCTGATCACCGGCAGGCTGCCGTACGCGCGTTGGAGTGGGCCGGCGAGGTTGACGGCAACGCCGTAGGACGAGACGGCAATCAAGACGAGGACCACACCGGCGGCGTTGGTTCCGGCCACCTGGGCTTCAGGCAGCGCGATGACGAGGATGCCGACGAGTCCGACGAGCACACCGAACAGTCGACGCGGGCCGGTTTGCGTACCGAACGCGAGCCAGGCGATCAGCACCGTCATCAACGGCATGCCGCTGTTGAGCATCCCGGCGACCGACGAGTCAATCCACTGCTGCGCGAGCGGGAACATGGTGAGCGGGAACGCCATCCACGTGACGCCGAGCAGCGCGACCCTCGGCATCGCAGCGCGAGACACCGGCTGGCGGGCGGCAGGAATGAAGAGCAGAGTCACGGCGCCGAACCCGACTCGGAGCAAGGTGACAAATCCCGGTTCGAAGGATTCGAGTCCGATTGCCATGAAGAGGAACGAGCCGCCCCAGATCAGCGAGAGCGACAACAGCACCGACCACTCGGTCGGGGCCATCGGCCGATCTTCGGCTGCGGGTTCGGTGCCGGTCGATGTCACGAGTGCGACGCTACCGGTGCATGGTCTCGACCCCCTCGGCGTCTTCGGACGCGTGCGGTTTGCGCCTGAGCGCTAGCGTGCGGCCGATGCCGCTCAGCCGCTTTATCCCGATCTCGCTGTTCGTGCAGGCCGCATCCGTCGGCATGGTCTTCGCCCTCCTGCACGAGGTCCAGGACGAGAACAATCTCTCGACGGCCAGCATCGGCCTGATCAGTTCCGCTGGGCTCTTGGCCGCCGTGTTAGGCCAGGTCGGCCTGGCGCCGCTCGCCGATCGCGGCAAGGGCCGCGAACTGATGGTCGGCGCCATGGTGGTCGGTTCGCTCGGTGCCGTTGGCTTTGCGCTCGGCGACGACGTCTGGCATTTGGTGGCCGCCCGAGCGATCAGCGGTGCCTCGCTCGGCGCGTTCGATCCGGCAGCGCAGGCCTTGGTCACGACCCGCGATCCGGAGCGCGCTGGCGAACTGCTCGGCAAGCTGATCGGGGTGCGCACCGCCGGCCTCCTGATCGGCCCCGGGCTCGGTGCGGTTGTCGCCGAGTTCGGCAACAACGACACACCGTTCTTCGTGACCGGTGTGCTGTTGCTGGCGCTCGCTCCCGGCCTGGCCCGCATCGCCCCAACGGCGGCCATGCCGGTGCCGCAGAGCGGTCCCACGAGCCGAACCGCCATGTTTCGCCGCCGGCCCACCCTTGCTGCGATCGTGCTCACCGGCGCCCTCATGATGCCCGTCGGGTTGTACGACGCCATCTGGGCAATCCTCATGGACGACCGAGGCGCCTCCACCCTCTTCACCGGCCTCACGCTCAGCCTGTACGGCGTGCCGTTCATCTTGCTGGCACCCCTCGGGGGCAGGCTCGCCGATCGGCATGGGCCGCTGCGCACCCTGCCGCTCGCGATCCTCGGTGTCATCGGCGTGACCGTGCTCTATGGCGCACTCGAGACACCAGGGATCCTGATGTCCTTTGCGATGGTCGAGGCGACATTCAACGCGGTTGCCTTACCGGCGACCCAAGCAGCGATGGCCCGCGCCACCGAGGAACACGAGCGCGCCCTCGGTTTCGGCGTCGCCGCAGCTGCTGGTCAGGTCAGCGCCGGCATCGCCGCGCTGATCGCTGCACCGGTCTACGCCGCACAGGGCCAATTCTTCGTCTTCGCCTTGCTGGCGTCGGCCGTCGCTGTGGTCGCCGCAGGCGGCTATGTCCTGCTGCGGAGCGCCTCAACGACAACCACCATCGGGGCTGAATAAGCGCGCTCCCGAGATTCGACCCTCAACCCCATCGGGTCGGGCGCACGAGCGCAGCCCGTTCGGCCTCGCACGCCTCACGGACGTCACACCCCGGTACGTGATCGTTCACCAAACCCATCGCCTGCATGAACGCATAGACGGTGGTCGGGCCAACGAAGGTCCAATCGCGCTTCTTCAGGTCCCTGGCAAGCGCCGTCGACGCAGGCGTGGTGGCGGGGACCGCAAACTCCCCGCCAAGGTCGCCTTCTCGCTCGCTCGGTTCCCAGCTCCACACATAGCGAGCGAGTGACCCCTCGGCCTCGACCAACTCCACAGCACGCTTTGCGTTGTTGATCGTCGACCGAATCTTCCCTTGGTGGCGCACGATGCCGGTGTCATCGAGGAGGCGGGCGACATCGTCGTCGTCGAAGTTCGCCAGGACACGGAAGTCAAAACCATCGAAGGCGGCCCGAAAGTTCTCTCGCTTGCGCAGGATCGTGATCCAGGCCAGGCCGGACTGAAAACCCTCGAGGCAGAGCTTCTCGAAGAGCCGCACATCGTCGACCACCGGCCGACCCCACTCGTGGTCGTGGTACTCGTTGTAGTCGGAGGCCGTGCCGGCCCATCCACAACGAACGACCCCGTCGTCGCCCGTGACCGGATCACTGATCACAGCATCACACCGACCACCAGGGCGCCAAGCGCCGACACGAGCCCCAGCCCCCCAGTGGCGCCGCGCAGCGCAGGCGACGTTGTCTGCTGATGGACGAACGCGGCCACGCCAGAACCGACAACGAGGAGAAGCTTCACCCCGAGCGTGACGTTGTACTCGAACGACTGCTCGCTCGGCACCGTCAGGATGCTCCAGATGCCGGTGACCACGGCAAGGCCAAACGCTGGCCACGCCACCTGCCCGAAGCGTCGCGCCACGAGGCGGGTCGCGTCAGCTCCCACCTCGCGCAGGACCGGCACGGCGGCGGCGACCACGAACTGACCACCGACCCAGACGCAGACGGCGAGGATGTGAAGCGAGAGACGGACAGTGTCGAGGGTGAACGGCAGCATCGCCGCAGACCCTACGAGATCAGACCGCCCGCGCGGCCAGGGCGAGCCCGTTGGTCCGCATGATCTGTTCGACCTCGGCGGAGTCGAAGCCGTCGAGGTCGGCGACGAAGTCGACCGGGTTGCGAAGACCTTCGGCATGCGGCCAGTCCGAGCCGAACAACATGTGGTCGGCACCGACCTTGGCCTTGAGATCGTGAAGGTCGTCCTCGTAGTAGGGCGACACCCACACCTGACGGGCGAAGACCTCGATCGGATCCTCGGCAAAGGCGTGACGCTGCATCTTGTACGTCTTCTCGAACTTCTTGAGCAGCGGCTGCACCCACTCCGAACCGGTCTCGATGGTGCAGACCCGCAGGTTGCGATACTCACTGAGCACGCCCTCGGCGATCAAAGATGCCAGCGCATCGCTGATCGGCGAGTGGGTCAGCAGCGTCCTGAAGGCGTTTTGGCGGAAGGCTTCGAACTCGGCGTTGATGCCCCAGTAGTCGGCAAGGAACGAGTAGCCGGCGTCGCCGCTGTGCATCGCGAGCGTGATGCCGTGGTCGTTCATCTTCTTCCAGAACGGCGCGAACATTGGATCACCGAGCGAGCGACGCCGTCCGTCTCGACCGAGCACCGACGAGGGCCGCATGTTCACGACGCGCACGTCGCGTTCGATCATCCAGTCAAGCTGGTCCAGTGCGTAATCGGGATCAGCTAGCGTGATGTAGCCGGCGGTGATGATCCGGTTTTGGTAGGCAAAGCCCCAATCCTCGTCGAGCCACTTGTTGAAGCCGTCGAAAGCGGCGAGGGTCGCCTCGACGTCGCCCTCGAGCGCCGATTCCATGCCGACGCCGAGCGTCGGGAACATGAAGCAGGCCTCGAGCCCCTGCCGATCCATCACGGCGATTCGGGCGTCGCGGTCGCGGTACTCGTCGGGGATCGCGACGAGTTCGCCGAACGCCTCACGGATATCCGACTTGGCGACCTTGCCGCGGAAGTAGTCGTCGAGGCAGCCAGGGCGGGCCACGGGATCAAAGGTCGGATTGGGGATGAAGCGGTTGACCTTGCCACCGACCAGCAGTCGTTGGCGCCCGTCAATCTGAGCCCATTGCATGCACCGCTTGCGCATCTTGGGATCGACGTGGCGGATGAACGCGTCTTCGGCCTCGTAATAGTGGTTGTCGGCGTCGAACGCTGCGTAGGAAAGCATCGAACTCATTCCTCAATCTTAGATCCGATGTTCATCGCACCCCGAATCGAGTCACGGGTGGCGTCGAAGTGGCCGGTCTCGTTCAGCGTGGTGAGCGACACCCGACCGTCGCCCACGGTGAAGCGACAGATCGAGGCGTACTCCAGTTGGGCGTGAAACGACGCCGGCATCTCCCCGAAAGTGGCCCGGATGATCTCGCGGATCGTGCCGCCATGGCAGCCGATGACGACGTGTTCGCCTGGCGGGTCGGCAACGAGCTCGTGCCAGACGTTCGCAATCCGCTCGCGAAACACGCCGGGCGGGTCGTACCCGATGTCGGCGTAGCGCTTCTCCCCCAACGCCTCGAGGATGTCGAGTCCCTCGGTCGCCCACATGTCGGTGGGGACGTAGACGGACGAGAAGCGATCGATCTCGTCGAGACCAGCGACGATCGTGAGCGGCACGTCGAGCTGATCGGCGAGTGGCTGCACGGTCTCGATGGCGCGGGCCTTCGGGCTCGCCACGACGGCGTCAACCGGCTCGTGGGCCAGCCAGGCGCAGACTCGCTCGGCCTGCCAGCAACCGAACTCGTCGAGGGACGGGTCGGCGATCCCCGATTCGAGCCGTTCGGTCAACGGCCGCCCGTGGCGAACGACAACGAACTCGGGCATCAGGAAATTTTGGTATCGACGTCGTTGGGATAAAGCACTCGGACGGCTGCGACCGCGAGCAAGGCGCCGACGAACTCCATCACGATGAACATCGGTGCCGAACCGGGACGGATACCGGCGAAGGAGTCGGACAGTGTGCGAGCGACCGACACGGCCGGGTTGGCGAACGACGTCGACGAGGTGAACCAGTACGCACCACCGATGTAGGCGGCGACCGCCGACGCAACGAGGTGACTCCGGCCGGTGCGCACCAACGAGAAGATCAGCACCACCAGGCCGAAGGTGGCGATGAGTTCCCCTAGGTACTGGCCGCCGCCATCGCGGACCTTTTCACTGATGTTGATTGGGTCGAGGCCGAACATGAGGTTGGCGGCCACTACGCCGACCGCGCCCCCGGCCAGTTGGGCAACGACATATGGGCCGAGTTCGACCCACGGCCGATTCTGCAGAAGGATGCCGGCGAGCGTGACCGCCGGATTGAAATGCGCCCCGGAGACCTCGCCGAACATCAAGATGACGGCGTAGAGCACGCCGACGCTGGCCGCTGCGTTGGCGAGCAACTGCAGCCCGACGTCGTCGGCAAGGCGTTCGGCCATGATGCCCGAACCGACCACGCCTACGAGAAGGAAGGCGGTGCCGAGGAACTCGGCGAGCAGGCGGCGGGCGAGGTCGTTCACATGCGGAGTTGTACTACAGCACTGCGAGGTTTCCCACGCTGTCGACACCGAGTCCTCTGGGCTTGGGCCCGGCCGGCGATCGCCGTCGACCGGGCCCC
>CAJWHS010000050.1 GCA_913041415.1 uncultured Acidimicrobiaceae bacterium | reverse complement strand
GGACTCCGGAAGCTCATCATCGTCGGACTCCGGAAGCTCATCATCGTCGGACTCCGGAAGCTCATCATCGTCGGACTCCGGAAGCTCATCATCGTCGGACTCCTCGAGTTCCAGCTCCTCGTCGAGTTCCAGCAGCTCCGGCGACTGATTACGACGTAGCGTCGTCGATAACTTCCCCTCGAGATCCCGTCTCCAGGAAATGATCATGCGCGCGCCTGAGCGCCCCAACTCCTCTCCCCTGTCGTCGGCGACCGTCGCCGTCGGAGCCGCCCGATCCCTCCTTCGCCGCTACCGGGTCGGCCCCGTCCTCGTGATCCTCGCCGCCGCGATCCTCGTCATCGGAGCGATGCACCACGCCGAGACGACGACCGCAAACGCCCTGTCGCGTTGGCAGGCGACCGTCGAGGTCTGGGCCACCACCGGGCCGGTCGGGGCCGGCGAGACGATCGAGTCCGGGTCGGGCCGGTCGATACTCGTTCCCGCCGACCTCGTTCCCGTCGGTGCCGTCGTCACCGATCCCCGAGGTTCGCGCACCCGCACCGAACTCAGTATCGGCGAGATCGTGGTCGAGCGCCGGCTCACCGACACCGGGTCGACACACGCCGCACGCACCCCTGAGGGGTGGCGAACGATCAGCATCGGACGACGAGACGACCTCTTCACCATCGGTGATCTCGTCGACCTCCATCACGCCGTTGACGGCCGACGGATCGCCGCCGACGCGCTCGTCCTCATGGCGTCCGACGCCGACCTCGGGGTGGCCGTACCTGCCGACGTCGTGGGCGACGTGGTCAGAGCATCGGGGTAGGCCCGGGTTGTCCCGGTACTCAGCGTCTGATCAACGCCAACCAGTGGCGAGAATCAGCAGTACCGCAACACCCACCACGACGCGATAGACGACGAACGGGGCGAAGGTACGCGATCGCACGAGCTTGAGCGTTCCCCACACGGCGACATAGCCGGTGAGAGCGGAGGCGACCATGCCCCACAGGAAGGGCGGCCAGAAGTCCGACGGGATCGACGCGTCGGCCAGGGCGAACACGCCGGCGCCCGCGATGATCGGCAAGCTCATCAAGAAGACGAGTCGGGCCGCTGCATCCCGCTCGTAACCGAGGAGTCGGCTGACGGTGAGCGTTGCACCCGAACGGCTCACGCCAGGCTGAAGGGCGAGCGCCTGACCGATTCCCATCGCAAGCGCATCTCGAAGTCGGAAAGCCTCGAGTTCTTTTCTCTCCGGCACGCGATCGGCCACGAGCAGCACCAGACCGAACACGATCAACATCGCTGCAATCATCCAGATGCGGTCGAAATCGGCGATCTGGTCCTTCAACACCACGCCAGCGACCCCGGCGGGCACAGCGCTGGCGACGAGGAACCAGGCGATCTTGCCGTCGGTGCCGAGCGGTCGACCGCGAAGCGGACCGAAACCGGCGGTCACGTACGTGACGACATCGCGCCGCAGGTAGGCGATCGCGCCGACCAGCGTGCCGAGGTGCACTGCGACGTCGAACGCCGTCTCGAGATCCTCATCGAGTGCGTCCCAGCCGAAGAGCCAGCGGGTCAACTCGAGGTGGCCGCTCGATGAGATCGGCAGGAACTCCGAGAGGCCCTGGACGATGCCGAGCACGATGGCGTGGAGGATCTCCATGATGTCGCTCCCATCGGCGGCGGAACGCCCGACGTCGGGCGCCTGAGGTCAGTCTGCTGAGACTAGGCGCCGGAGCCGCCGCCGAGGGTCAAGCCATCGAGGACAAGGGCGGGCACCAGGATGCCGCCCGGTTGACGCTCGAGGTCGGCACCGACCCGAGCCACGTCTTGCAGCATCCGAGGGATGGCGCCGGCGAGCGTGCCCTCGCGAATCGGTTCGGCGAGTTCGCCGTTGCGAATCACGACACCCTCGACACCGACCGAGAAGTCACCGCTGACAGCGTTCACTCCACTGTGCAAACCCTGCAGCGAGGCAACAAGCAACCCGTCGTTGATCGAGGCGATGAACGCGTCGAGATCGCCCTCACCAGGGCCGACCGACAAAGAGCGGTGACCAGGGCTGGGCGTGCCGCGCACGGACCGGAGTGCAGAGCCGGTCGACGACACCCCGAGACCACGTGCGCTGCGAGCATCGTGAAGAAACCCCTGTAAGACACCCTCCGAGATCAGCGGAACACGACGACAGGCGAGACCTTCGCCATCGAAGGCCGAAGCGCTGAGTGAGTCAGGGTCGGTGGGGTCGTCGAACATCGTGACCGCGTCGGTGGCGATCGCCTCGCCGACACGGTCGCCGAAGGGGGTCCGGCCCTTCACCACCAGCTCACCCGAGAGCATGCCGGCGACGATGCCGAGGATCGTTGCGGTGAACCGGGGCTCGAGCACCACCAGTGGCCGACCGGTGGTGGGAGGTCCGGCCCCCAGAAGACGAACGCCCCGCTCGACCGCAAGCCGGGCGACCTCCTCGATGTCGAGCAATTGGGGCGCGGCCGCAGCGTCGCCCGCATAGCCGGTGCGAGTGGAGCCGTCGAGATCGTCGATGAGCGGCTGTGTGCCGATCGATGCCGATGCCCCGCGATCCCAACCGTCGATCCCGGCCGTGGAGACGATGGCGCTCTCACCGCGGGAGTCCGCGTACATCGAGGTGCGGACGCCTCGGACCCGAGGATCGGCACCCCGAGTGGCAGCTTCGAGCGCAACCGCGATCGCGACCTTGTCGTCGACCGAGGTTGCCTCGATGCGATCGTCCCAGGGATCGATGTCCGCAGCGTCGACGCCGTCGGGTTCGGCAAGGCCGACCCGATCATCGGGTTCGGCGAACGACATGTTGTCGCGGGCCTCCACAAGGAGCGTGTCGACGACGTCGGGATCCCACGAGCCTGCGTGGGCGAGCCCTTCACGTCCGTCGCAGATTACGCGGACACCGACTCCACGGCTCTCGGCGACGGTGAGCGACTCGACCTCGCCGTCATAGACGCGGATCTCGGTGCGCACCGACGAACCGGCACAGACCTCCACCTGTTCGCCGACGTCAGCTCGACTCACGAGCCTCCGGGCAAGCCGCCGGGATTCGGGGATCTCCCCCATCACGCTCCCGACATGGTGACGTCGCCCACGACGAGCGAGACGCCCGCCGAACTCATCGGCAGCCACTGGAGGTCATCGCCAATACCGGCGACGTCCTGGAGCAGGCGTTGAACGGTCGACGCGATTGTGACCTCACGAACCGGTTCGGCTACTTCGCCGTTACGGATCCGAAGACCCTCTGCCCCGGTGGAGAAATCACCCGATACCGGGTTGACCCCCGAGTGGAGCCCAGAGACGCCCTGGACAAGGAAGCCGTTGTCAATACCGGCGATCAGGTCGGCCTGGCTCTGCTTCCCGGGGAGGAGCGTGAGCGCCTGGGCGCCGACGGACGGGCCGCTCTTGAAACCGCTTCGGACGGCCGAACCGGTCGAGGACGAACCGGCACGACGAGCGGAATACGCGTTGTGCAGAAAGGCCTGCAGTTCGCCGTCGACGATCAAGGGGGTGCAGCGGGTGGCGATGCCCTCGCCGTCGAGCGCGCTCGCCGTGAACGCCGCCGGGACGGTGGCATCATCAACAAGGGTGACCATCGGGTTAGCGACAGCGTCGCCGAGTCGGTCAGCGAACATTGAGCGACCTTTCAAGACTGCTTCACCGGTGAGGGTGTGGCCCACGATGCCGAGGAACTGGGCGGTCACCCACGGGTCGAACACGACGGTGAGCCGTTCACTCCCCGGCTTCGTTGCCCCAAGAAGACGAGTGGCCCGATCGGCGGCATCCGCGGCGGCGATGGCCGGGTCGAGTTCACCCGGTTCGCGGCCGATCGAGAACCCGAACCCGGTCTGGGTCTCGCCATCGGCTTCGGCGAGCGTGTACACCGAGACGTAGCAACCGGTCTCGCGGGCCGCAGCGGTGATACCCGTCGACGTGGCGACCGCCGACTCGTAGGCGGTGTCGATGTATTCGGCCGACTCGATGCCCGAGATCCGGGTGTCGGCTGCGAGCGCCGCCCGCTCGAGCTCGATCGCCAGGGCGATCTTGTTCTCGGTCGGGAACGCCCCGACGGTGTCGCTCCACAGTTCGAGTGACGCTGGTTCGACACCATCGGGCACGGCGAGACCGTTGAACTCGTCGGGTTCGGCGAATGACGCGTTGTCGCGAGCCTCGCAGAGGGTCTCCTGCAGCGCAGTGTCGTCGAGAGTGCCGGCATAGGCGTAGCCCTGCTTGCCGTCGACAATTACCCGAACACCGACACCCTGAGACTCCGCTCGAGTGAAGGACTCAACCTCGCCCTCGTAGGCGCGAACCTCAGTCTCGGTCTCGTGGACGACAAACGCTTCGACCTGCTCGTCGTCGTTGGCCCACCCGGCAATCCGGGTAGCGATATCAAGGAGTTCCGGCATCGATCAGGCAGCCGTACCGCCGACGGTAAGCGACGTAACCCGAAGCGTCGGGGTGCCGTCGCCGACCGGGACACCTTGGCCATCTTTGCCGCACGTGCCGGGGGACCCCATCGCGAAGTCGTGGCCGAGCCGGTCGATGCGGGTGAGCACCTCCGGGCCGTTGCCGATCAGATTGCCCTCACGGATCGGATCGGTGATCTCGCCATTTTCGATCAGGTAGGCCTCGGTCATGCCGAACACGAAATCGCCGGTGGCGGTGTTGACCTGCCCCCCACCGAGCTGCGCCACGTACACACCGGAGTCGGTGTCGGCGATAATCGCCTCGGGGTCGTCGTGGCCCGCAGTGATGTAGGTGTTGGTCATCCGCACCATCGGCAGGTGCTGATAGCTCTGGCGACGGCCGTTGCCCGAGGATAGGCGACCCTCCTTGCGAGCTCGGAGCTGGTCCCACATGTAGTCGGTGAGCACCCCATCCTGAATCAAGACGTTGTGACCGGCAGGACGGCCCTCGTCGTCGACGGCGAAGTGACCCCACTCGCCGGCCATGGTGCCATCGTCGATGAGCGTGACCAACGGGGAAGCGACCTGCTCGCCGACACGGTTCGCGAAGACCGACGCCCCCTTGCCGACTAGGTCGGCTTCGAGGCCGTGACCACACGCCTCGTGGAACAGCACACCACCACCGCCAGGGCCGACCACAACGGGAACAGCGCCAGATGGAGCCGGTTGGGCAGAGAGCTTCGTGATGGCACGTTCGGCGGAGCGTCGCCCCATCTCCTCGACATCAGCCTCATCGAACAACTCGAAGCCGACGGTGCGGCCGGTCGACTCTCGCCCGGTCTGCAGACCGGTGTCGCCGCTCGCAACACACGACACCGAGAAAAGGGTGCGGACCTGGTCGTCCTCGGCGAGCACACCATCGGAGTTGGCGACCAGGATGCGGCGACGAGAGTCGCCGTAGCGGGCCGACACTTGGGAGATTGCGCTGCCCTGGGCTCGAGCGGCCTCGTTGGCGAGGGTGAGCAAGCCGACCTTGGTCGCTTTGGCGACGTCCTCGGGCGGTATCCGCACCGGCGCCGAACGTTCGATATCGATCGGCGAGACCGCGACGACCTTCGCCCCGCCCCCGCCGCCGCGAGCCGCGGCGGCAGCGGCCTCGGCGGCGGCCGACAGCCCCGCCTCGGAGAGATCGGCGGTGTGAGCGAAGCCCGTGGTGTCGCCGACGACGACCCGGATACCAGCGCCTCGGTCGCGCCCGCTGGTCAATTCCTCGACCCGCCCATCGTCGAGCACCGCCGACGAGGAGCGCTTGTCCTCAACGAACACTTCGGCGAATTCGCCGCCAGTTCGCATCGCGGTGGACAAGGTGCGGTTGATGAGCTCGTGGTTGAGCACGGCGCCTCCGGAGAAGAGCGGATAAGGAACTTCAGACTATCCCCGAGCTCGGCCCTACTCGCCCGTCGGGCCGGCCCCTCTGGGTTACGCTCTCTGCCCATGTCCGACGCCGGCGACGACACCACCGACGACGCCGCCCCACTTCGTTGGTGGGTCGAGATCGGGCTGACGGTTGCGTTTTACGTCGTGTACTCGGCGATCCGGAACCAGTTCGGCTCGGCACTCGGCGACTCGGTGCGGGACGCGTCGTTCCGCAACGCCGAGCGCATCATCGACATCGAGCAGGCGATGGGTCTCTATGTCGAGGAGTGGATCCACAACACCTTCCTTGCGTGGGACTGGTTCATCGTCTTCTGGAACGTCTTCTACGGCACGTTCCACTTCGCTGCAACCATCGGTGCAATGGTGCTGTTGTTCGCCCGCCATCCTGAGCGCTACACGTTCATGCGGTCGACCCTGGCGGCCACCACCGGTGTCGCCCTTCTCGGCTTCGCGTTCTTCCCGCTGATGCCACCCCGACTGCTCGGCAATTGCGCGTCTCAGTTCGGGGCGTGCCATGACGGCTTCGACTACACCGACACTCTGGTCGATCCCGGCGGCCTGTGGTCCTTCGAGTCCGGCACCATGGAATCCATCAGCAACCAATACGCAGCGATGCCGAGTCTGCACATCGCCTGGGCGATCTGGTGCACCGTGGCGCTGTACCCGGTGCTGCGCCGGCGCTGGGCTCGGGCACTGATCGTGGCGTACCCGATTGCGACGATGTTCGCGATCGTCGTCACGGCGAACCACTTCTGGCTTGATGCCGTCGGAGGCGTGATCGCCCTCGGCGTCGGCCTGAAAGTTGCACCCCGCCTGACCCGGCTCTTGCCGGGTCCGAGCGGTATCCTTTCGTCTGATGTTGCTTGACGCCCTCACTGGGCCTGACGACCTTCGCGGCCGCTCCCTCGAGGAGCTCGACGATCTCGCCGATCAGATTCGCGAGCTGATCATCGACTCGGTCAACGATCACGGTGGTCATCTCGGTTCGAATCTCGGTGCCGTCGAACTCTCGATTGCGCTGCACCGGGTTTTCCGCTCGCCCCATGACCTCATCCTCTGGGACACGGGCCACCAAGCGTATGTGCACAAGATCCTGACTGGCCGGGCTCGCGCCTTCACCAACCTGCGCGAGGGCGGCGGCTTGTCCGGCTATCCGAACCGCAGCGAGTCCGAGCACGACTGGATCGAGAACTCCCATGCGTCGACCGTTTTGAGCTACGCCCACGGGCTCGCCACGGCCTTCGAGGCCGCCGACGCCCGTCGACGTATCGTGGCGGTGATCGGCGACGGCGCCATGACGGGTGGCATGGCCTTCGAGGGCCTCAACAACCTCGGCCATGCCGGCAGCGATGTCACGATCGTTCTCAACGACAACGGGCGCTCCTACGCCCCCACTGTCTCTCGACTGTCCGAGAGCCTGGTGAAGATCCGCAATAATCCGGTTTACATGCGCCGTCAGGCCAAGATCAAGGAGATCACCGAGCGCATCCCCGGAGTCGGCGAGCAGATCAGCCGCGGTGTTCGCATGTCGAAGGCTGCCGTGCGCGAGATGTGGGAGCCGTCGGCGTTCTTCGAGGATCTCGGTGTTCGCTACTTGGGCCCATTTGACGGACACGACATCGCCTCGATGGAAGAGGCTCTGGAGAACGCGGCCGAGTTCGGCGGGCCAGTCGTCGTCCACGTGCTCACCCAGAAAGGCAAAGGCTTCGCCCCGGCTGAGCAGGATGAGATCAAGGCGATGCACGACGCCAAGCCGGGTCTCGCCGACAACGGGGGCGCGGCCAACGCTGGTTCATACACCGCTGCGTTTTCTGAAAGTCTCGTGAAACTCGGTGATCAGCACCCCGAGCTCGTGGCAATCACCGCTGCCATGCCCGACTCCACCGGCCTGCTCCCTTTCCGCGAACGTTTTCCCGATCGGTGCATCGACGTCGGCATCGCCGAGCAGCACGCCGTCACGGCGGCGGCTGGCATGGCGATGGGTGGCCTCCGCCCTCTCGTCGCCGTCTACTCGACCTTCCTCACCCGGGCGATCGACCAAGTCAACCTCGATGTCGGCCTGCACGGCCTCCCAGTGATCTTTTGTCTCGACCGCGCCGGTATCACCGGCCCCGACGGTGCGAGCCATCACGGTGTGCTCGACATAGTGCTGCTCACGAAAGTCCCGGGCATGACGGTGTTCGCCCCCTCGAGCTACCAGGAACTCCAGCAGATGCTCGAGGACGCCATGGACATCACGACCGGCCCGGTCGCGATCCGCTGGTCGCGCGGAGCGGCCGCCCACGCCGAGCACGGCGAAGTCGGGGCGGGACTGTCCGCTCGCAAGATCCAAGCCGGCGATGGTCGCGTCGCCCTGCTCGGCTTTGGCCAGATGCTCCCTGCAGCCGAGAAGGCAGCGGCGATCCTCGCCACCGAAGGCATCGACGCCACCATCTACGACCCGCGAGTCGTGCTACCGCTCGACCCCGCCATGGTCGACGACATCGCCGGTCACGACTGTGTCGTCTCAGTCGAGGATGGCCTCCGCATGGGCGGCGCAGGCGCCGAGGTGCGCGACGCGCTCGGCGAACGCGGCGCCTCGTGCCGAGTCCGAGTGCTCGGCGTGCCCGCCGAATACGTCCCGCACGACGACCCCGACGTCATTCACGCCCGGTTCGGGCTCGACGGCGAGGGCATCGCCGCCAGCGTGCGCGCCCTGCTCTGATCGTTCTAACCCGGCAGGTAGGCGGACTCAGGCGTAGTAGGGGTTCTCGCCCTGCTCGTGGTCGGTGGTGTCGACCACTTGGGTGATCTCCGGCACCGCTTCGAGAATGGCGCGCTGAATGCCCTCCTGCAGAGTCGCTGCGCTCATCGAGCATCCCTGGCAGCCACCACCCATCGTGACGAACGCCTTCTCCCCCTCGACCCCGACAAGTTCGGCATAGCCACCGTGGGCGGCCAGCGCAGGGTTGATCCGTTCGGTCAGCAAGGTGCGGACCTTGTCGGCGGCGTCGCCGACAAGTTCGAGTTGGCCCAAGTCACCCAGCGGGTTGGGCCGATTGGGGTTGCGAATCACGAGACCGCCCTGGCCGGCAACCGAGGGCAAGTCAAGCGCGGCGCCGCGCATCGCGTCGACACTCTTCGCCGGGATGATGACCGACAAGCCGTCGTTGGTGTGCACGAAATCATCGTCTGCGGCCTCGGCCACCGGTTCGAGTGAGAGGTCGTAAGTGTAGTCGGCACCGTTGGCACCGGTTACCTCGACTCGCAGGCCCAAGAGCTCGGCGTCGTCTTCGTTGGACCGGATGTCGAGCACCGTCGCGCGAGCGGCGTCGGTGACGATCATGATCTCCTCGGCGGTGTCAGTGGGGGCGGTGTCGGTCATGATGGACAGGCTAACGCCGCCTTGGCGCCGCGCATTCCCGCTGCAAACCGACGACCCGCCACGTCCGGTTGCCCCGCCCTCGGGGGACCATGTCGTCAGCCGACTCCATCGATCTCCTCGAGTTCGGCCGAACGCCCGAGCCACGCCTCCTCGGTGGCGGCGAGGGCCTGCTCCTGCGCAGCGAGTTCGGTGCCGACTCGGACGATCGCCTCATGATCGGTGCCAGCAACCTCGAGCTCAGCGCGGAGCGCAGCGACCACGGTCTCCAGCTTTGCGATTTCCTTCCCGGCCGTCTTGAGCTCGTGACGCACTGTGCTTCGACTGCGATGCGCCACCTCGGCCCGTGCCCGCGGCGCCGCACTACCCTTCCCGGTTCCCGAGGTGTCGAGGGTCCGCACGTTCGACGAGCCCTCCCGGTCGACGAGCCAGCCGGCGTAGCCGCCCGGCCAGCGCCGAGCACGTCCATCGTCGACGACGAGCACGTCGTCGACCGTGCGGTCGAGAAAGGCCCGGTCGTGGCTGATGATCACAACAGCGCCGCGCCAAGTGTCGAGGAACTCCTCCAACGCGCGAAGGGTGTCGAGATCGAGGTCGTTGGTGGGTTCATCGAGGAGCAACACGTTCGGTTTGGCCGACAACGTGAGCACCAGCTGAAGGCGACGGCGTTCACCTCCCGACAGCAGCTCAATCGGCGACTTCTGCACGTCGCTGTCGAACCAGAAACGTTCCAGCAATTGCGTACCCCACCAGTCGGGTTCGGCGCCCTCACCGGCAACCGCCTGTCGGACCCGGAGTTGCGGATCGAGGTCGCGGCCTCGCTGGTCGTGCAGCCCGACATGCACCGTCGGGCCCTGGATCCGCTGCCCGGCGAGCGGCTCACGTCGACCGGCGATCACATCGAGCAGGGTCGACTTCCCCGAACCGTTGGCGCCGACGATGCCGAGACGCTCACGGCGGCCGACCAGAAGATCGAGTCCCGTAACCAGCGGCGTCTCGTGGTCGTAGCCGATCATCACGTCGTGGAGTTCTACGACCTGGTCACCGAGCCTCGGCGTGCCCTTGTGCATCGAGTCGAGATTGAGGTCACCATCGCGAGCGGCGGCTTGGGCTCGGGTGTTGATCAGGGCGGTGGCGCGCTCAACACGGGCCTTGCTCTTTCGAGTGCGGGCCTTCGCCCCGGTTCGGAGCCAGGCGAGTTCCCGGCGAGCCAGATTCTGGCGGGTGTTCTCTGCTGATGCAGCTCGTTCCTCGCGGGCGGCTCGTCCGTCGAGATACCCGTCGTAGCCACCCTCGTGAACATGGCTCGACCCTCGGTCGAGCTCGAGCACACGGGTGGCAACCCGGTCGAGCACGTAGCGATCGTGGGTGACGATCACGAGCCCGCCCTTGAATTGCTCGAGTTCATGCTCCAGCCACTCGATGGCATCGACGTCGAGATGGTTGGTCGGCTCGTCGAGCACGAGAAGGTCGGCATCGGCCACCAGCGCCCGGGCCAACGAGACCCGCTTTTCCTGACCACCCGAGAGCTGGTCCACCGGCCGGTCGATCACCTCCGCCAGGCCGAGGCGATGCAGCGCTGCCTCACCCCACCAGCCGCCTCCGACAGCGTCGCGCACACTGCCGGACGGAAGGGTGGTGACCTGATCGACGGCGGCCATGGTGACACCACGGCCTCGACGCACCGTGCCGGCCTCCGGCTCGCGCGTGCCGGCGATGACCGACAGCAGGGTCGACTTGCCGGTGCCGTTGATGCCGACCACGCCCAACCGGTCGCCGCTGGCTACCGTGACGGAGACATCGGAGAACAGCGGTCGCAACGGGCGGCTCATGCTGACACGTTCGACGTCGACGAGGATCACGTGGCGCAGACTACGACCTACCCCCCGACCTCCCTCGAGGAACAGTGCCGATGAGCGAGCGCCACCCGATCGTCGACGCGCTCGCCGCCCGCCCACCGTGGGAACCCGCCCCGCTCACGCGGGCGTTGACCCGTATCAGCGGCACGATCCGCTCGGTGTCGGCGACCATCGACCCGACCGAACGGCGCTGGCATGAAATCGTCGCCCAGAGCCTCACAGCGGCCGACGGGAACAATGGTCCGCCACTGTGGGTCGTCCTGGGCGACTCGACGGCGCAGGGCATCGGAGCTTCAAGTATCGATCACGGCTGGGTGTCTCGCCTCCACGCGGCGCTGCATGACGCGGGGCGGCCCCATGCGATCGTCAACCTGAGCCGCAGCGGCGCTCACAGCACCCACGTGATCGATGAACAACTGCCGTTGCTCGACCATCTGCCTTACGCCGCATCGATCGTGACCATCTGTGTCGGTGCCAACGACCTGGTGGCGAACCCGTATGCTCCTCGGCTCACCCGTCGCCTCAGGCGTCTGGCCGATGCCGCTCCTCAGGGCTCGATCATGTGCACGTTGCCGGCACCGTCGTTCAGCCCCACCGCGAGGTACGTCAACCGTGCCCTACAGCGCGCTGCCGCGGAACACGGACATCTCGTGGCCGAACTGGGGGCGCACCTGCTCCCACCCCACCGGGGGCTGTCGGCCGATCGCTACCACCCCAACGACCGTGGCTACGACGCGTGGGTGCGAGCCTTCGCGAAGCCCATGGGCATCGACCCAGACCTCGTTCCGCAGCGCGGCACGCTCACTTCGGCGACGTCCGACCCCGAAGGGCGAGCAACGAGAGCGTCTGAGTGAACGCTGCGAGGGCAAGGGTCGCGAGAAGCGCCTTGCCCAACTCGGCTGCGTCCCAGCCGATGAACAGTGAGCGAAGGCCCCCGAGGAGGTAGGTCACCGGGTTGAAGGTCGACACTGTCGACAGCCATCCGCTGAGGTTCTCGGCCGGCAGGTAGGCCGTGGTCAAGAAGGCGAACGGGAAGAAGATGATGAACGACGAGTTCACCGCTCCCGGGTTTCCTGTCTTGAGGGCAATCGCATACGGGATGCCGGTGTAGCCGAGACCCCAGAGCGCACCGATCAGGACAAACACGAGCATCCCGAGCGGACCGGTGTCGAAGCGAGCGCCCATGAAAAAGCCGAGGATCATCACCGGCACGCTGAGGGCGACCACCAGCACAAAGTCAGCCACCATGTGGCCAAGCAGCAGCGCCCGCCGCGAGACGGGGGTCGTCATCAAGCGGTCGAAGTACCCGTTCTGGATATCGAGCACTATCGCACCGGCACGCGTAACACCGGTGACCGCAAACACGATGGCGACGGGCAGCTGGAACTCCTCGTAGGTGATACCGAGATCAACGAAGGCGGCGGCCTCTGACAGCGAGGCCACGTTGATCACAAGGAAAAACAGCGGGATGAACAAGGTGGGCCCGATGAACGCAATGTCACGAGGGAGCTGGCGGATGGCGCGGCGGGCGATCGACAAGGTGTCGTGGACGAATCCCGTCCGGCGCGGCCGGATCTCGGTGCGAGCCGTGGTGCCGGCGGCGGTCATGTCGAACTCCCTTCGGCCGGGGATCCAGCATCGAGATGAGTGCCGGTGACATCGAGGAAGACATCGTCGAGGGTCGGGGTGCGCAGGCTGAGCTCGCGCACCTTGATGCCGGCACTCCCGAGCGCGATCGCCACCGGACTCAGCGCCTGGCTGCCGTTCTCGGTGCCAACTCGGACCTCGTCTCCGAAGACGTCAACGCCGTCGAGGCCGTCGATGCCTTCCAGAACCGACTTGGCGGCGCCGGCGTCTCCGTCGACGACGACGGTGACGACGTCGGTACCGATCGCTCGCTTGAGTTCGCCGGGGGTACCCTCGGCGACGATCCGTCCTGCGTTGATGATGCCGACCCGGTCGGCAAGCTCGTCGGCTTCCGCCAGGTACTGGGTGGTGAGGAACAGGGTGAGACCGAACTCGCGGTTGAGCCGGCGGACCTCTTCCCAGACGCGAAGGCGACTCTGGGGATCGAGTCCGGTGGTCGGTTCATCGAGGAAGAGCACCGACGGGTTGTGCATCAGCGCAGCGGCGAGGTCGAGACGCCGCGCCATGCCGCCCGAATAGGACGAGACCAGTTGATCGAGCGCCCGCATTTCGAGGATCGGCGCCAGTTGCTCGATGCGGTCGGCGATCTCGGAGCGGTTGAGACCGAACAGTCGTCCCTGGGTTGCGAGAATCTCCCGTCCGGTCATCTTCTCGTCGAGACCCGCCTCTTGGAGCGCAACGCCGATCGAGAACCGCACACCGTCGGCTTCGGCCACGACGTTGAGTCCGCCCACCCAGGCTCGTCCTCCGGTGGGTTCGAGCAGTGTGGTGAGCATCCGGACCACCGTGGATTTCCCAGCGCCGTTGGGGCCGAGGAAGCCGTAGATCTCGCCAGGTCGAACTTCGAGATCGATGCCGTCGACCGCCGTGAATTCGCCGAAGGTCCGACGAAGGCCCTCGGTCTTTACGGCTGAAGCCTGGGGGGTGCTCATGGCGGTCAACCTAGCGGCGAAGGGAAACATGGCGTCCGGGAATCGTCGAGACGCCTGGCGGGTTGAAGTCTCTACACCCGTCGTTCCCCCCTGCCCTGGAGTGCATCATTTCCGGATCCACCATCAACGCCGTCGAGTTCTACTGGCGACCCGGCTGCGGCTTCTGTGCCCGACTCGACCGCACGCTCGAGAATGCGGGCATCCCGATGGCGAAACACAACATCTGGGAGGACCCCGCGGACGCAGCGGTCGTGCGTTCCTACGCCAACGGCAACGAGACGGTCCCGACCGTCGTCATCGACGGCATTGGCATTGTGAACCCGAGCGCCGATGAAGTCATCACGGTGCTCTCGTCGAAGGCCCCGCACCTCGTTCCCGAGGGCTGGGAGCCCCCGCGACCAAACCGTCTGGATCAGGTGGCCCGCCGACTCCTCAGTGACTGATCGTCGGCCCAACACTGACGACTGCCCCTACTCGAGGAAACGACCGCACTCCGGCCACGGCTGCGGGCCGCGCCGGGCGTACAGCTCGCGGGCGCGAGCATCCTGCTCCTCCGGTGGTGCCGCAGCGGGGTCGCCAGTGCCGCCGACGGTCTGCCAGGTCGGGTAGTCGAACTGGTACGCGCCTCGGTACTTGCCGCTCGGAGAAATCGCCTCGTAGTTGTGGGTCGACTCGCAGAAGCGGAGCTGTTCCCACTTGTCGTTCGGCGCTATACCCCAGGCACCCTCCGCAATGGCGATGGCCGCCCGATCCCACGCCTCAGCGAGCGGCATAACCTCGTCGACTGCGTCGTCGCGGTCGTCAAGGAGCGCCAACTCGGTTTCGAGCACGGTGATTTCGACACGGAGTGCCTCGGCGAGGGCAAGGCTCTCGAGCACCTCACTGTCGGCCTGCTCTCGCAACGCGCGAAGCCGGTCCACAGCGACCCGTGACGAGCCAGCATGAGAACGCACAAGGTACTGGCGCCACGAGAAATCGCTCGCGTCCTGAACCGCCGCAAGGTAATCCAGCGTGCCGACCTCACCGCCGGTGATGAAGGCCTCGACGGCGAGCCGGCGCAGGTTCGTCGTGGTGGCCTCGATCTCCGCAGCCAGCCGGCGCTGGGTGTCGTCAAGTTCGTCTCGGCGGAACATCACCTCGAACAATTCGCCCTCGGCCGACGCCCTCTCGGCGAGCGCAGCGGCACGCGTCTCGGCGACCTCGGCCTGCTCGGCTCGCAAGTCGTCGCCTGTGGGAATGTCGCCGCGCAGATCGTCGATGGACTGGGCAGAGGCACCGAGTGCCTGTGTCGCCGCCACGACGGCGAGTACGGCGATGAGGGCAAGCAAGCGCCGCAGTCGGGCGACTCCCGACAGTAAGGCGAGGTCTTCCGGACGCGTCTCACCGACCGCTGAGCCGGATCGCGTGTCCGTCGCTGGGGTGGTGAGTCCGGTCATCTGCGTTCGGGAAACCCATGGCGAGTGGCCCATGCGGCTGCCGACGCAAACGCATCAGACGATCCACCACCCGTCCGTCGGGCAATCTAGCCAGGCGCCGGACGATTCAAAAGGCGAGCAACGGACCTACAGTCCGAACATGGCCGATCTCCCCTACGACGCCATCCTCCTTGTGAGTTTCGGCGGACCCGAAGGATCCGACGACGTGATCCCCTTCCTGGAGAATGTCACTCGCGGTCGTGGCATCCCTCGCGAACGACTCGCCCAGGTCGGTGAGCATTACGCCCACTTCGGCGGGGTGAGCCCGATCAACGAGCAGTGCCGGCGCCAACGAGTCACCCTCGAGATGGCCCTCGCCAACGCAGGTATGAGCCTCCCCGTCTACTGGGGCAATCGCAACTGGGATCCCTATCTCAGCGACGAAATCGAACGGATGGCTGAGAACGGTGTGACCCGTGCGCTCGCCGTCTTCACGTCCGCGTATTCGTCCTACTCGGGCTGTCGTCAATACCGCGAGAACATCATCGCTGCCTGCGACGAGATTGCAGAGCGTCGACCCGACCTGACCATCCCGGGCATCGACAAGGTTCGGGCTTACTACGACCACCCGGGTTTCATCGAGTCGTTCGCCGAAGCAACCCGCACCGCCGTCGACGAACTCGGTGAGGACGCACGACCAACACTGGTGTTCACCGCCCACTCGATCCCGATGTCGATGGCGTCGACCTCCGACTACGAGGCTCAACTCGCCGAAGCGGCCCGTCTCGTCGCCAAGCGGGTCGCTGATCCGGCCCCGCCGCACACCCTCGTGTGGCAGAGCCGATCGGGCCCACCCCAGATCCCCTGGCTCGAGCCCGACGTCAACGACGAGATCCGTCGGCTCGCCGACACCGGGGTCGAGTCGATCGTGATCGTGCCGGTCGGGTTCGTCAGCGACCACATCGAGGTGATGTGGGATCTCGATGCAGAAGCGGCGGCCACCGCTGCCGACGCAGGAGTCTCGTTCGCCCGCGCCGTGGCACCCGGAACCGAACCCGTGGACGCCTTCGTTGAAATGTGGGTCGACCTCGTGCGCGAACGCATCGAGGCCGAGCGCGGCGGTTCACCGACCCGAGCGGCGCTCGGAACACTCGAGGTACGCCCCGACGTGTGTCGGGCGGACTGCTGCCCCGCCCCACAGCGGCCCCCGGGTCGGCCTAGCGACCCTCTCAGTCGACCGACCTGATCACGCGTTTCGCAGGATGAAACGGGCGCTTCGCGGGAGAGTCCACCATCGCTCGCACTGCATTTCGTACCATCGGGCCCACGCCACGGGCGGGCGGTTCAGGTGGATGCTTCGGCATCACGGTGGTCCTCCCCGGCGTGATCCACGAAGCTCGGGAAGGGGCGACGAGGTGAACCACGCAAGGATTGCCGCCGAAGCGCTGCGCTACCGGCTTGACCTCGTGCGCGGTCCCCTCGTGAACATCACCGACTGGGACATCGAAACTATGGCGAGCGTGAGCGTCGCCGCAGCAGACCCTGGCGTCGACGGGGCCATCCGACGCATCGCCACGGCATGGGTTCGGGCCGGACTGCCCGAGGAAGGACTCTGCAAGCCTTGGGCATGCCCGGAGGCTCGAGTCCTGTTCGAGGCCAATCCCCACCTCGTCGACGCGCTCGACGACATCGTGCGGGTCGCGACGCGCTCCCAGGCCGCCTGAGTCACGACGGTCACCCGGACGCGACCTCTACATGCGCGGCGACCGGCCGCTACCGTGGCCTCCGTGCCAGTCGTTGCGGTCGTAAATCAAAAAGGCGGGGTGGGCAAGACCACGATCGCGCTCGGACTCGCAGCCAGCGCCTGGTCACGAGGTGTCGATACCCTCGTGATCGACCTTGATCCGCAGGGCAATGCCACGACCGGGCTGGGAGTCTGGGAACCGCCGTTCTCTGTCGACCACGCCCTCGCCGAGGAGCGGGCCGGCGCTATCGCCGGGCTCCGACTGACCAGCGGCTGGCCCACCGAGCCCAGTTCCGTCCGGCCACCGTCGGTTGTCGCCGCCACACCGGCGCTCGCATTGCGCGAATCTCAGCTCCTCATGGACCCGATCGGCGCGAACGACCGCTTGGCGATGGCCCTCCAGGGGGTGTCCCACGAGTTGGTCATCATCGACTGTCCGCCCTCGCTGGGACTCCTCACCGTCAACGGCCTCTTTGCCGCCGACCGGGCACTCATCGTCACCGAACCGAGCGCTTGGTCATCCGACGGCGTCGGCCAGATCATGCGCACGGTCGACCGCATCGCTGCCCGGCGAGGCACTAACGGGCTCCGACTCGCCGGCGTCGCAGTGAACCGACTCGGCCGAACACGCGACGCCAAATACTGGGACCAGCAACTGCGCGACGAACACGGTGACCTCGTGCTGCCACCGGTGCACCTTCGCGCCGCGATTCCCGAGTCATCGGCGGCGTCGCTGCCGATCCATGCGCTGGGCGATTGCCGGGTCATGAGTAACCACGACAAAGGCGGTGTCGCGATCACGGAGCGCACTCATGGCGGCTAGCACATGCTCGGCCGTATACGGATCTAAATTGCCCGTGGGTTCATCCATCAGCACACAGGCGGGTTCGTTCACTAACGCTCGAGCAATCGCCACCCGCTGACGCTCGCCGCCTGACAGCGCCGCTGGTCGATGGTTCAGACGCTCTGCCAGGCCCAATTGCTCAAGCAACGTCTTCGACTTTGATTCGGCCTCCTGCTTGGGGGCACCACCAATCCTTGCCGGCATGGCCACGCTCTCGAGTGCCGTGAACTCGGGCAACAGGTGATGCATCTGAAACACAAAACCCAATCGCTGATTCCGCCACTGACTCCGCTCGTTTTCCGACATACCGGAGAGCGACTCTCCGGCGACTGACACGTCACCCGAACTCGGTGTATCCAAGCCGCCCAGCAAGTTCAGCAAAGTGGATTTACCTGCTCCTGAGGCGCCCACAATCGCCAGCCACTCACCCACCGACACCGACAGCGCCAACCCATCGAGCACCACAATTTCTCGCCGGGCGTCACGATAGGTTTTACCCAGCTCTACGGCCTCGAGTACGGCACGATCAGACATAGTTGAGTACCTCTGCCGGTGGCACCTGCGCTGCACGCCATGCGGGATACACACTGGCCAGCAAGCTCAGAACAAAGGCAACGGTGACCACCGCCAAAACATCTCCCCACAGCAACGTGGATGGCAAACCGCCGATGTAATACACGGCGGGGTCAAACAGCACCAGACCAAACGCCTGCTCCACCCACAGGGAAAGATCAGAGATCGTGGTCGCCAGCGCCACTCCTGCCACCGCCCCGAGCGAAATACCCAGTAGCGCAAGCAAAAGTCCATGACCCAAAAACAGCATGAGCAGCTTCTTGGCAGGCAAGCCCAGTACTTGAAGAATCGCAATATCGCCGCGCTTTTCGGTCACCGACATGGTCAAGGTGGCGATCAAGTTAAATGCCGCAACTAGAATGACGGAGGTCAGTAATATCCCGACCGTGATCTTCTCCATTTTGATCGCAGCAAAAAGGGAGCCTTGGGAGCTGCGCCAGTCGCGGATCTTGGTCGACTCCCCGACCAATGGGCGAATTGCTGCACTGACCTGTGGCACCAGCTCGCGATCGCTCAGCCGCAGTTGAATACCTTGGGTACCTGCAGAACCGAGCAGCTTGCGCGCCGTTGCCTCTGCGACATAAGCAACCTGGGCATCAGGCGGCGCGCCGACAGCGAACGTGCCGACCACCCGAAGCGATCGGCTTTTGGGAAACACCCCCATCGGGCTCACAGTTAATCGCGGCAGCAAGATGTCCACATTATCGCCGGGCCGCACGCGCAAAAGTCGCGCCAAATCAGCACCCAGGATGACGGAAAATGGCTCCAGTTCGAGCGCCTGTAGGTCGCCAAAGGTGATGTGCGAGTCGAGGTCGATCACATCGCGCAAGCCGGATTCGGGCGCGCCCACGATCTGAACACCCCGGCTTTGCCCCGCGTGGCGCAGAAGTGCCGTGCCTTGATGAAACGGAGTCGCCGCGACCACGGCAGACTGCAGGTTCGCGGCCGTCAGGAGTTCGCTGAGTGCCGCTTCGCTCGGATTCGCGGGCTCGAGGACCAT
>CAJWHS010000049.1 GCA_913041415.1 uncultured Acidimicrobiaceae bacterium | reverse complement strand
GGCTTCCCGATAGCGAAGATCGCCGCCAAGCTCGCGATCGGCTACACGCTCGACGAGATCCCCAACGACATCACGGAGAAGACCCCGGCCAGCTTCGAACCGTCGATCGATTATGTCGTCACCAAGATTCCGCGTTGGGCGTTCGAGAAGTTCCCGGGCACCAGCGGGGTGCTCGGCACTTCGATGCAGTCGGTCGGTGAGGTCATGGCCATCGGCCGAACCTTCCCCGAGTCGATGCAAAAGGCGCTCCGTTCACTCGAGCAGGGCCGCCACGGTCTTAACGCCGACCCTGGCGAGACGGCTCTCGACGACATCTCGACCGAAGAACTCATAAAGATGGCGGCGATCGGCACTCCCGATCGTCCGTTCCAGCTGGAGGCGCTGTTGCGCCGGGGCGTGAGCGTCGACGAGATCTTTGCGGCAACCGCGGTCGATCCGTGGTTCCTCGACCAGATGTCGATGATCACCGAGGAACGGGCTCATCTCGAGACGCTGTCGCTCGACTCGATCACGCCGCGGGGCTTCAAGCGGGCCAAGCAGCTCGGCTTCTCTGACCCCCAGCTCGCCTATCTCTGGAACGCCACCGAGGCCGAGGTGCGCGCCGCTCGCCTTGCCGCCAGTGTTCGTACCACGTTCAAGACGGTCGACACCTGTGCCGCCGAGTTCGAGGCCACCACGCCGTACCACTACTCGACCTACGAGGACACCGACGAAGTTCGCGACGGTGACCGCGAGAAGGTCATCATCCTCGGCTCGGGCCCGAACCGCATCGGTCAGGGCATCGAGTTCGACTACTGCTGCGTGCACGCCAGCTTCTCGCTGCGCGACGCGGGCTACGAGACCATCATGGTCAATTGCAATCCTGAGACCGTCTCGACGGACTACGACACGTCCGACCGGCTCTACTTCGAGCCGCTCACGTACGAAGACGTCATGGACATCATCGAGCGTGAGCAGCCCAAGGGCGTGATCGTCAGCCTTGGCGGCCAGACCCCTCTGAAGCTCGCCGATCGTCTTCCCGAGGCGCTCGTGCTCGGCACCTCGCCTGCGTCGATTGATCTGGCCGAGGACCGTGAGCAGTGGAACGCCATGTGTGCTCGCCTCGAGATCCCACAGCCGGCCGGCGGCACCGCCGTCGACATCGACCAGGCACTCGAGATCGCCGCTAAGATCGGCTACCCCGCCCTCGTCCGCCCCAGCTACGTGCTCGGCGGCCGCGCAATGGAGATCGTGTACGACGACGATCACCTGCGGCGGGCCATGGCCGAACTCGCCAGCTTCGGCAGCCTCGGCAAGGAGGGCGGCTTGTCGGCCGAGCGCCCCGTGCTCGTCGACCGCTTCTTGGAGGACGCCACCGAGGTCGACGTTGATGCCCTGCGGGATCACACCGGTGATTCGGTCATCGGTGCGGTCATGGAGCATGTGGAGGAGGCGGGTGTGCACTCCGGCGACTCCGCCTGTTCGATCCCGCCGACCAGCCTCTCGGCGGAGACGATCGCCGTCATCGAGGATTACACGTTGAAGATCGCCGAGGCGCTCGACGTCAAGGGCCTGATCAATGTGCAATACGCCGTGAAGGGCAACCAGGTCTTCGTGATCGAGGCCAACCCGCGGGCCAGCCGGACGGTGCCATTCGTCGCCAAAGCCACCGGCGTACCGTTGGCCAAGGTTGCCAGCCGCATCATGGTCGGCGCAACATTGGCCGAGCTTCGGGCCGAAGGCCTGATGTGCGAGCGCGTTGAGGGCGATCACGTGGCGATCAAGGAGGCCGTGCTGCCGTTCAACCGGTTCCCGGAGGCGGACGCCGTCCTCGGTCCGGAGATGCGAAGCACCGGTGAGGTCATGGGTATCGATCTCACGCCCGGTCTGGCCTTCGTGAAATCTCAGCTCGCCGCTGGCACCCGTTTGCCGGAGGAAGGCATGGTATTTCTCTCGCTCGCCGATCGCGACAAGGCGTCTGGCGTCGAGGCGGCGAGGCTGCTCGCCGAGATGGGCTTCACCATCTGCGCCACCAGTGGCACGGCGGCATCGGTGCGCGAGGCAGGGGTCGAGGTGGTCGTCGAGGTCGCCAAGCTCGGGGACGTCGATGGGGTGAACGCCGTCGATCTGATCAATGTTGGGGACGTGAAGCTCGTCGTGAACTCGCCCCGAGGCCGCGGGCCCCGGGCTGATGGTGACCACATCCGGTCGGCTGCCGGCCGGGCGAGTGTTCCGCTGCTCACCACCGGTGCCGCTGCCCTGGCTGCAGCCAAGGGCATGCAGGACTGGAAGGCCCACAAACTTGCGGTTCGCAGCCTGCAGGAGTACCACCAGGGTGTCTCGCTCATCGCGCTCGAGCCAAGCGATGGCGGGGCATCGAACTGATGGATCTTCGCACCACGGTCGGGTCGGTTGCCCTCCGCGCGCCGGTGATGACGGCGTCGGGGACTGCCGGCCATGGTGCCGAGTTCGCCAACTATCTCGATCCGGCGTCGCTCGGTGCCGTCGTCGTGAAGTCGATGAAGGCCGACGAGTGGGCCGGGAATCCGGCGCCTCGGGTGCACCCAACTGCGTCGGGAATGATCAATTCCGTCGGGTTGCAGGGCAAGGGCGTGCCGCACTGGCTCGAACACGACCTTCCCGACCTGCTCGCCACGGGCGCGAACGTGGTGGCCTCGATCTGGGGGAGCAGCGTCGACGAGTACGCCCGAGCGGCCGCAGCGCTGGCGGAGGCGCCCGAAGGCGTCGTTGCGGTTGAGGTTAATGTGTCTTGCCCGAACCTCGAGGACCGCGGCTCGATGTTCGCCCACAGCCGCACGGCGACCGCCGAGGTCATCGAGGCGTCGACGGTCGTCGGCCGGCCGATGTGGGCCAAGCTCAGTCCGAACGCCGCCGACCTTCCCGAGATCGCCGAGGCCGCCCACGGCGCTGGTGCCGAGGCGGTCGTGCTCACGAACACCTTGCTCGGCATGGTGATAGACACTGAGTCCCGCCGTCCCGCGCTCGGCGCCAAGAAGGGCGGGTTGTCTGGCGCCGCCATGCACCCGGTGGCCGTTCGGGCCGTCTTCGACGTGCACGAGGCGCTGCCCGACCTCCCGATCGTGGGTGTAGGCGGCACGTCGAGCGGAGCCGATGTCGTAGAGTTCTTGCTCGCCGGGGCATCGGCTGTTGAGGTCGGTACGGCGACGTTCGCGGATCCCCGGGCGCCCCGGCGGATCCTCACCGAGTTCGAACAGTGGTGTCAACGACACGGCGTTGAGTCCGTGGAGGAGTTGATCGGAGGAGCACATGACTGACAACGCAACGGAAACGGGTATCGATCCGGCCATTCGGGATCAGCTGGCGCTCGCGCTCGACGTCGATGATCTCGTCGCCGCGATCCGGCTCGGCCGCGCGTTCAAGGATTACTTCGGGGTGGCCAAGATAGGTCTCGAGCTCTACTCCGCCGCCGGTCCGGAGGCGATCGGCACGATCTCCGATCTCGGGTACAAGATCTTTCTCGATCTAAAACTGCACGACATCCCCACGACGGTCGGCAAGGCCGCTCGGGTGCTCGGCGCGTTCGGGGTGCAGTACCTGACCATGCACGCTCACGGTGGGGTCGACATGCTTCGGGCTGGTGTCCAGGGGCTTGAGGAAGGTGCCGAAAACGCCGGCCTGGAGCCACCCCAGTCGCTCGCCATCACGGTGCTCACGAGCGACGGCGAAGCCCCGCCTCACATCATGCCGAAGCGGGTCATGCTCGCTGCCGAGGCGGGTTGTTCGGGCATCGTGTGCGCCGTTGGCGACCTCGAAGAGGCACACCACTACGCACCGCGCCTCACCCGGGTCACGCCGGGCATTCGGCTCTCGGGTGACAACGCCGACGACCAAGCGCGTGCCGCCTCGCCGGGCGATGCCCTAACCGGCGGCTCTGATCTGTTGGTGGTCGGCCGCGCCGTCACCCGCGCCGACGACCCGATCGCAGCCGCGCAGGCGATCCACGCGTCGGCAGCGTCGGCGGGCTGACGGGCCTCCCGGTACGCTCCCGAGATGGCCACCCCGCCGCCCCTCACCGACGACGCCCGACGCGCGGCGCTGGCGAAGGCGGCAGATGCGCGCCGTGTTCGGGCCGAACTAAAGCATTCGTTGAAGGCCGGAGAGCTCGGGCTGGCTGACGTGTTGACCCGGGCCGAGTCTGACGACGTGGTCGCTATGACCAAGATCCTCACGGTCCTTGAGGCATTGCCAGGCGTCGGCAAGGTGAAGTCCCGCCGCACGATGGCGTCCATCGGCATCTCCGAGAGTCGCCGAGTCCAGGGCCTTGGCGCGAAGCAGCGCCGCGCCCTGCTCGCTGCGTTCGGCGACGGGTTCGCCACCTAGAGCCATGACTGAACTCGACGACTGCGTGATCGTCGTGATCTCCGGCCCTGGAGGCGTCGGCAAGGGGACGATTGTCGCCTGGCTACTCGACGAGGACCCCTCTCTGTGGCTCTCGCGGAGCTGGACCACTCGCGACCGGCGGCCCGGTGAGGCGATGGAGGCTTACCACTTCACCGACGCAGAGCGCTTCCTCGCCCATGTCGCCGACGACGGATTCCTCGAGTGGGTCGAATTTCTCGACTACTTCCAGGGAACCCCGGTGCCGGATCCGCCGGTTGGGCATGACGTCGTGTTCGAGATCGATGTGCACGGCGCCGAGCAGATCCGACATCGCTACCCCAACGCATTGCTGATTTTCGTCGATGCCCCGTCTGAAGAGGCCCAGGAAGCCCGCCTTCGCGGACGCGGGGATCCCGAGGAGAAGGTGCAGGCCCGCCTCGCAAAAGCGGCCGAGGAGAAAGCCAAAGCGCTCGAACTCGACATGACCTTCGTCATCAACGATGAGCTCAATCACGCCGTCGGTGAGATCCGGGGCTTGATCGGGCAGTGCCGATCCGCCACACGCGGCTGCTAGCCTTTGCGTTCAGAACTCGGCCCCTCGGGGCCTGACGCGAAGGCTTTCTTATGGCGCACGGCTACGACACGATGATGAACCCCTCGATCGAGGACCTCCTCGAGAAGACCGGTTCGAAGTTCCGCCTCGTCTCGCTCTCGGCCATGCGCTCGCGCGAGATCACGAGCTACCTCGGGCAGCTCAGCCAGGGCGTCGGCGCCGCCGTGCCCCCGCAGGTGACCTCCACCGCCGCCAAGCCGCTCTCGATTGCCTTCGAAGAGATCTCTGCGGAGAAGATCACCTCCATCGAAATCGATCCCGAAGCTGAGGCTGCAGCTGCCGCGCTTGCCGCTGCCGAAGCTGAAGCCGCCGCCGAACTCGGCGACGACTCCGCCTGATCCGAGGGGCACGGTGACCACGCTCGCCGGCCGCCGCATCGTCCTCGGTGTCACCGGCGGTATCGCCGCCTACAAGGCCGTCGAGGTCTGTCGCCGACTCGTCGACGCTGGCGCCCACGTCTGTCCGGTGCTCACCGACGGCGCCCAGCGCATGGTGGGGGCCACGACCTTCTCCGCGCTCGCGTCCGAGCCCGTACGCACCGAACTATGGGACGACCCAGAGACCCCTATCCCGCACACCAAGATGGGGCAGGCCGCCGATCTCATCCTCGTGTGTCCGGCGACGGCCCGTCTGATCAGCGACCTTCGTACCGGACGCTCGGCCGACCTGTTGATGGCCACCATCCTGGCGTCTCGGGCTCGAGTCATGATCTGCCCGGCGATGCACACCGAGATGTGGGAACAGGCATCGGTCCAGGAGAACCTCGACATCCTCACCGATCGAGGCGTGCTGATCGTGCCGCCAGAGTCCGGCCGACTCGCCGGAGGGGATATGGGTCACGGCCGACTGGCGGAACCATCGACTGTCGTCGCTGCGGTCGAGGTCGCGCTCAGCGAAGGTGATCTCGCCGGTCGCACCGTGCTCGTCACCGCCGGCGGCACCCGTGAGCCGGTCGATACCGTGCGCTATATCGGCAACCGCTCCTCGGGCAAGCAGGGGCATGCCATTGCCGCCGAGGCCGGGCTGCGAGGGGCCGATGTCGTGGTCGTCACGACCCATCCCGACCGGGCCCCGGCCGGTGTCCGCGTCGTCGAGGTCGAGACAGCCGCCGAGATGGCTGCTGCCTGCGACACGGAAGCCCCAAACGCCGACATTGTCGTCATGGCTGCTGCGGTCGCCGATTTCCGCCCCGCCGACGCCGCCGACGGCAAACTCAAGAAGCGAGACGGCGCTCCCGCCGTCGAACTCGTCCCGACGGTCGACATCCTCGCTGGCCTTGGAGCAGCGAAACCTGATGGACAGGTCCTGATCGGCTTCGCCGCCGAGACCGACGACCTGATCGTCAACGCCGCCGAGAAATTGGCTCGCAAGAACCTCGACGCGATCGTTGCCAACGACGTGTCCAAGCCGGGCGTCGGCTTCGAGCACGCCACCAACGAGGTGGTGATCCTGCTCGCCGACGGATCCCGGATCGATGTCCCACTGACCGACAAGCGCGATGTCGCACGGCGCGTGCTAGACACCGCAGCGGGCCGACTCGGCCAGCAATGAACCAGGAGCAAGCGTGACCCGTTGGACCTTCACCTCCGAGAGCGTTTCGGAGGGCCATCCCGACAAGATGGCCGACCAGATTTCCGATGCCATCCTCGACGAGATGCTGGCGCAGGATCCGATGAGCCGGGTGGCGTGCGAAACGCTCGTCACCACCGGTCTTGCCGTGGTCGCCGGTGAGATCACTACCGAGGCCTACGTCGACATTCCCGGCACCGTTCGTAGCGCGATCAACGAGATCGGCTATAACAATGAGGCGTTCGGGTATGACGGCAATACCTGCGGCGTCATGGTCACCCTTGATGAGCAGTCGCCCGACATCTCTCAGGGCGTCACCGCCTCGGAAGAGGTCCGATCGGGTCAGTCTGAGGAGGACGAGCTCGACAAACAGGGCGCAGGCGACCAGGGCATGATGTTCGGCTACGCCAGCGACGAGACCGACGTGCTCATGCCGCTGCCGATCCACCTTGCACACCGTATGGCCGAGAAGCACGCCGAGGTCCGCAAGGCCGGCACCATCCCGTACTTGCGCCCCGACGCCAAGACCCAGGTCACCTTCGAGTACGAGGGCAACACCCCCGTCAGGCTCAAGACCGTGCTCGTCTCCACGCAGCACAACGACGGCATCGATCGCGACACGATGATTCGGCCCGATCTGATCGAGCACGTGATCCGCCCGGTGATTCCCGAACAGTTCGCTGACGACGACTACGACGTCTTCGTCAACCCAACCGGTCGGTTCGTGATCGGTGGCCCGGTGGGCGACGCCGGCCTCACGGGTCGCAAGATCATCGTCGACACCTACGGCGGCATGGCTCGTCATGGCGGCGGTGCCTTCTCGGGCAAGGACCCGTCGAAGGTCGATCGTTCAGCCGCCTACGCAACCCGCTGGGTAGCGAAGAACATCGTCGCCGCTGGTGCCGCCAGTCGCTGCGAGATTCAGGTCGCCTACGCCATCGGTATGGCTCGTCCGATGTCGGTACTCGTCGAGACCTTCGGCACCGAGACCGTCGACAAGGCCGCCATCGAGAAGGCCGTCGACGAGGTCTTCGATCTTCGCCCCGGTGCGATCATGCGAGAACTCGACCTGCGCCGGCCCATCTACCGCAAGACGGCGGCCTATGGTCACTTCGGCCGCGAGCCTGAAGCCGGCACGTTCCCATGGGAGCAGACCAACAAGGTCGACGATCTCACGTCGGCTCTGGGCCTCTGAGCGAGCCTGACCAGGGACGGCTGGTGCTCGGCGACGAGCCGTCCGCGCCATCTGACATCGAGACGACCCGCCCTGAAGGGCGGGTCGTGCGCGTGCTGCCTGACGTCATCGGCATCGATCGAGAGTTCGACTACGTCGTGCCGACATCATGGGAGGCCGACGGACGCGCGGAGCGGGTCGTCGTGGGGGCGATGGTGCGGGTTCCGCTTGCGGGCCGGCGGGTCGACGGCTGGGTCACCACCATGGAGGTGGAGCCCGAACCCGGCGTCCGCTTGGTTGAGCTGGTGAAACTGCGCGGGGTGGGCCCGTCTCCTGAGCTGCTCGACCTCGCCGGTTGGGCGACGTGGCGTTGGGCCGGGCGCCGGGTGGCCTTCCTACGGGCGGCGTCGCCAGAACGCATGGTTGCGGCTGCGGCGAAACGTCGGCCTCGTGATCCGGTGCCCGCCGGACCTCGCGACGTCTTCGACGACGCGTTCGACCACGGCGTTGCCACGGTCCGAGTCGCTCCCGACGACGACGGATTGGGTGTGGCGATTGCTTCCTGTCGCCGCGGTGATGCGCTGATCCTCACCGCCGACGCAGCCCGGGCTCGTCATCTGGCCGTGGCTCTGCGCCGAGCCGGGGTCTCGGTGGCGCTCGCTCCCGACGAATGGGCGGCTGCAGCTGGTGGTGCGACGGTCGTCGGCACCCGGTCGGCCGCATGGATGCCGATGCCGGATCTCGCCGCTGTTGTCGTGATCGATGAACACGATGAGCGCTTCAAGGAGGAACGCACCCCGGCGTGGCACGCTCGCGAGGTCGCCCTCGAACGGGCGCGTCGAGCGGGTGTACCCGTCGTGATGACCTCGGCGGTGCCGTCGCTCGAGGCGCTCCGTGTCGGCCCGCTCTTGCGTCGCAATCGATCGATCGAACGCGATGACTGGCCGATCGTCGATGTGCTCGACCGACGTTACGAGGATCCGACCAATTCGGGACCGTTCGCCGCCGATCTTCGACGCCACATCGACGGTGATCGGCGAGTGGTGTGTGTCCTCAACCGCACGGGTCGGGCTCGCCTGCTCGCTTGCGCGGCGTGCGGTGAGCTGGTCCGCAGCGATGACGGTGGTCAGGTTATGCGGCTGGTCGACGACGAGCTGGTGAGCGCCGACGGCTTGGAGCGCCGACCCGTCATTTGCACTGTGTGTGGCTCCACGGCCCTCAAGACCCTCCGAGTGGGTGTCGAGCGAGCCCGGGAGGAGCTTGAGGCCTTCCTCGGCGAACCGGTTGACGAGATCACGGCGGTATCGGAGCAACGCCCACAGCAACGGGTGGCGATCGGCACGGAGGCCGCGCTGCACCGTGTCGATCGGGCTGACGTGGTCGTGTTCCTCGATTTCGATCAGGAGTTGTTGGCCGTGCGCCAGCGCGCAGCCGAGCAGGCGATGGCGATGATCTCCCAGGCGGCGCGGCTGGTCGGCGGCCGGGGGAGTGGTGGCCGTGTCGTCGTCCAGACTCGGCAGCCTGAGCACGAGGTGATCCTTGCGGCAGGACGCGGTGATCCGTCGCTGGTTGCCATCGCCGAGCGCGATCGCCGCCGCCCGCTGCGGTTACCGCCCTATGGAGCTCAGGTCTCGATCAGCGGCGAAGGTGCCGCTGCGTTGATTGATTCCTTCGGCACGCTGGAGGGCGTGCAGGTCCGCGGACCGCTCGATGGCCGCTGGTTGCTTCGCGCCGAGAGCCACAACCCGATACTCGATCGCCTCGCCGAGATCGAACGTCCGGCCGCCCGCGTGCGGATCGACGTCGATCCGCTGCGAGTATGACGGCGTGGATCAACGCCAGCGCCGCCTCTTCTTGTCCGTTCTCGCTGTGCTTGGCGTGATTGGCTTCGTCCTTGTGTTCGGCGAGCGGACCACGGGGCCACCCCTCGAGAGTGTGGTCAGTGCTGAGGGGCTCGTCATGGAGATCCCCGAGGGGTGGGTCCAGAGCGAACAATTCGCATTCGAGTGGCAGCCGATCACCGGCAACCCGATCGCCGAGGTCTTCGACAAATGGACCGTCGCCCGTGCGTGTGGTCCCGGTGGGTGCGATGAACGGTCGCTCGACGAGTGGCTCGAGATCGGGGAGTCGCTGCCCACGTTCGTGCAGGCCGTCGCGGCTGACTCCGGCCTGACGATCAACCGGGACGAGTTCGGTGACGATCACCGGGTTGTCGAGGGCACCACAGCAGCCGAGACCACCATCGTCTATGTCGCCGCATTCGATGATGGGTGGGATTTCTATGTCGAGTGTGGCCTGTCGCTCAGTGTGCGCGGCGACGAACGCCTGATCGACGAGATCGTCGAGGTGTGTCGAGCCACGGTGCCGGTCGGGGAGTGATCAGCCCGAACGGTGCGTCGCTCCGTCGAATGTCCGGCTGCGGGCGGCGCACCCATGACCGCCGAGGTCAGCGGCCGGTGGACGGGCCTGTTCAGCGGGACCAGCTTCGCCGCCGGGCCTCGTAGATCGCGATCGAGGCGGCGTGGGCGACATTGAGGCTGCCGACCTTGCCGAGCTGTGGGACGAAGGCGACGCCGTCGCATGCGGCGAGCGTGGCCGGAGTGCAGCCCCGGTCTTCGTGGCCGATCACGAGCGCGACGTCGGTCTCCATCGGGATCTCGTGGAGGGGAAGGGCATCGCTTGTCAGTTCGATTGCGATGACCTGGTAGCCGTCGGCTCGGGCTGCTTCGACCGCAGGGACGCCGGAGTCGAACTCGGTCCAGGTGAGGTATCGGGTGGTGCCGAGCGCCGTCTTGTTGACCTTGTCGTGGTCGGGAGCAGTAGCGCTGCCGAGGTAGAGATGGTCGACTCGTTCGGCCGCCGCGGTGCGCACGATCGCTCCGATGTTGAACGGATTGCCGACGCCGTCGAGCACGAGCGCGAGTCGGCCCTCGGTGCGGCGGCGCCACTCTCGGTGGAGCCGCTTCATGCCCGTGCCGTCGAGTTGTGTCACGTGTTCTCCCTCGCCCCGACCTGAAGGATACGGAAGCCGGCGCGGCTCGTGATCCGGTCGACCGGATGCCCGACCCCCTCGAGCCAGCGAGCGAGCGAGTCGCTCCCGAGATGCTTCTGCACGACGAGATGAGCGACGCCGTCGGGGGTCATTCGCGTCAGCCAGTGGTCGAGGAGGTCGTGAAGTGCCTGCTTGCCGATTCGGATCGGTGGATTGGAGATGATGCGATCGAATCGCACGTCGTCGGCCACCCCGTCGGGTGCTGCGACGGTGATCCGATCCCCGACATCGACCGTTGCCGCGTTGGCGGCGGTGAGCCGACGCGCCCGCTCGTTGACATCGACTGCCCAGATTCGGGCGTGAGGCGCCCGCAGCGCGGCGACGCAAGCGATCGGTCCCCAGCCGCAGCCGAGGTCGAGGATGGTGCGGTCGGCCGTCGTGAGCGGAGGTGATTCCTGGAGGAGCAATTTTGTGCCGGTGTCGAGATGCTCGGCGGAGAAGACACCTCGGTCGGCGGTCAAGGTGATGGCGAGGTCGGGCAGGCTGACCTCGACGGGACGCGGATCCGATGCGACGGACGGCTCGTCATCGAAGTACTGACCGGTACTCACCCCGACGACGGTAGCGGGGTCTGCGGTGAGTAGATTGGACGCATGGCTGCGTACGACATTCGAGTCATCGGCGATCCGGTTCTGCGCCAGAAGGCGAACGACGTGGCCGAGATCGACGGCGCGCTCGTGAAGCTCGTCGAGGACATGCTCGAGACGATGTACGCGGCTCCCGGCATCGGTCTGGCAGCGCCGCAGGTCGGCGTCGACAAACGCCTCTTCGTGTGGGACATCGGCTACGGCCCCAACGCGATGGTCAACCCCGAAATCATCGAGGGCGACGGTGAGTGGGTCTTCGAGGAGGGCTGTTTGTCGGTCCCCGGCCTGTCCTGGGAGATCGTGCGTCCGAAGAAGATTCACATCGTCGGCCGAGATCTCGATGGCAACGAGATGACCTACGAGGCCGACGAGCTCGAGTCGCGCATGTTCCAACACGAGATGGATCACCTCAACGGTGTGTTGTTGATCGAGCGACTCGACGAGGACACTCGCAAGTCGGCCCTCAAAACGCTGCGTGACCTGCAGATCGGCACGCCCGAAACGAAGCCGGCCGGGGGCGGTCTCACCCTGCCGTGAGCACCGCCACCCCATGAGCGCTGCGCCGCCGGACGTCATCCGGCGGATCGTCTACCTGGGTACGCCGGGTTTGGCCGTTCCGCCGCTCCGGGCTCTCGTTGATGCCGGCTATGAGATCCCGCTCGTCGTGTCGCGGGCCGACGCCCGCCGCGGCCGCGGAACGCAACATCTGCCCTCGCCGGTGAAGGCGGCGGCGCTCGAACTCGGGCTGCCCGTGACCGACCGGCTGGCCGACCTCGACGAGGTCGAGGTCGATCTGGCGGTGGTGGTCGCGTACGGACACCTCATCCCGGAGGCGATGCTCGGCCGGCCTGCGTTCGTGAACCTTCACTTTTCACTCCTGCCGCGCTGGCGCGGTGCCGCTCCCGTCGAGCGGGCGATCCTCGCAGGCGATGCGACCACCGGCGTGTGTCTGATGGCTCTCGACATCGAACTCGACACTGGCGCCGTGTACTGCCGCACGGAGACCTCGATCGGCGATGACGAGACGCTCGACGAGCTGCGAGGGCGGCTGGTCGAGATCGGTACCGACCAGCTCGTTCGAGCGCTCGCCAATGGCTTTGGTGAGCCCGAGCCCCAGGTCGGCGACCCGGTCTACGCGGCGAAGATCACCGCTGCCGAACGCGAGATCGACTGGAGTCAGTCGGCCGTGGTGATCCACCGCCGGGTGCGGGTCGGTGGCGCGTTCACCACGTGGAACGGCAAGCGGTTCAAGATCCATCGCACTCGCCTTGCCGCTGTTTCCGATTCCGGGGTCGTCGTCTCGACCCCTGCCGGCCACCTGGAACTCCTCGACGTCCAGCCCGAGGGCAAGCCCCGTATGGACGCTGTCTCGTGGGCCAACGGCGCCCGGTGGAGCGCCGACCAGGCGTTCGGCTCGTGAGTGACCCGATCGATGACCCTCGCCGGCTCGCCATCGCAGCGATCGTGCGAATCGACGACGAGGGTGCGTATGCCAACGTCGTCTTGCCGAAGATGTTGGGCGACACGACGATGGAGGCCCGCGACAAGGGCTTTGCGACGGAGCTCGTCTACGGCTCCACCCGCATGAAGCGGCGGCTCGACCATCTCGTTGACCGCTTCCTGCTCGAACCTCCGCCGCCATCGGCCTGCGCCGCATTGCGGATCGGCGCGCACCAGCTGCTCCATCTCGACACCCCACCTCATGCTGCGGTTTCGGCGACCGTCGCCGCCGCACCGAAACGCTTCCGAGGCCTGGTCAACGCCGTGCTCCGCAAGGTGGCAGCGGCGGTGACGGAGGGCGTGTCGTTCCCTTCGGTCGGTACCGAGCTGAGCTACCCGGACTGGATCGTCACCCGACTCGGTGCCGACCTCGGGGAGGAGCGTGCACGTGCGGCGCTCGAGACGATGAACGTCGCAGCAGAGGTCCACATCCGCGACGATGGCTATGTGCAGGACCCGAGCTCCCAGGCGGCCGCTGCCGCCGTGCCGGTGTCGACAGGCGACCTCGTACTCGATGCGTGCGCAGCGCCTGGCGGGAAGGCCACGGCAATCGCCGGTACGGGTGCTCGGGTGATCGCCGCCGACTCGCGCCACTCCCGCGCCGGTCTCATCGTTGCGAACCGCCGCCGCCTCGATCTCGACGATCTTCACGTCGTGCAGGCCGACGGTGCAGCGCCGCCGTACGCCGACGCCACGTTCGATGCGGTGCTCGTCGACGCCCCGTGCAGCGGGCTCGGGGCTCTGCGCCGTCGTGCCGACGCCCGCTGGCGGATCCGGCCCGGTGATGTCGACGAACTCGCCGAGCTGCAGCAGCGAATCCTGCTCGCCTCGGCGCCGCTCGTGAAACCGGGCGGTTCACTCGTCTACAGCGTTTGCACACTCACGAAGGCCGAGTCGGTCGATGTCGTGGCGGCCACCGCTGGTGCGCTTGCCGCGCTTGGCTTCCTTGCCGACCTGCCGGCGGATGGCGACTGGGAGCCCTACGGCCCGGACACGCTGGTGGTAGTCCCCGGTGCCGCCACCGATGGCATGGCGCTCGCCCGCTGGCGTCGCGCCTGAGCACTGCACCGTGATCGGCCGTGCTCGCTAGGGTGCCGACATGAGCTCCGAGCAGCGGTTGTCGGTGAAGATCGTGACCGTGTCCGACGGTGTCGTCGCCGGCACTCGGGAGGACGCGTCCGGCCAGGTCCTCGAGCAGTACTTCACGGAGCAGGGTTGGAACGTCGTCGAGCGTGCCCTCACCGAAGACGGTGTCGACCCGGTCGCGGCGACACTTCGGCGTCTCGCCGACGGTTTCCACGGGCTCATCGTCACCACGGGGGGCACCGGCTTTGGCCCACGGGATCGCACGCCGGAGGGCACGAAAGCCACGCTCGATCGAGAGGCGCCCGGCCTCGCCGAGGCGATGCGGTTGATCAACCCGCTCGGCCGCCTCAGTCGCGGGGTCGCCGGCACGCTCGGCACCAGCCTGATCGTGAATACGCCGGGCTCGTCGAATGGCTGTGTCGAGACCATCGGTGCCGTCATCGACGTCCTGCCCCACGCAGTGACGCTGCTCGTCGACAATTACGATCCGCATCCCTCGGGCGAAGGCCAAGGCCACGGTTCCGGTCACGGATGATCGACGACCTGGCGTTCATGGAGCGAGCGGTCGCCAACGCCGCCCGGATCCGCTACTCGACCTCGCCCAACCCTTGGGTTGGTGCCGTTGTCGTCGCCCTCGACGGGCAGGTCTTCGATGGCGCCACCGAGCCGCCCGGCGGCCGCCACGCGGAGCGAGTCGCGCTCGACGCCGCTGGACCCGACGCAGCACGCGGTTCGACGCTCTACACCACACTCGAGCCGTGTGATCACACCGGTCGCACCGGTCCGTGCAGTCACGCCCTCGTCGAGTCCGGCGTCGCTCGGGTCGTCATCGGGGTCGGTGATCCCGACGGTCACGTCGCCGGCAAGGGCATCAGCACGCTCGAGGCTGCGGGGATCGAGGTCACCGTCGGCGTCGGTGCCGATCTCGTCGCCGAGCAGCTCGCCCCGTACCTCCACCATCGACAAACGGGCCGTCCATTCGTGGTCGCCAAGCTTGCCGCCAGCCTCGATGGCCGGACGGCAGCGCCCGACGGCACCTCGCAGTGGATCACCGGACCCGAAGCCCGCGCCGACGCCCATCGACTCCGTGCCGAGAGCGACGCAATCCTCGTCGGGGCCCGCACGGTGCGCAGCGACGACCCGGCGCTCACGGTCCGCGACTGGCGCGCACTGGAGGGCGCTCCACCGGCGCAAGATCCACTCCGGGTGGTGCTCGGCACGGCGGTGGCCAACGCCCGAGTCCAGCCCTGTTTGTCCTGGGACGGACCGATCGATCGTCTGCTCGAACATCTGGGCGACGACGGCATCGTGCAGTTGATGGTCGAGGGCGGAGCACAGGTCATCGGAGATTTTCATCGCGCCGGATTCATCGACCGATTCGTGCTTTACCAGGCCCCCGTCCTGTTCGGTGGCGACGATGCCAAAGGGCTCTTCACCGGCGCAGGTGCACCCTCGATCACGGCGGTCGATCGGGGCGAGATCGTCTCGGTCGAGCGTGTCGGTGCCGACCTACGGATCGAGTTCAAACCCGGAGTTTGATGGCCGTCGGCCGGTAGCCTCGACCGGGTTCGCCCCCTGCACCCAAGGACCCGCCGTGCTGAACCTCGTACTCCCCAAGGGCTCGCTCGAGAAGGCCACCATGGAACTCTTCGAGGCCGCCGACCTTCCGGTCGAGCGGTCGTCGTCGGTCGCCTACAAGGCCTCGATCAATGACCCCCGCATCGCCTCGGTGCGGATTCTCCGTCCCCAGGAGATCCCGACCTATGTCGCCGAGGGGCTCTTCGACCTCGGAATCACAGGCCGCGATTGGATCGAGGAAACCTCGAGCCAGGTCGAGTCGCTCGGCGAGTTGAAGTACTCGAAAGCCACCGCCAAGCCGGTGCGCATCGTCATGGCGGTCCCGGAGGACTCGCCGTGGCAGACGATCGCCGACCTGCCGGCGGGGGTGAAGGTCTCGACCGAATATCCCGAGATCACGAAGCGCCACCTTGAGGCCGCCGGTGTCGACGCCGACGTCCGTCTCTCGTACGGCGCCACCGAAGCAAAGGTTCCCGACATCGTCGACGTCGTGGTCGACATCACCGAGACCGGCCGGGCCCTCAAGGCCGCCGGCCTCCGCATCATCGAGACCCTCGTCACCAGCTACACCGAGTTGATCGCCAACCCAGCGTCGTTCGCCGACCCGGAGAAGGCCCACGCCATGCGTCAGATCCACACGCTCCTCCAAGGCGTGCTTGATGCTCGCGACAAGGTGCTCGTGAAGATGAACGTGTCGGCCGATGCGCTCGATGAGGTCATCGAGATAGTGCCGTCGCTCAAATCGCCCACCGTGAACGAGCTGTTCCGCGGTGCGGGCTACGCCGTCGAGACGGTCGTGCCCAAGGACGAGATCAATGTCTTGATCCCGCAGTTGCGTGACAAGGGCGCCACCGACATCGTCGAGCTCCCGATCTCGAAGATCATTCCCTGATCTTCGATTGATGCCGTGAGTGCCAGCGCCGTTCTCCTGGTGTTGGCTGCGTCGTTCGGACACGCGCTCTGGAACGCTCGAACCCATAGCGGTGCGGACCGCCTCGGCACGCTCGTCGTCTCGTTCTACGTCGGAGCGCTCTGGCTAACCCCGTGGGTCGTCCTCGATCCGCCGTTCGAAGTCTGGTGGTTGTTCCTGATCAACGGGCTACTGATTGCGTCCTACATCACGGCGTTGGCGGCGGCGTACGACCGCGGCGAGCTCGCCGTCGTGTACCCCATAGCACGCGGGTCTGCGCCGCTTGTGGTGGCCGCACTGGGTATTGGTCTCCTCGATCAGGTGCCGTCGGCTCTCACTGGGGTCGGCGCAGTGCTCGTGGCGATCGGACTCATGTTGATCGGCAACGTTGGCTGGAACACCGGTCGGCGACAGGCGCTCGTACTTGCGCTCACCACCGGCGTTGTCATCGGCGGCTACACGCTCGTCGACGCACGCGCGGTCAAGGACGTCAATGGCTGGGCGTTCTTCGCCATGTCGTCGTACCTCGGGGCCACGTTCGCAATCATCGGCAACCGGCTGCCGATCGAGCGGCTCCGGGCGTCGCTCCGGTCGGGTGCTGCCGTCGGTCTTGCCTCGTCGACGAGTTATGCGCTCATCCTGCTCGCCTACACCCGCGCCGACGCGGCGAACGTGGTCACGCTCCGCTCCACCTCGATCCTCTTCGGTCTCGCGTTGGTGCCTCTGACATTGACCCGTCCGCTCGTCGTCGGTGCGGTGGTCACCGTCGTCGGTGTGGCGTTGGTGACGCTGTAGGTCAACGCCACGTGGTCAGCCCTCGGCGTCCGCCTGCTGCTTGAGCTGTACGAAGGTCATCCGCAATTGCTGAAGACCCTCCTGCAGTGTGGGCACGGCCTCACCGAGACGATCGCCGAGCCCGTCGACGAGTGCCGCCATCGCGTCGATGGCGAGACCGGCTTCGGCGAAGTTCGGCGTCTGCTGGGAGAGATGCAACGCACCGAGCTCGAACAGGCCCATGGCGTGATTGGCGATCACATCACCGGCCGGTGCCGACAGCACCTGCTCACGGACAGCGGCCATCTCGCGAATGGCCTCTTCAGCCTGTGCCAACTGCTCGGGGGAGAGGTCGTCAAGCGTGATCCCGTCAGGGAGCGATGCGGCGATCGCATCCTCCATCTCGGGTTCGAGGCCGGTCGGGGCGCCCACGGCGGGTTCGGGATCGCGGGGAACGTCGTGTTCGCCACTAGGTGTCCACAGAGAACTCATGCTGGTATCCTAACGGCCGTACAACTGAGGGAAGTGGGGTCCGGTTCGCCGGATCCTCACCTGGCCACCGATTCGAGGTGCGTCAGGTCGGCCGATTCGGCAACACCGTGCCATCCGTGGTGCGAGGTTTCGCGGACGTCGACTCCCGGCGTCCGTTTCGTCGTTTTCGAGCGGCAATCGACGCTTCCAACCACTACGGAGGTTCCGTGCTCACGAGGAGTTCAGGGCGATAGCACCCCCAAGCAACGAGCCAAGGATCAATGACCGCATCCGAGCCCGCGAGGTCCGCCTCGTTGGCCAGGATGGTGAACAGATCGGCATCAAGCCACTACCCGAAGCGCTCAACATCGCTCGGGCTGCCGGACTCGACCTGGTCGAGGTCGCGGATCAGGCGAACCCACCGGTTTGCCGGATCATGGACTACGGCAAGTACAAGTACGAAGCCGATCAGCGAGCCAAAGAATCGAGGAAGAAGTCATCGAACCTGACGGTCAAGGAAATGAAGTACCGACCCAAGATCGGGCCCGGCGACTTCGACACCAAGACCAAAAAGGTCGAGAAGTTTCTCGGTGAGGGTCACAAGGTCAAGGTCACGATCATGTTCCGTGGTCGTGAGATGCAGCACCCCGAGTTGGGGCGCAAGATTCTCGAGAAGGTCGCTGACGAGGTCGACCATGTCGGCAAGGTGGAGTTCCACCCCCGCCAGGACGGCCGCAACATGGTGATGGTGCTCGCACCGGATAAGCAGGCCCAGGCCCGCCACGAGAAGGAACGCAGGAAGGCCGAAGTGGCCGCCAACGCGGCAACGGCGGAAGCTGGCGCCCCGGCAGCCGACGAGCAAGAGTGATCTGACCGGAGCTCCGGTCAGCGAGATGCTGACCGGGGTTCCCGGTCGGCGAAAGGCAGGACACGACATGCCGAAGATGAAGACCCACAAGGGTGCTGCCAAGCGCTTCAAGCGCACGGGTAGCGGCAAGCTCATGCGCCGTCAGGCGAACAAGAACCACATCCTGGAGAAGAAGTCCCCGAAGCGGATTCGTCAGCTTCGCGGTGACGCGGCCGTCGCCAAGGCCGACGAGAAGAACCTCCGCGACCTGGGCGTCTGAGCCCGACATCACCCGTACGAGTTTTTTCTGGCCGGAACAGCGGCCAGCGAGGAGAAGGAGAGAGAGATGGCACGCGTCAAGCGTTCTGTGCACTCGAAGAAGCGGCGTCGCGTCGTTATGGAGCGGGCCAAGGGCCACTACGGCAACCGGTCCCGCGTCTGGAAGGCCGCCAATGAGTCGGTGATGCACGCCGGCAACTACGCCTTCCGTGACCGTCGCGCCCGCAAGGGCGAGATGCGTAAGCTGTGGATCCAGCGGATCAACGCAGCCTGTCGAGTCAACGGCACCACATACAGCCGGTTCATCGCCGGTCTGAAGGCCGCCGGCATCGAGGTCGACCGCAAAGTCCTCGCCGACCTCGCTGTCAACGAGCCGGAAGCGTTCACCGCCCTCGTCGAGGCCGCCTCTACGGCCAGTACCGAGGCCGCCGCTTCCTGACCGGTTTCATGCGTCCGGTCCTCGGGGCTCAGAATTCGAGAGTTGCTGAACTGCGCCGCCTGATCGGGCGGGCGGTGAACGCGGGCGTAAACGCCGGGATCAACGCTGTTGCCAAACGCGGCG